>JBBIJM010000001.1:0-3046 GCA_037445955.1 Syntrophobacterales bacterium
CGGCGCCGCCTCCCGGAGGCTCTTTGAGGCAAGCGGCCCCCGGGGACGGCTGGGCAGAGGCCCCTGGAGAAACCGGGTTAAGGCCTTCTCGAATTTTTCATACCGGGGGGAGGAAAGGCCCTCTTTTAGCTCCTTTAGCGGTTCGGTGCGTCTGCTCTCGATCAAATCGGTAAAGAGCCTTATTTTCTTTTCGAAAAAACGCTCTATCTTTTCCTCAAAGACATTCAGGTTCAGGAGAAAGACGTCCAGGTCCCGGACCGCCCCGAAGAGATCGGCCAGCCACTTGAGCTCCGAGGCGAGATAGGAGAACCTCGCAGGAGAAACGGCGCCGGAGAAGATGACGAGCGCCGAGCGCATCCGCCTTGTTGCCACGCGGGCCTGATGGACGAATTCCGGATCCGTATCCCCGATCACCCCGGGGAGAAGGTCTCCAAACCGGAGAAACTGGTGGGAAAGGATCTTGCGGAGCGCCTGATCGAGGCGGTCCGTAAGCCTCACCAGGTACTGGGCAGGCGGCCTCTTCGAGGGAAGCCGGATACTTAACCTTTCCATGGCCGTCTGGAGCTTCGAGGCCGCCGACGGGGGATAGGGGGACAGCTGAGATATGACCTCCCGCAGGACGATGAGCTCCTCCGGCGCCCCCTGGAGCAGTTCCGCCTCAAGCTCCCTTAGGTTTCTTGTCCGGCGGGATTTATTGAGACCCTTCGCCTGGAAGGAAGCCTCGTCAAAGGACATCTCCATCCTGGCCCCCGCGGGAGACGTCAGGCGCCAGGTGTGGCGGTCGGTGCGGACCAGGATCTGCTCCAGGAGTTTCCAGGGATGGATGATCCGGTCTATCTGCCCGTTTATCTCCTTCACCCTGACCTCCGCCGGCCTGATGACCGGGGCTTCCAGGGCCGCCTCGATCTCCATCCTTTCCGCTATCCCCTCTTCTATCCTGCCCAGGCCCTTTAAGGTATAAAAGGCCGCCCCGTCTTTCGTGCGGTAACGGAGGGACAGCCCCTTTTTTAAGAGATCCCAGTCGAAGGTATCGAGATAGATATCCTCGTTCCTTACCCTTTTGGCCTCTTTGAGCCGGTATCCCCTTGCGGTCAGGTGCTTAACTATGGACATTTCCGCCTCCGGCCCCGGCAGGCGCAACTTCAGTTCCAGCTCCGGCGATTTCCTCACTTCGTTCATCCGTTTCCATCCTCCTGGTTGATGCCGCGGTGGTCAAGGGAAGAATTTTTATTGCCCAGGGCAAAATCTTCGCTTAAACCCCGGGGCAGTCCGGTATTTCTCAGTTTCCCGATGGTTCGTCCCCGGTCGTAAGGGAACCTGACAATGGTCCCCCGGACATTGGCCCCCCGGTCGTTTCTCAATAAGGCATACGAGGGGCGTGGATCCCCGTCAACGGGGTAGCCCGCGGATCCGCAATTGACCACCAGGAGGCCGGAGAGCTTCTTCACGAAGGGTATATGGGTATGGCCGCAAACCAGGATAGCCGGGCGATTCCCGCCGAGTTTCCCCTCGATCGCCGGTTTGGTTACGCTCGGATAGATCGGGTCGTCCGGGGAGACGGGGCTGCCGTGGACGATCAGGGACCTCTGCCCGGGGAACAGATCGAGATCGAGGGACTCGGGCAGTCTTTTCAGATAACCGAGACCCGCCCCTTTCGTGTTCTCCACGGTCCAAAGCAGGATCCTCCGTTTACCCTCCTTCATCACCTGGCGGGCCGCCTTGCCCTCAGCCGCCTCGATCACCTTGCGGTCGTAGTTGCCCATTATGGTCGGGATGCCCCTCTCCTCAAGAAAGAGACAGACCTCCCGGGGAAAGGGGCCGTAACCGGTCAGATCCCCGGCGCAGCAGATCATCTCCGCCCCCCGGGCCCTGGCATCGGCCACCGCCGCCTCCAGGGCGGGAAGGTTGCCGTGGATATCCGAGATGCACGCAATCAGCATCGGTAAACTATCCCCCTGGCCGAGATTTTCTTAAGGAGATTCCCCTTTTTCGTCGCCTTTCCCACCTCGAGGGAACAATCCCCCCGGGGGTCAAGCCCGATGACGATCCTTTCCCTCTCGATTAGGCAGGCAATCTCGCCGATCACCGCCCGGTGAGAGCAGTCCAGACCGTCGGCGACGCGGAGGATCCCGGCCAGCCATAAAACCGCCTGCCGCCGCTCTTGGCCGAGAGAGGAAAACGGCCCATGCCGGGCCGGATCGGGCAGGGCCTTGTTGTGGTAGCGAGCGATCAGGGCGCAGACGAGAAGCTCTCCCTCGGCAAGACCGGGTATCTCGAGAGAGAGGATCATCTCGGCGCTTGCCTTGTGGTGGTTTCCCGGGCCGGCCTTAAACCAGCCGATGTCGTGGAGCCGGCCGGCCATCTCCAGGAGAAATCTCTCCCTTTCCCCGTAGTTGTGGAGAGGGAGGAGTTCATCGAAAAGCCTCAAGGCAAGTCTCGTGACCTGCTCGCCGTGGCCCGGATCCGGGTCGTAGGCCCCCGCCGTCCGGGCGACAAGGGCAAGGGCGCTGTCCCTTTTTTGTCTTTCCATCCCCTCGGCCTTACCCTTTCTTGGGTTTTCTCTTCCCGATCCGCCTGATGAGCTCCTCGTAGGGCGGGGATTTCACCCCCCCCCGCCGGGCGATTTCGATGAGTTCGCTCTGGCTCCGGACGGGCCGCTCCCCCTCCCTGGGCCGGATTCTCAAGTAAGACCCGTCGGACTGCATCAGCCGGGCCTTCACATTGTCCTTCAGATAGGTCATCAGGATTTCATCCATGATCCTCGTTTTAAGCCCGGTGCTTTTGATCGGATAGAGAATCTCCGCCCGCTTCCGGAAATTGCGGGGCATCCAGTCGGCGCTGCCCGAATAGATCTCCGGATCGCCGCCGTTGTGGAAGTAGTAGAGCCGGGAGTGTTCCAGAAAACGGTCCAGGATGCTTGTGACCCGGATATTTTCACTCACCTCCGGGATTCCCGGTCTAAGACAGCAGATTCCCCGAACGATAAGGTCGATCCGGACCCCGGCCCGGGAGGCCTCGTAGAGCCTGCGCACCGTTTGAGCGTCGA
>JBBIJM010000002.1:0-1738 GCA_037445955.1 Syntrophobacterales bacterium
TCTGGAAGAAGAGATGTTTGAGGGCTTTGAAAAATTACCGATTTTGTCATTTCTTTCCGCCGGGAGAAATCTTAAACAAGATAAAGATGCCTCATCGCTGGTATTGATCGAGATGACTTTTCCTTAGGCTTTTTAGGATCAAGATTTCCCGAAGGGCTTTATTCGACTCTGAAACAGGGATTTTAAGGGAAGGGATATGGAAGAGAGGCCCCGGGTGGGAATAGTTATGGGCAGCCTGAGCGATCTTCCCGTTATGAAAAAGGCGGGCAGGATCCTCGATGAGTTGGGTATCCCTTACGAAATATCGATCAAATCGGCCCATCGCACCCCGGATGAAATGTTCAGTTACGCCGCCTCCGCTTTCGACCGCGGCCTCGAGGTAATCATTGCCGGGGCCGGCGGGGCGGCCCATCTGCCCGGGATGACCGCCTCCAAGACCACCCTTCCGGTTATCGGTGTGCCGATCCCCACGGCGAATTTAAACGGTTTGGATTCGCTTCTGTCGATAGTCCAGATGCCCGCGGGGATTCCCGTGGCCACGGTGGCCATCGGGAATGCGGAAAATGCCGGGCTCCTGGCGGCGAGGATCCTGGGGATCAAGGACCCCGAAGTGGCCCTTAAGGTAAGAAGACACCAGGAGGCGATGAGGGAGAAGGTTAAAAAGATGGAGATAACGAAGGAGGATCTGGATAAACCATGAGACTCGATCCGGGCTCTGCCGTCGGGGTCATCGGGGGAGGCCAGCTGGGCAGGATGTTTATTCTCGAGGCCAGGCGGATGGGTTATCGCTCGGCGGTCATCGACCCGGACCTTACGGGACCGGCGGCCCAGGTGGCGGATAAGGCCTTTCACCCTGATCAGGCAGCGTCTTTTGTTTCCTGTTGTCAGGTTGCCACCTACGAATTCGAACATGTTGGGATGGAACTGGTAAGAGGGATCGAGGAGATGATCCCCGTCATGCCCAAGGCCGCAATCCTGGAGGTGAAACGAAACCGGGTTTCGGAGAAAACCTGGCTTGCCGCCCGGGGCTTCCCGGTAGCGCCGTTTTCCATTTTTAAAAGCGGCCGGGAGATATCCCAGGATAAGGTTGACCTGCCGGTGGTTGTAAAGACCGCAACCGGCGGCTACGACGGGAAGGGGCTTACCCTGGTCAAGACGCAGGAGGACCTCGCCCGGTTGAAAAACCAACTGGATCAGGAAATCATTGTGGAGAAGTTCATCCCCTACGCGAAAGAGATTTCCGTCATCTGCGCCCGGGGCGGCAAGGGCGAAGTCGCCCTTTATCCGCCCGGGGAGAATGTCCATGACGACGGGATTCTCTTCCATACCCTGGCGCCGGCGGATTTGACGAGAAAAGAGAGGGAGAGGGCCCATGTCTTGGCCGGGGATCTGGCAGCCACCCTGGAGCTGGTGGGGGTGATGGGGGTGGAGATGTTCCTCCTTGCAGACGGGGAGATCCTGATCAACGAGTTCGCCCCGCGGCCCCATAATTCGGGTCATTTCACCATGGACGGCTGCAGCATCTCTCAATTCGAGATGCAGCTCCGGGCGATCTGCGGCCAGCCCCTCGACCGGCCGGAGCTGCTCTGTCCCACGGCCATGCTCAACATCTTGGGCCGGCCGTTTTCGGAAATCCCCTGGGAGAAAGTATTCGGACTTCCCGGGGTCAAGGTTCATCTCTACGGGAAGGCCGAGGCCAGGGCCAGGAGAAAATTGGGACATGTAAATATTTTAGGCG
>JBBIJM010000003.1:0-1520 GCA_037445955.1 Syntrophobacterales bacterium
CTTTGAAAAGGACCGCCAGCCTCCCTGGAAAAAACAGGACCTCTGGCGGGAAGAGTTCAAGCTGGATTAGAGAGCCCGGGGCCTATAGCCTGCCGGGAGCATCGAAAGGATTTTATCGTTTCGGCTGGGTGTCATTTCGAAGGAAGCAGGGAATCTTAAGATGGATAATCAGGGAGATTTATAGTCCCTTAGGCTTCGGGAAACGGCATTTCTAAAAAAGGGTTTCCTGTCCGGTTTTCGGGAACCAAACAGGTGAGGGACCACTGGCCATGTACGGTGACTTTGCGGGCGAGGTTAAGGACAAGGTTGATTTATCCGGAAAATCTCCGGCTCAAAACAAGCTGATGGATTTGAAGGAGGCCATCGGCAGGTTCGTCCGGCCGGGGATGCACCTCCATATCGCCCACACCTACCTGCGTCCCAACGCGGCGATCTATGAAATCTGCCGGACCTTCCGGGGCAGGGATCCCCGTTTTGTCGTCAGCGCTTTAGGGTTTACGGCCGCCATGGTCCTCTTCGTTTCCGAGGGCCTGGCCCGGAGATTGATCTCTTCGTTCCTCGGAGACGCCTATCCCTTTCCCGGGCCTAATCGAATTTACCAGGAGGCCTATGCCCGGGGGAAGATCGAGATAGAAAACTGGACGGTGCTGACCTTGACCCAGCGGCTTCTGGCCGGCGCCCTGGGGGTGGAATGGCTGCCGACCCATTCCCTGGCCGGCAGTTCTCTCGAGAAGGAAAACGCCCGGGATATTTGGTGCACCGAATCTCCGGACGGGGCAAAGACTCTCCTCATCCGGGCCTTAAGACCGGATATTACCGTCCTGCACGCCTGGGCGGCGGATCCCGCGGGCAACCTGCTTATCAGCCCCCCTTATGCCGAGGGGCCTCACGGCGTATATGCCGCCCGGGAGGGGGCGATTGCCACCGTCGAGCACCTCCTGGCAACGGAAGAGCTCAAAAAATACGCCCATTTTGTCAAGGTCCCAGGCTATCTGGTGCGAGCGGTCTGTCCGGCCCCCCTGGGCGCCCATCCCGCCGGGGCCGACAACTACGGACTTAAGGATCTCGAGGCCTATGCCGAAGACGAGGAGTTCATCCGGGAGCTGAGAGACGCCTGCACAAATGAGGCGGGGCTTAAGAAATGGACCGAGCAGTGGGTTTTCGGGGTGGAGAATCACGAGGCCTACTTAAAAAGGCTGGGTTATAAAAAGATCTGGCATCTCAAGGGGAAGGCGGCAAGCGATTCCTGGATAAGCGAACTTGACGAACTTGCAGACGGGCTTGACTCCGCCGTCTTGGCGAATCCTGCCGAGAGGTTGATTATAAATGCCGCGGAGATTATCAAGGAGAAGGTAGGGGCAAACGGGTATCGGACCGTCCTGGCGGGCATCGGGGCCGCCAACCTCGCCGCCTGGAAGGCCTGGTTCGATCTGCGCCGTGAGGCCTATCCCCTGGATTTAATGGCCGAGGTAGGGTTCTTCGGTTATACCCCGCGGCCGGGGGATCCCTTTATCTTCAAT
>JBBIJM010000004.1:0-73311 GCA_037445955.1 Syntrophobacterales bacterium
AAGCTCGAAATCCATCGCCCTTCTCCTTTGGTTATTTGATCGCCTTTGACCGCGGGCCTCCTATTCCATACGCCTTCCCGGGATAAATACCCGTTTACAGCAAGCTTCCGCGAAGTGTTCTGGCATAAGTGCCCTGTTTGGTCAAGGGCTAATTGCCCATCGGTCTTACAACGGGGGAATTCGGGGGACATAACACTTAATTATCTTGTCCGGAATTCGGGCCTGCCATCTTATTTGTTGATTTGTTTTTTCGCTTCTGCTAACGTCCGGGATAACCCTCACGGGAGGGATGGGTGCCGGCGATTAGTGCTGGTCAGTTTCCATCATTATTTAGGAGGTTAGCCATGAAAGTTCGCAATTCGCTTCTTTCTTTTTTCGTCGTTTCCATCCTCGTTTGTTCCCCGGCCATGGTAGGCGGACAGGATACCGTCACCATGGCCCAGTGGACCCAGCTCATCGAGCAGGTGGGAACCCAGGGAAGCGTCAACTGGTCCGCGGGTTATATAGAGGCGGTGGGTATCGGCGCCCCCCCGGAGAGATTCATCGGCAAACCCCAGGCCCGGCCCATGGCCCTGCGGGCCGCCCAGGTGGACGCCTTGAGGAATCTCCTCGAGATCACCAAGGGGGTCCGGATAGATTCGACCACCGAAGTGAAGGATTTCACGACCGCAAGCGACGTGATCAACACCCAGGTCGAGGGGGTGGTGAAAGGCGCCCGGGTGATGAAACAGGAATACATGTCCGACGGGACCGTAGAGGTGACCATGCGGCTTACCATGAATAACCTCGCCCCCGTCGTTATGCCCCGTGCCTTAGATAAGAAGCCGGAGCCGGCTCCTCCTGTCGCCGCGGCCCCGCCCGCTCCGGTAGCACCTGCCTCTGCGCCCCCTCAGCCGGCCAGGGCCGGGGTGGTCTATACGGGACTGGTGATCGACGCCCGGGGAATCCAGGTGCGGCCGGCCATGTCGCCCAGAATTCTCGACGAGGCGGGGCGGGAGGTTTACGGCTCGATGCAGGTTGAAAGGGACTTCGCCATCCAGCAGGGGATGACCGGGTATGCCCGGGATCTCACCGCCGCCATGAGCAATGCCCGGGTCACGAACAATCCGATCACCGTCAAGGGGATCAAGGCGGAAGGGGCGGGCAAGTCGGATATCGTCATTGCCAATGCCGATGCCGATGCCATCAGAGGGGTGGCGGAAAACCTCGCCTTCCTCAAGAAATGCCGGGTAATGATTGTCCTTGACTGACGTTTGATCTCAGCAAAAACCAAAAAGACCGCGGCGGGTGTAAGTGCTGCGGTCTTTTCTTGTCCGAGGACCTATGCTAAAGCCGGGGAGAATAAAACCCTTATCTCAGGAATTGGCGGGCCAGATCGCCGCGGGCGAGGTGGTCGAGCGGCCCGCCTCGATCGTCAAGGAGCTCCTTGAAAACTCCCTCGATGCCGGCGCCTCGGAGGTGGCCATAACCCTCGCCAAGGGGGGCTGCGAAGGCATCAGGATCACCGACAACGGCTCGGGCATTCACCCGGATGATCTTCCCCTGGCCTTTCAAAGCTTCGCGACGAGCAAGATCGGCGTGTTTTCCGATCTCTATCAGATCCGGTCCTTCGGTTTTCGGGGGGAGGCCTTAGCCAGCATCGCCGCGGTCGCCCGGGTCGAGATGATAACCAGGATAAAAGACGCCTTAACAGGCGCCCGGATAGTAATCGAGGCAGGCAAGGTTCTGGAGACAGCGGCGGCGGGCTGTCCCGCCGGAACCTCGATCCAGGTGTCGAATATCTTCGAGGCGGTGCCGGTGCGCAAGGCCTTCTTGAAGAGCGAGGCCAAGGAAAGACAGGCCTGTCTCGAGGCGATCACCCAGCTTGCCCTGCCCCGGACGAACCTCCGGATCCGGGTCCGGGCCGGGGATCGGGAGGCCCTTTACCTGCCGCCCTCGGGGGATCTGAGGGAAAGGCTCGCCCTCCTTTTCAATCCCGAGCTCGCCTGCGCTCTACTGCCAGTCGAGGCCGCCCACGGCCAGGCGGCCCTCACGGGTTTCGTCTCCCGGCCCGACCATCCCCGTTCCAACAACCGGCAGATCTTCTTTTATGCCAACGGCCGGTTCATCAAGGATCCTCTCGTGAACCACGCCCTTATGACCGCCTGCGAAAATACCCTCCCCCCGAGGCTTTACCCGGCGGCGATCCTTTTTATCGAGCTGCCCCCGGAAGAGGTGGATGTCAATGTCCACCCGGCCAAAAGGGAGGTCCGCTTCCGCCATCCCCGGGAGATCTACCGGCTCGTCGTCACCGGGATAAGCTCGGCCCTTGCCGGGGTTTCCCTGACGACCGGCGGCGGCGGGCGGTTCCCGGGGGCCCTGCCCCTTAAGGACAGATACGAATCCCGCCTGGAGGAGGCGGTCTTGAGATATTATATCTCGCCTCAGGGACGGGAGGTTTCCCCCGCCCCTGATCCCCTCTTTACCCCGGCCGGACCGCCTCTCCGGGATGATCCTGCCCGGCAAGAGGCGGAATTCAAGTTTTCCGCTCTTAATTATCTGGGACCCCTTGAGAACACCTATCTCCTTTTCTCCTCTCCCGCGGGCCTCATCATCCTCGACAAGCACGCCGCCCACGAACGGGTGATGTTCGAAACCTTCAAGAGGAGATACGGCCGGGCGGAGAGCCCCTCCCAGCGCCTCCTCCTGCCGGAGATAGTAAGCCTGTCCCGGGAAGAGTTCTCCCTGTTTTTCGAACTCAAGGAGGACCTAAACGGGCTGGGACTGGAGGCGGAACCCTTCGGGGGCGATGCGGTGGTTGTGAGAAGCCTCCCCTTCCCCTTCCAGCCGGGCGAAGCCGGAGGGCTCCTCGGGGAGATCCTGGCAAATAGCCTGGAAGAGGGGATCGTGGCCGCGCCCACGGAAAAGAAGAAGGACAAGCTCCTGGTCGTAATGGCCTGCCGGGCGGCGGTCATGGCCAAAGACCTCCTGAGCCCGGAGGAGGTTAAAGGGCTGCTTGAGACATTGGATGAAACACCCTCCGGGACCACCTGCCCCCACGGCCGGCCCATTTACCTGGCCTTCGGCCTCCCGGAGCTGGAAAAGATGTTCAAGAGACGCTGAAGGCCCCCCTTATCCGGCGGGAGCCCGGCGGCAGGATTCTTTAAACTCATGGCAAACGAAGCAAACATTCCCCGGCTCATAATCATCCAGGGTCCTACCGGGGTCGGCAAGTCCGCCCTCGCCCTTACCCTTGCCAAAAGGTGGGGCGGGGAAATCCTCTCCGCCGATTCCATGCAGGTTTACCGCTATCTTGATATCGGCACGGCGAAGCCTACCCCGCGGGAACAGCGGGAGATCAAGCATCATCTCCTTAATCTGGTCAACCCCGACGAGCCTTTCAATGCGGCCCGGTATGTCCGGAAGGCGGAGGCCGTAATAGACGTCCTGCACCGAAAAGGGACCCCGATCTTCGTTGTGGGCGGCACAGGTCTCTACATCAAGGGTCTCTTGGGCGGTCTCTTCCCGGAAGCCCCCCCCGGGGAGGAGGTGAGGAGGCATTACCTGGAAATGCTCTCCCTTTACGGCCCCGAAAGCCTCTACCGGCTCTTAAAAGAGCGTGACCCCGCCGCCGCCTCTGTCCTTGCGGAACGGGATGCGGTGCGGATCGTCCGCGCCCTCGAGGTTAAGGAGACCACCGGCCGGTCGATCACCGAGCTTCACCGGGATCACCAGTTCGGCAGGAGACGGTTTGCCGCCTTGAAAATCGGACTGATCCTGCCCAGGGAGGAACTGTACCGGAGGATAGAGGAGCGGATCGAGGCAATGATCGTCTCCGGACTCATCGACGAGACGAAGGGGCTTCTGGCCGACGGCTATCCGGGCGACGTAAAACCCCTTCATACCTTCAATTACCGGCACGTGGTGGACTATCTTGAGGGGAGATGCGGCCTCGCCGAGGCGATCCGGCTCCTGAAGCGCGACACCCGCCGCTATGCGAAGCGCCAGCTTACCTGGTTTAAGAAGGATCCGGAAATCAGGTGGCATTCCCCTGGAGCCACGGAAGAAATCACCTGCGAGATCGAAAAGTTTCTCATCAACAAAGAAGGCAATCCGTAAAAAGCGCCGTCTCCGGAAAAAGTCTCCTTGACTTGGGCCGGTTTAGGAGATAGTTAAAAGCCGGATGACCGGGTATCGTTTTCAAAAAATGTTTTCTCAATCGGAGACACGAAAGGAGAATCATATGAGAAGCAAGTCAGTTCCAAGGTATCTGATATCTGCCCTGGCCTTCGTGGCCCTTGGTTTGCTCGTTGCCTCCTGCGCCCATGTGCCCCCGCCCCGCCAGCAGGTGAGCCAGCTTGACACCCCCCAGCATCATGTGGGGGTCGGGATGAGACTCCTCAATCAGGAAAAATACGCCGAGGCGGAGAAATCCTTCAATCTCGCCAGCGAGCTTGATGCCAAATTCGCCCAGGCCCACGCCGGAGTCGGTTTGGTCAGGGCCTACCAGGGCAATTTCAAGGCCGCGGACGAAGCGGTGGGAAGGGCCTTGAAGCTCGTCAAAACCGACGCGGATACCGTTTTCGTCAACGTGGCGGTGATCCGGATAAACACCTTAACCAGGATCGACTGCACCCGGGTCGGCGTGGTGTGCAAGCGCGATACCGACGACTGGCTGAATCGAGCGGAAGGGGCCTTCGAGAAGGTTATGGCCGTTGAACCCCGGTCGGCCTACGCCCATTTTTATATGGGGCTCTGCTACAAAACCGCCCTGGACTTTACCAAATCAGCTTTCATGTTCAGCAAAGTTCTTGATTTTAAAGGAGATTACGTCGCCGAAGCCGACCTGGAATGGGGCGTGATCCAGAAGATCCAGCGGGCCATGCCCGGCTCGATTACTGGCAAGCAGATCGCCTTCGTCGAGCGGATAACCCGGGCGGATGTCGCCGCTTTGTTCATGTCCGAAATGAAGATCGACGTCCTTTACAAGAAGAGGACCCCCAAGGAGTACGACACCGCCTTCCGGGCCCCGGATGCGGCCAAGGCCGCCCCGCGGACCCTGACCCCGAACGACGTCGAGAAACATCCCCTCCGGGCGGATATCGAAGGGATCATCCAGCTCGGGGTCCGGGGGCTTGAGACCTATCCCGACGGCACGTTCAAACCGGCCCTGCCGGTGGACAGGGCCGCCTACGCCCTGATGATCGAGGATATCCTGATCCGGGTCTCGGGGGATCAGAAACTCGCCACCCGGTTCATCGGAACCCTCTCCCCCTTCCCCGATCTGAGACCCGATCTGCCCTATTACAACGCGGCGATGGTAATCACCACCAGGGGCCTGATGGGGGTCAAGGATTTTACCACCGGGGAATTCGCACCCCTGGATCCGGTGTCCGGGGTGGATGCGCTACTTGTGATCAGGATGATCCGGGAGGCGCTTAGATTTTAATCTTAAGGCCGGGAAGGAATCTCTTTTTAAGACATCTCCTTCCCGGCCTTTTTCCAGGAGCCGCCAGATGCCACGAGGTGTCCTCGACAAGACCTTCGAACCGAAACACAAGGAAGACAAGTGGTACCAATACTGGTTGAAACATGATCTCTTCCATGCCGCAGACGAGGCGCGCAACAAACCCTTCTCCATCGTCATCCCCCCGCCCAATGTAACCGGTATGCTCCACATGGGGCATGCCTTAAACAACGTCCTGCAGGATATCGTGGTGAGAACCAGGAGGATGCAGGGCTTAAACACCCTCTGGATGCCCGGGATGGACCATGCGGGCATCGCCACCCAGAACGTCGTCGAGCAGGAGCTGGCCAGGGGCAATCTCACCAGGCACGATCTGGGGCGGGAGGAATTCATCGCCCGCATCTGGCAGTGGAAGGAGAAGTACGGCGGGGTGATCATCAACCAGTTGAAACGCTTAGGTTGCTCCTGCGACTGGGAGAGGGAGCGGTTCACCATGGACGAGGGCCTGTCGAAGGCGGTCCGGGAGGTCTTCGTCAGGCTTTATCGAGACGGGCTCGTCTACCGGGGGGACTATGTGATCAACTGGTGCCCCCGCTGCCATACCGCCATCTCGGATCTCGAGGTCGAACACAGGGAAGCGGCCGGTTTTATCTGGCATATCCGCTACCCCCTGGCCGAAGGCGAAGGCGAGGTGGTCGTCGCCACCACCCGGCCGGAGACCATGCTCGGGGATACGGCGGTGGCGGTAAACCCGGCAGACGAACGCTTCCGGGGGCTGGTGGGAAAAAAGGTGGTCCTGCCCCTGGTGAAGCGGGTCATTCCCATCATCGCCGACGGCTACGTGGCCATGGATTTCGGCTCCGGGGCGGTAAAGATCACCCCGGCCCACGACCCGAACGATTTCGCCGTGGCCGAGCGCCACGGCCTGGAAATCATCTCGGTGATCGATGGAAGCGGCCGGATCAACGAAAACGGGGGCGGCTATCAGGGCCAGGATCGTTACGAATGCCGGGAAAACATCCTCCGGGACCTGGCCGAAAACGGCTACCTGGCGGGCCGGGAGCCTTACCTCCACAACATCGGCCAGTGCTACCGCTGCAAGACCGACATCGAGCCCGCCGTCTCCAAACAGTGGTTCGTCCGCACCAAACCACTGGCCCAGGAGGCCGCCCGGGCGGTGGCCCAAGGCAGGACCCGGATCATCCCCTCCTTATGGGAGGGAACCTATTTCGAATGGCTCGGCAATATCCGGGACTGGTGCATCTCCCGGCAGATCTGGTGGGGACACCGGATTCCGGTCTGGTACTGCCCCTGCGGCGAGATCATCGTCTCGGCCTCCGATCCGGACCGTTGCCCGGACTGCGGCAGCGGGGAGATCAAACAGGACGAAGACGTCCTGGACACCTGGTTCAGCTCCGCCCTCTGGCCCTTCTCCACCCTGGGCTGGCCCGAGGCAACCAAGGCCTTAAAGACCTTCTATCCGACTTCCCTGCTTGTTACGGGGTTCGATATCCTTTTCTTCTGGGTCGCCCGGATGATGATGATGGGGATCTATGTCATGGGGGAGGTGCCCTTCCGGGACGTTTACCTCCATGCCCTGGTCCGGGATGAAAATGGGGAAAAGATGAGCAAGTCCCGGGGTAATATCATCGATCCCCTGGAGATGATAGACAAATACGGAACCGACGCCTTCCGGTTCACCCTGGCCGCCTATACCGCCCAGGGGCGGGACGTCCGGATGTCCGAGGAGCGCATCGAGGGCCATAAGCATTTCGTCAACAAGATCTGGAACGCCGCCCGCTTCGCCCTTGCCAACCTGGCGGACTATGAAGGCGCCGCAAGTGCGAGGCCCGGTGAGGAGACCCTTCCCAACCGCTGGATCCGGCATCGGCTGAATCTGACCATAAGAGAGATCTCAAGACATCTCGAGGAGTACCGGTTCAACGAGGCGGCCCAGGCGATCTACCAGTTCACCTGGCGTGAGATGTGCGACTGGTATCTGGAGTTGATCAAACCGGCGCTCTACGGCAAGGGGACCCAGGATGAGAGGATAGCGACCCAGAAAACCCTCCTGGAGGTGATCTCTCAGACCCTCCTGCTGCTTCATCCCTTCATGCCTTTTGTTACCGAAGAGATCTGGCAGGCACTCCCGGGCGGGGACACCACCTCCATCATGATCAGCCCCTATCCCCAATTCGACGAAACCCGGGAGGATTACGAAGGGGCGGAAAAGATGGCCGCCTGTATGGAGATCATCGGCGCCATCAGAAATATCCGGGGGGAAATGGAAATCGGCCCCGCCGCCCGGCTCAAGGTGATCATGTCCTCGCCGGATGAAGGGCGGCGGGCCTCCCTCTGTCTGACGGCGTCCCATGTGATCCATCTGGCAAACCTCGAATCCTTCGTCATTACGTGCGATCCGGAGGAACCCAAGGGGTCCGTAACCGGGGTCGTCACCGGCGGCCGGGTCTTTGTGCTCATGGAAGACACCCTGGATCTCGACCGGAAACGGGCTAAGACGGAAAAGGAGCTGGCCCGGGCGGAAAAGGAGCTGATCCAGGTCGAAAGGAAACTCGCCAACCGCGACTTCTTGAGCAAGGCCGCCCCGGCGGTAATCGAGAAGGAACGGGGAAAGGCGGCGGAGCTTAAGCATAAGCATCTGATTCTCGAAGGAACCCTAAAAAAAATCAAAGGGTTGCAGATAGCCCCCCCAACCGGCAGCATCAGTGATCCGGCAAAGGCCGTCCATGCTCAATAGAGAGGCCGTAAGAAGGATTCTTAAATCAGCCCTCCGGGAAGATCTGGGTCCCGGGGACATAACCACCGAGTCGATCCTCACCGGGGAAGAGTTGGGCCGGGCCCAAGCGGTAGCCAAAGGGGAGATGATCGTGGCGGGCCTGCCGGTCTTCGGCGAGGCCTTTGGCCTCCTGGATGAAAAGATATCTATCGCGGAATTCTGCAAAGACGGCGACCGTCTCCGGCCTCAATATATCCTGGCCGAGTGCCGGGGCAGGCTTGGAGCGATCCTTTCCGCCGAGCGGGTCGCCCTCAATCTCCTTCAGCGGTTAAGCGGGATCGCCACCCTGACCGGGCGCTTCGTCGAGGCGACAGCGGGCACCGGGGCCAGGATCCTCGATACGAGAAAGACGATCCCCGGCCTGAGAATTCTGGACAAGTATGCCGTCCGGGTGGGCGGCGGGTTCAATCACCGCTTCGGCCTCGCCGACGGGATCCTGATCAAGGAGAATCATATCGCCGCGGCCGGAGGAATCGCTCAGGCAATCACCCGGGTAAGACGCTCGGCCCATCATCTCCTTAAGATCGAGATCGAAACCGCAAACTTAACCGAGGTAAAGGAGGCCCTGGCCGCCGGGGCCGACGTGATCATGCTCGACAATATGTCCCTGGCGGAGATGAAGGAGGCGGTGGCTCTTGTCGCCGGGCGGGTTCCCCTGGAGGCCTCGGGCAACGTCACCCTGGCCAATGTGCGCCGGATCGCCGAGGCCGGGGTGGACATGATCTCCGTGGGCGCCCTGACCCATTCGGCCCCGGCGGCGGATATTTCTTTGCTTGTCACAACCGGTTGAGAGGGAAAGATGCTCCTGGTCATCGATGTGGGCAACACCAATACGGTAATCGGCCTCTACCGGGACGAGAAGCTGATCCGGGACTGGCGGATCAGGACGGTCACCGAATACACCGTCGATGAGTACGGGATGCTCATCTACAACCTCTACAAGTCAAGCGGCATCAGCGGGAAAGAGATCGACGGCATAATAATATCCTGCGTGGTGCCGCCGGTTCTCAACATCCTCGAACCCCTTTGCGAAAAGTACTTTCATTTAAAGCCCCTCATCGTGGGCCCGGGGATCAGGACGGGAATGCCCATCTTCTACGACAACCCCCGGGAGGTGGGCGCCGACCGGATCGTAAACGCCGTGGCGGGCTTCGAGAAGTACCGCCGGGATTTGATCATCGTGGATTTCGGCACCGCCACGACCTTCGATTGCGTTTCCGCGAAAGGTGAGTACCTGGGGGGCTGTATCGCCCCGGGGATCATGATCTCGACGGAGGCCCTCTTCCGGCGGGCGGCGAAGCTCCCCCTGGTGGAGCTGTCCAAACCGAAATCCATCGTAGCCAAAGACACCGTAAGCAGTATGCAGGCGGGGATCATGTACGGCTACGCCGGGCTGGTGGACGGCATTGTGGCCAGGATCAAAGACGAGCTTAAGGGCGATCCCCTGGTCTTGGCGACCGGCGGCCTGGCCCGGGTCATCGCCCCGGAGACGAAGAGCATCGCCCTGGTAGACGAGATGCTCACCCTGGAGGGTCTGAGGATCATCTATCTTAGAAACCGCTGACGGCGGATGCCTGTTTTATTCCGGGAGAGTTGAACATACCCCGGTCATTTCGACCGCAGGGAGAAATCGTAAACCCGCTTATCTTATTCAAATCTCTTTAACCATACCTGACAACTTAAGCGAGGCAGATCATATGGAAGGATTGGAGAGGCTCCGCAAGGTCGCAGAGGATCCCCTGGCCTACGGGCGGACGCTTAAGGAAAGGCAAAAGACCCTCCTGGGATATCTCTGCTCTTACGTGCCCGGGGAACTCATTGCCGCCGCGGGCCTGCATCCGTTTCGGCTCTACGGAACCAGGAGAAACATCCGGCTTGCCGACGCCCATCTCCAGGGTTATTGCTGCTCCCTGGCCCGGGGGGTTCTGGAGGAGGCCCTGGCGGGCGACTTCTCGTTCCTCTCCGGAGTCGTCTTTGCCCATACCTGCGATACGATGCAGCGGCTCTCGGACATCTGGCGGATCGGGGGCCTGAGTGCCTTTCACACCGATCTCATGGTGCCGGTAAGACTCGACGGGGCAAGCTCAAGAAAATACCTGATCGAGGTACTGTCCCGGTTCAAAGGGGAGCTGGAGAAATGGCAGGGCCGGTCAATCGGCGACGGCGAATTGCGGGCGGCCATCGGTCTCGAAAACGACATCCGGAGGCGGCTTGGGGAAATCTATGACCTCAAGAGCCGCTTCCCCGGGATCATAAGCGGCGGCGACCTTTTCTCCCTCTCCAAGGCGGCCCAGTTATTAGCGAGAAACGAGTTGTCATCACTTCTGGCCCGACTCGCGGCGGAGCTTAAGGAGAAAACGAAAGGCGCCCTCCCGGACGGGAAATCAAAGAGGCTCGTTCTTGCCGGCGGGTTCTGTGATCAGCCCGAGATCTGGGATGCCATAGCCGAGGCCGGCGGAGAGGTCGTGGGAGATGATCTCTGCACCGGCTGCCGGGGCGTAAGCACCCTGGTTGATGAGCAGGGTGATCCCCTGGAGGCCTTGGCCGACCGGTATCTTGGCCGTCCCATCTGTCCGGCAAAACACCGAGGTCTGACGGGCCGGGGGGAGGATCTCCTGACCCTGGTGCGGGAGAAGGAGGCCTCCGGGGTGATCTTCTTGCAGCTCAAGTTCTGCGATCCCCACGGCTTCGATTATCCCTGCCTGCTTGATTGCCTGAAAAAGGCGGGGATTCCCTCGCTGCTCCTTGAGCTCGATTGTCAATCTCAGGCGGAAGGGCAGATAAAGACGCGGATCGAGGCCTTTTTGGAGATGATCTAGCCCCGCCGGAGCAGCAAGAGGAGGAGACAATGGAGATACCGAAGTTCAAGGCGTCAGGCAAGATGAAGGAGATCATGACCACCTATTACATCGAGGCGAAGACCGCCCGGGAGGCGGGGAAAAAGGTGGCCTGGATCACCAGCGGCGGCCCGGTTGAGCCGCTTATCGCTATGGACGTAATCCCGGTTTATCCGGAAAATCACGGGGCCATGATCGGCGCCGCCAAAATGGGGGTCGATCTCTGCGAGAAGGCTGAGGCGATGGGTTATGCCCCGGATCTCTGTTCCTACGCCCGGGCGGATATCGCCTGCGCCCCGACGAGCGGCGGCCCGATCGGCGGGCTCCCCGCGCCGGATATGCTCATCTGCTGCAACAACATCTGCGGAACCGTCCTCAAATGGTACGAAATCCAGGCCCGTTATTTTCAGGTGCCCCTCTTTATCCTGGACACCCCGTTTACCCACAAAACCTATACCCCGGAGGCCAAAAGTTACGTCCTGGCCCAGTTTGCCGAGCTGATCGAGTTTCTCGAGAGCCATACTAAAAAGAAGTTCGATTACGACCGGATAGGAGAGGTGGGACGGTATTCCCTCGAGGCCCAGCGGCTCTGGCAGGAGGTCCTGGACGCCTCGGCCAACCGGCCGGCGCCTATGTCGGCCTTTGACGCCTTTTTCCATCTGGCCTTGATCGTCACCCTGAGGGGAACGGCGAAGGCGGTGGAATACTACCGCATCCTCCTGGATGAGGTCAAAGACAGGGTGGCCCGGGGGATCGGCGCGATTCCCAGCGAGCGCTACCGTCTCCTCTGGGATAATCTGCCCGTCTGGTACAAGACCAGGTGGCTCTCGGATAAATTCGCCTCCCTGGGGGCCTGTCTGGTCGCCGATACCTACACCTCCGCCTGGTGCGGTTCGCTGGCTTACATCCGGGAGGACAATTTCCTCGAATCCCTGGCGGAAGGCTACACGAGAATCTATCTCAATATCGGAATCGACCAGATGGCCCGGGAGGTGATCAAAATGGCGGACAAATACGCAATCGACGGCCTCGTCATCCACTCGAACCGGAGCTGCAAACCGTACTCCTTCGGCCAGTACGACCTCAAGCGGATTCTTGGGGAAGAGCGGGGGATCCCGTCGCTTATCATCGAGGCGGACATGGTCGACGAGCGCCAGTTCTCCCAGGCCCAGATAGAAACCAGGATCGAGGCCTTCATCGAGATGCTCGCCGCCGCGAGACAGACGGGCTGATCGGGGAGAACCGTTGCCCTGTCCGTTTTTCCAGGGCAACGGGCAAATATTTTATAATAATTTACCGCTCCCTCCTTGACAGACGGGAATTGATGTTTATCTTACCGCTTGAAGTCGTAGGCAATTTTTACCTTACAATATAAAACACTGAAAGGAGAAGATGTTGAGTATGAAGATCAGGCCATTGCAAGACCGGGTTATTGTCCGGCGGCTCGAGGAAGAGCAGAAGACCAAGGGCGGGATTTACATTCCCGACACCGCCAAAGAGAAGCCGATGGAAGGCGAGGTGGTAGCGGTAGGCAAGGGGAAGGTAGCGGATGACGGGAAGCTCGTCAAACCCGAGGTGAAGGCGGGCGACCGGGTCCTCTTCAGCAAGTACTCGGGCACCGAAGTGAAAATCGACGGCGTGGAACACCTCATTATGCGCGAAGACGATATTTTAGGCATTATTGAAAAAAAATAACAAGGAGGACAGGTGAATGGGAGTCAAGATTTTACAATATGACGAAGAGGCAAGGAAATCTATACTCAAAGGGGTAAATGCCCTTGCCAACGCCGTTAAGGTTACCCTGGGACCGAAGGGCAGAAACGTAATCCTCGACAAGAGCTTCGGTGCCCCGACGGTTACCAAGGACGGCGTCACCGTAGCCAAGGAGATCGAACTCGAAGACAAGTTCGAAAACATGGGCGCCCAGATGCTCAGGGAAGTGGCCAGCCGGACGAGCGATGTCGCCGGCGACGGGACGACCACCGCAACCCTGCTTGCCCAGGCCATTTACCGGGAAGGGGCCAAGAGCGTCGCCGCCGGCAGCAACCCGATGGATGTAAAGAGAGGGATCGAGAAGGCCGTCGAGGCGGTGGTGAAGGAATTGGGCAAATTGAGCAAACCCACCAAGGATCAGAAAGAGATCGCCCAGGTGGGCACCATCTCCGCCAACAATGACGAGGCGGTCGGGGAAATCATCGCCGAGGCCATGGGCAAGGTCGGCAAAGAAGGCGTGATCACCGTGGAAGAGGCCAAGGGGCTTGAGACGGAGCTCGAGATCGTCGAGGGAATGCAGTTCGATCGCGGCTACCTTTCCCCTTATTTCGTCACCAATCCGGAGAAGATGGAGGTCGATTTAACCGACTGCCACATCCTGATCCATGACAAGAAGATAAGCGGGATGAAGGACCTCCTCCCCCTGCTCGAGCAGATCGCCAAGATGGGCAAACCCCTCCTGATCATCGCCGAGGATGTGGAAGGAGAGGCCCTGGCCACCCTGGTGGTAAACAAGCTCCGGGGCACCCTCCATGTGGCCGCGGTCAAGGCCCCGGGCTTCGGTGACCGGCGCAAGGCGATGCTTGAGGATATCGCCATTTTAACCGGCGGCACCATGATCGCTGAAGAAATGGGCTACAAGCTAGAGAACGTGAAGCTCTCCGATCTCGGCCGGGCCAAGAAGATCAGCATCGACAAGGACAACACCACCATCATCGACGGCGCCGGTCAGCGGGCCGCCCTCGAAGGCCGGGTGAAACAGATCCGCGCCCAGATCGAGGAGACCACCTCCGACTACGACCGGGAGAAGCTCCAGGAAAGATTGGCCAAGCTGGTAGGCGGCGTGGCGGTGATCAAGGTCGGCGCGGCGACGGAAACCGAGATGAAGGAGAAGAAGGCCCGGGTGGAAGACGCCTTAAACGCCACCCGCGCGGCGGTTGAGGAAGGGATCGTCGCCGGCGGCGGCGTCGCCTACATCCGTTGCCTCTCCTCTCTTGAAGGTCTTAAGCTGGAAGGGGATCAGAAGGTCGGGGTCACGATCGTCAAAAAGGCCCTGGAAGAACCCCTCCGGATGATCGCGGACAATGCGGGCTGGGAAGGAAGCATTGTCGTCGAGAAGGTCAAGGAAAAGAAGGGCTCCTTCGGTTTCAACGCCAGGACCGAGGTCTTTGAAGACCTGATCAAGGCGGGGATCATCGATCCCACCAAGGTAACCCGTTTTGCCCTCCAGAATGCGGCGAGCGTGGCCGCTTTGATGCTCACCACCCAGTGCATGGTCGCCGACAAACCCGAGGAAAAGGGCGCCGGCGGCGGCATGCCCGGAATGCCTCCCGGTGGCGGCGGTTACCCGGGAATGGGCATGTAGTCTGTAATCTCTTTAGCTTTTCCAAAAAGGCCTCCGGCTTTAAGCCGGGGGCCTTTTTTCGCTTATGAGAACTAGGGCCTTGATCCGAGGGCATCCCGGAGAACCTCGACGGGATGTCTCACCTCAAGACCGGTTAACGAACGGATCTGCATCCGGCAGCCTTCGCATTCCGAAACAATAATATCCGGTTTGATCCTCTCTGCGGCCCTGGTCAGATCCCGGCCGATGGCCTGGGAGATGTCGTATTTCTCCTTCTTGAAGCCGAACGCCCCGGCCAGGCCGCAGCAGTCCGCCTCAAGCAGATCGAGCTTAAGCCCGGGAATCAACGAGAGAAGTTCGAAGGCGGGCAGCCCGATATTCAGAGCCTTAAGATGACAGGGGACGAAATAGGCCGCCTTCTTATCAAGCGGGGAAAGGCCCCGGGAGAGTGCCGCCCGGCAGTCCTCGTTTAAGCTCAGGTATTCGAAAATGTCGAAGATATGACCTGCCGCCTCCCGGGCCCCGGGCAGGGCGAGGATCCGGTCGTATTCGTGGCGGATCATGAGCCCGCAGCTTGGCGAGGCAAAGACAATATCCCGGCCCCGGGAGATAAGCTCCCCGAAAGACCGGAGATTGTAATTCCCCAGCCGCGCCGCCCCGGCCAGATCGCCGTGGCCGAGAAGCGGGATGCCGCAGCAGTCCTGCGGGGGCAGGATCACCTTTCTGCCGCAGGCCTCAAGGACCTCTACCGTCGCCCTTCCGACATCCACCTCGTGGACGTTGATGTAGCAGCCGTAGAAATAGCCGACGGTTATTTCTCCGGAAGAATTCCCGGGTCGGGAGCGGAACCACCGCCGAAACGACTGGGACTCATAAGGGGGCAGGTTCATTCTTCCGTCTATCCGCAAGAAACGATCGAGAAACCATTTAACCGGGCGGCTCGTAAGCAGGGGATTCACCAGGGGGGCGAGAAGCGAGCCCAGGCCGTTTAGCCGATGGCTATGGGTCAGAAGCCAGTCCCGAAACGGCCTGCCCTGCTCGTCGAGATATTTGGCCCGGGCCAGCAGGTTGAGCTCGGAGACCGGCACCCCGGAGGAGCAGACGGTTTCGCAGAGACGGCAGCCGAGGCACAGCTCGATCCAGTTGTCAACGGACGATTCTCCCGGATTCCGGAACCGCTCCGCCCCCGGCCCAGCCTGTTTCGGACCGGGGAACCGTCCCGTCACCCGGGAGACCGGGCAGATGGACATACAGGTTGCGCAGCGGACACAAACATCGCAGGCCGGTTTTATCTCTTTGATGCTCATAATTCGCAGGCCCGTCTGGCGGCGGCATAGCCGGAGGCGATTTCGATGCCCTCCCGGGAGGTCTCCTCGATGGAGCTGTGGCAGGCCAAGATGGTCCCCGCCGCCCGGAGGTTCTCGAATACCGGTTTCCCTTCCCCGTCCACCGGCTGAAATTTCTCGTTTACCATCACCCCGGCAAAGTGGAGAGGATGAACGGAAGTCGAAAAGAAGCGTTTGTTAAACCAACCCCCCCGGGAGGAAGGCTTCTTCAGGGGGAGATCGAAGACAGGTTCCCTGATCCCCTCTTCATCCGCCAGGAGCCCGCCCCCCAGGAAACGGCCCGTAGCCAGGATGCAGGCCTCACAGGTAAAGGTCCTGCTGAGCGGGGCATGATATACGGTAACCCCCTTTATCCTTCTTCCTTCCCTGAGAACGGACACCACCGCCTGACCCTGGAGAAGCCTTACCCCCCGGGCCAGGAGGTGCCCTTTGAACCTGTTGAAAACCCTCATCCCCGGAATCGAGGGGGGAAGGATGGGGATTTCGAAGACCTTGAGCTTCGTTTCCGATTCGAGTTCCCTTAGAACCTGGGCGGGGGATCTCACCCCTAGGAGGGCGGGAAGCCCTACCGCCTCCTCCCCTGCCCAGCGCTTTTTGATTCCGTAGGCAAGCTCCCCTGTAAAACCGGGCTCCTCCATAAGCCGGGCAATGGCCGTGGCGGTGATCCCGCCCTGGTCCGCCCGGGGCAGGGGGATGGTGATTCCCCGGGCCTTTAAATGGTGGGCGACATACTCGGCAAAAAAATCCTTGAATCCCTCAAAACCTACGATCAAGGTCTTCCCCCAGTCGGCATCTATACCTCCCAACATGGTCGCCGGGACAAGGTAGGCGGGGTGCCTGGTCCCGGCACCGGTGGGGATGAGGCTGTTTCTTCCCCCGGGAGCGGAAAAATCGTAAGGGGGAGGGAAAAGGGAAACGAAGGATCTTAAGGCCTCTTCGATCCCCTGCCAGCCGGCCAGCGCGTAGGGGTGGCGGGGGTTGTCCCCGATCCAGGCCAGGACGTCTTCCTTGAGGCTGTCCCGGGATGCCCTGCCCAAAATATCGACGGTGTTGGAGAGGATCCCCAGGGAACCGATCCCTTTCCCTACAATCAACACCCGCCGGCCCGCCTCGGAGGCGGTTTTGGCCGCCATGAGGCCGGAGAGGCCGAGGCCGATCACAATAACGTCAAAGCGCATAAGATCCCTACACCCTGCCTTCCCCGGACAGTTGAAAGAGCCCCTTGTAAATCGATTCGATCAGTTCCCCCTCCCTTAAGGCCGCCCCCCAGAGCACCGGCCAGGTCCCCTTCCAGCGCTCCTCCAGAAACCCTTTCAATATCTCGTTCGAATCATCCGGGGCCAGGTTCAGACGATGCAGGACCCCGAGCAGCCGGTAGACGCAGAACCCCCCCTGACAGGTCCCCTTGGCCAGCCTAGTCCGGTGGAGGATATCCTGGATGTCCGGAAGTCTCTCTCCCTTAAGTACCCCCTCGATCTCCTCCCTGGTCACCAGCTCGCATTCACAGAGGATCTCCCCGGCGGCGCCGGCGGCCGCGGCCAGGCCCTTCAACCTCTCTTTCAGGCCGTGCCTGCCTTGCGCCCCGGGCAGGGGGATCAAATGGGTCGTGGCGGACCCCGCGAGGCCTAACTTCTCCGAGATATGATCGACCACCTTCTCCGCCATGAGCCGGTAGGTGATCAGTTTTCCGCCGACGATGGAGACGAGGTTTTCCAGACGATCCCTCTGGCCATGATCGATAAGGGCAAAACCCCGGCTTAAGGACCGGTCTCCGTGATCGGCGCCGGTCTGGAGAAGCGGCCTGATCCCCGCATAGGCCCGGGTTATCCTCGTCTCCTTAATCACCGGCAGGAGCCGGGCCAACTCCCGGATCAGAAACGAAACCTCCCGGGTGGTGGCCTCGGAATGGTCCGGGTCCTCCGAGCGGATCGAGGTGGTTCCCAGGATAGACACGGTGTCGTTCGGGACGACAATGTCCCCGTCCCCGGGCGGTCGGAGCCGGTTGATGATCCGGTGGCTGATCCGGCGGTTGGTGATGAGCATCGATCCCTTGGACATGGCCATGGGGATGGAAAGACCCGCCGGGCCAAGCAGCCGGTTTGCCCAGGCCCCGGTGGCATTGACCACAAACGAGGCGGAAATCGTATAATCCTCTTTGTCTATCAGGCCCCTGGCCCTGGCCCCCTTGACCCAGCCGTCTTTCGTCAGGAGTTCGCAGGCCTCGGTATGGGAGAGGCATTTGGCCCCCCGGGCGCAGGCGTCGCGGATATTTTCCATCACCAGGGCAAAGGGATCGACGGCCCCGTCGGGAACCGCCACCGCCCCCAGGAGAGAGGGGTTGAGCTCCGGCTCGATCTCCCGGGCCTCGGCCGCGGACAGGTTCCGGGCCGGGATCCCGGCGGCCAGACATCCCTCCAGGAATCTCTTGTGAAATTCGAGACCGTCTTCCGGCAGGGAAACGAAGAGGCCACCGGTTTCTTCGAGGCAGTGGGGGGCGATCCGGCGGAGGATGGCGTTTTCCCGGATACATTCCCGGGCGGATTCGGGATCGTTAACCACATAGCGGCCGCCGCTGTGGAGCAGGCCCTGGTTTCTCCCGGAGGCCCCGGAGGCATAATCCCCCTTCTCGACAAGCACCACCGGGATCCCCCTCAAGGCCAGGTCCCGGGCAATGCCGGCCCCCGTCGCCCCGCCGCCTATCACAAGCACCTCGGTCTGCAGTTTCATCTGGTCCTTTCTCCTGCCCCGGCCAAGCCCTGATAAATCACGTCCCTGCCCAGTTGATCTACTCGACGAGGATCATCTTCATAAGTTCGATAGGGGTGGTCTTATAGCGGTCCGCCATTTCCTTGAGGGTTTCTCCTTCCTTCTGGGAGAGACCTTTCTCGGCCATTCTCCTTGTAAGGTAATTCAGGTCGAGGTTGTGCTCCCGGGCCAGATCGGCGAGGGTCCTGGCGCCTATACCCTTCCCTTCGAACCGGGCCCGCACCGTTTCCTCGGTATAGGCGGGCTTGCTCCCGCCGGCAGCGGCGGGCGTCTCCGGCTTCGCCGCCTGGGGAGAGGGACGGTCGACGGGAGGGATTCCCTTCGCCCCGGGCCCGGTCTGCATCTCTTTCCGCTTCTCCTCGTAACCAGAGGGCTTTTCGACCAGGCTCATCTGCATAATCTGAATCGGCGTCGTCTTTACCGGCTGCCGGTCGGCCAGCTGCCGGATCGTCTCATTGTCCCTGGGGACAACGCCCCGGGCAACCAGCCTCTTTGTCATCCCCTCGAGATCGAGATTGTTCTCCCGGGCTACCTGGGCCAGGGTCTTGGCCCCGATTCCCCTCCCTTCAAACCTCTCCACCACCAGGTCTTCCGTAAAAACCGTCGCCTTCGGGAGGGCTTTCTCGAACCTCTTGATCTTCATATAGATTTCCATCGGGGAGAGGGAGTTGCGAGCGCCGATGAGCGCCAGGGTATTGTTTGCGTCCTCCACGACAACCTGCTCCTTCTTGAGCTCCGCCAGCGCCTCGTCCAGATTCATGCCCAGCCGGGCGGCGAATTTTGCCAGGGAAAGGTCTTCGGCGTGGGCAATGGGCGGTTCGAATTCCGGAGACGTCACCCAGGAGGCCTTGACCCATCTGTTGAAGGCCATAAATTGGTCGAAGGGGAAGATATTCAGATAGGCGCCGCCTGTAAAAAACGCAACGACGACAACGGAGATGATCAGCTCCCGGGGGTAATGGAGCCCCCCTTTTACCCTGGCCACGAGATAACCGGTAAAGGCCCGCCAGTTTAGAATAAGATGGTAAATGCCGATCACCAGAAACAGGAGGCTGAGCACGATATGGATGCTGCCCCATTCCTCCTTCAGGAGGCCGAGGAACCGCCACTCGGTCCAGGAGGCGATCCTCCCCGGCGGAACGATAAACAGCATGATTCCCGAAAAGGCCACGAGCGCAAAACTAAAGGTCGTGATGAAGGATGTCAGGCTACGCTTATGTAACCCTCTGTTTTTTTTATCTTCCGCCTTATCCGTCATGATGCCCCTCCTTTAACTGCCCATTGATTGCCGGGAGTTCCCCGGATCAATCCCCGCTTCCCTCCCGCCTTACAGACCGGCTATATAGCACACCGGCTTACGGGAATACAATATCTCTTGACCGGCAGTATCCCCCGCCGTATAGTTCCCTGAAGCAAAGGAAGACGCCAATGATAAAGGCCGGATACGACCCGAAATTGAAGGTCGGGGTTATCGTCTCAAGCGAGGATCTGATCGGCAAGATAAACCGCCTGGCAAAATCACGGTGGGACCAGGTGCACACGAGGCTTATCTGCGGTCTCGATGAGGCCGTCCCGGTGGGCCGGGAGATGGAGGCCTCCGGCTGCGACGTCGTGATCAGCCGGCGGGGAACGGCGGAGATCCTGCGGGAAAAACTTACGATCCCCGTTTTGGCCCTCATGGCCAATCCCCTGGATATCCTCATCAGCATAAGAAAGGCGGTCATTTTCGGCAAACGGATCCTCATCACCAGTTTCAGAAAGCAAATGACCGGCATGGATATCCTGGAGGAGATATACCAGGTTAGGATCTTCCAGGGCATATATCATGACAGCCCCAGCTTGAATCAGGTCATCGGCAAGGCCCGGGAAAAGGGGGTGGAAGTGATCATCGGCGGCGGTGTTTCCATGAAATTCGCCGACACTTACGGGCTTAAAGGGGTCGAGCTCTACATTTCCGAAGAGGCCGTGGCCTTTGCCGTCGAAGACGCCTTGGCCTTGGCGAGACTGAGGCGCCAGGAGCAGGAGAAGTCGCGGCGATACCAATGCATCATTGATTCCTCATCCGACGCGATCCTCTCGGTCAATCGGGAAGGCGTCCTCACCACAATGAACAGGGCCGCTCGGGATCTCTTGCGGATCCGTGATTGTCAGGAGGAATCTCACCGCCTGATCGATTACCTGCCGGAATCCGATTTCCGGCGGATTTTCCAGACAAAACAACCCCTCTTGAACAAATTGGAAAAGGTATCAAACCTTCTCTATCTGGCAAACCATTTCCCGATCAACGTCAATGAAGAGGTGGCCGGGGTGGTTTCGATCATGAAAAATACCGCAAACGTCATCAAAGACGAAAACGAGGTCCGGAGAAACTTCGCCAAGGGCCTCGTGGCGAGGTTCACCATCGATGACCTGATCCATAAAAGCACCGGGATGGCCGAAGCGGTGAGGAAGGCGAAAAGATACGCCCTGTCCGATTCCACCGTCCTGATAACCGGGGAGACGGGCACGGGCAAGGAGGTCCTGGCCCAGGGCATCCATAACCTAAGCGACCGGTCCAGAGGGCCTTTCGTCTCTCTCAACTGCGCCGCCCTGCCGGAGCAACTTTTGGAAAACGAGTTGTTCGGTCATGAAGAGGGGGCCTTCACCGGCTCCCGGAAGGGGGGCAAGATCGGCCTTTTTGAGCTGGCCCATACCGGAACGATCTTTCTTGACGAGATCGCCTCAACCCCTCCGGGCGTCCAGGCGACCCTCCTGCGGGTCCTTGAGGAAAAAAAGGTGATGAGGATCGGCAGCGACCGGCTCATTCCCATCGACGTCCGGGTGCTGGCCGCCTCCAACAGAGACCTCGCCGCCGAGGTCCGGGCGGGACGATTCCGGGATGATCTCTTCTTCCGGCTGAACGTGCTTTCGATCCGGCTTGCCCCCCTGCGGGAGAGGATGGAAGAACTGCCCGTCATCGTCGCCCATTGTGTGAATAAGATAGCCGCCAGGTACAGGATCCCGCCCTTGTCCCTCCCGGAGGACTGCCTAAGGCGGCTTATGTCCTACGTTTGGCCGGGCAACGTCCGGCAGGTCGAAAACTTCCTGGAAAGACTGATCCTCGCCGCCGACTCTTTCACCCCCGGGGTCTTCGACGAGCTTTTTGAGGAGATTTGCCAGGTCACCCTGCCTGAGCCGGCCCGGGAGACGTCGGGGAAAAAACATCAGCTCGAGAGACAGGCCCCGCCCGAGGGCACGAACCTCGAGGAGATCCTGCTTGAGGCCCGGTTCTGCAAAACCAAAGCGGCCGCTTTGCTTGGCATCAGCAGGACCACCTTATGGCGCAAACTGAAAAAACACGGGCAGAACCGACCGGACCGATAATGGTGTCAGATAATGGTGTCAGGTCTACACTCTTGACAAGAGTTAAAAAAAGGGCGGAGGGCGGTGTTTCTTTTTCCTGACTCGACCGCTGATAAATATCAAGAAAATATCGAGTGAATAGTGTAGACCTGACACCATGCTAGGTGAAACTTATTGTTTCATCTATGAAACTTAATGTTACTCTGAAACTGACTGTTTCATCGTCGTCTAAAGGTTAATTAGCCGATTTCTCTGGACATTCCTTCCGACCGCCTGCTGGCACAAAGATCGCATGGATGACTCAGTTGTCGTCTTCGGCAATTAAACCTTCGCATCAGGTATCGTCATGGCCGGGTACCCGAAAATATTGCACACCGAAGAGGCGATGCGGGATGGTTTGCAGATCGAAGATAAAGATATTCCCGCCGCCGACAAGATCCTTCTCTTGGACGCCCTGTCCGAAACCGGCCTCAAGGAAATCGCCGTGGGCTCCTTTGTCTCTCCCCGGTGGACGCCGCAGATGGCCTCGATCGAGGAGGTGGTGAGGGGATTCACCCCCCGGCCCGGGGTCCGATACACCTATCTGGCTCTAAACGATAAGGGCCGGGAACGGGCCCGGGCCTTCATCCCCCCTTTGTCGCCCCCGGTTGCCGACTATTCGACCAGGGTGGATATGTGCGATGTCTTCGCCCAGAGAAACAACAACCGGACCCAGCTCAAGCAGATCGAGAGCTGGTCCGGGGTGGTCACTCGGGCGAAGGCCGCAGGCCTTACCGAAGGCGGCATGGCGCTCAGCAACCCCTGGGGCTCCAACTGGACCGGGGATGTCACCCAGGATGAGCGCCTGGGGATGCTCGAGAGGATGCATCGGCTCTGGACCGAGGCGGGATTTACCGTAACCAGGATCGGTTTTTTCGACGCCATGAGCTGGAATATGCCCGGCCAGGTGGCCGCACAACTGGCGGTGATCAAAGAGCGCTGGCCTTCCATCACCGATTTTCAGCTCCACCTTCACAACGGCCGGGGAACGGCCCTCACCTCGGTCTGGGCCGCCCTCGGGGTTCTGGACAGCGGAGACACCCTGCGGCTCCAGAGCGCAATCGGCGGCATGGGCGGCTGCCCCTATTGCGGAAACGGCCGGGCGGCGATGATGATCCCCACGGAGGATCTGATGCATCTTCTTGAGGAAACGGGTATTTACACCGGCGTCGATCTTTACCGGCTGGTAGAGGCGGTCTGGCTTGCCGAAAAAATAGTCGGCCATCCCCTCTCCGGCCATGTCTCCAAGGCCGGGCCGAGGCCGAGGGGAAGGCGCCTCTACCCCCTTGACCTGCCCTGTATCGAGACCCTGGATCAGGCAAAACACTTTATCCTAGGCCCCGGGGCCTATGAAGGAGCCCCTTCCCCCTGGCCGGAGCCGATCAGAAGCCACCAGCGGCCGGATTCACAGTTGAAAAAGGAGACAATATGCAGCGATTAAACGGCGGACAGATCATCGTCGATTATCTGATCCAGGAGAAGGTTCCCTACCTGTTCGGGCTGTGCGGCCACGGCAACATCAGCTTCCTCGATGCCCTCTATGAGAGATCCCGGGAAATCAAGACCGTCTCGGTCCATCATGAATCGGTCTCCGGGTTTATGGCCGACGTGTTCTACCGGGTGTCCGGGAGGCCGACTGCGACCTTTACCTCCTGCGGGCCGGGCTCGGCAAACCTGCCGATCTGCCTGGCAAACTCCTTCTTCGATTCGGTGCCCTTTCTCGCCGTCACCGCCAATGTTCCGACGAGCCAGTTCAATCGGGGGGCCTTTCAGGAAACCTACCGCCATTATCAGGCCGACTTCCCCTCGACGGTTAAGGCCTACTGCAAGAAAGTCTTCCAGCCGACCCGGGCGGACATGGTTCCCCTGGCCATCCGGCAGGCTTGGAAAACCATGGTGACCGGACGCCCCGGCCCGGTAGTCCTCGATGTTCCCTTCGACATCTTCAAGGAGGAAACGGACCTGGAAATGCCCCAGGCCGCCCTGTGGAACGGCAATATCAGCTGCCGCGCCGGCGCCGACCCGGAAGGGGTCGTCAAGGCGGTAGATATGCTGCTTCAGGCGGAAAAACCCGTTATCCTGGTAGGCCAGGGGGTAAAGTACGCCCAGGCAACCGGAGAGCTCCTCGCCCTGGCGGAGCGGCTGAAGATCCCCGTCGCCTCTTCCGCAAGCGGCATGGGGGCTCTCGACGCAAGGCATCCGCTCGCCCTGGGCCTGGTGGCCAGAAACGGAACCTATCAGGCCAACCACGCCGCCCGTCAGGCGGACGTGCTGCTGGCTTTGGGGGTAAGATTTGACGACCGGACCTCAAGCAGTTGGATTCCCGGCTACTCTTTTTCCATACCTCCCACCCGGCTTATCCACGTGGACATAGACCCCGAGGAGATCGCAAGAAACTACCCTGTTGCCCTGGGGCTGATGGCCGACGTCAAGACCTTTCTCAGACAGTTACTGGCGGAGCTCGACCGGCGGAAACTCGCGGCGGAGATTCCGCCGGGCCGGGCTGACTGGCTTGCGGCGATAGACGGCTACCGGAGAGAGTGGGAGGCCTTTATCGCCCCGGGGTTCCGGACGGACACAACCCCGATCCACCCCCAGCGGGCGGCCTGGGAGATCGACCGGGTCCTCCCGGAAGAGGCGATCCTGGTTAGCGACATCGGCGTCCACCACAACTGGCTGATCCAGTTCTGCCGGCCGAGACGCCAGGACTCCCTAATAGGCTCCATGGGGTTCGGCCCGATGGGCTTCGGGGTAGCCGGGGTGCTTGGGGCGAAACTCGCCGCCCCGGACCGCCCCTGCGTCTCGGTATGCGGAGACGGGGCCTTCTTCATGCACGCAAGCGTCCTGGGCACGGCCTTCGAGTACGACATCCCGGTGGTGTGGGTGGTGTGGAACAACTACGCCTACGCCTCTATCCGGGGTCTCCAGCGGGGCTATTTAGAGGGCCGGGAACTTGCCACCGACTTCCGCCATCCGGCGACCGGCGAGCCCTACAATCCGGATTTCGCCGCGATGGCCCGCTGTGCCGGTATCGACGGGGTAAGGGTGGATACGGCCAAAGACTTAGGCGAGGCGATCGAGCAGGCCGTCAAAGCGGGCAGGCCCTGTCTGATCGACGCCGACATCGCAGGCGAGATGAATCCGGCGGGCGCGGGGGTCTGGGAGTTGCCCGGCCTCGGCCATGGCCGGCCGGCGATTGGCGTCCGTTACGACGGCAGGTAATTTCGAAGGGAAACAGGAGGATCAAATGTCAAGGACCCTAACGGAGGCAGAGAGAAGCCTGGCCCGGGAGCTGCTTGCGCGGGCCAGAGAGGCCATGGCGGCCATCGAGCATTACGACCAGAAACAGGTGGACCGGCTCTGCCAGGCCATGGCCTGGCAGCTTTACAACGAACAAAATGCCGTCAGGCTGGTGAACATGGCGGTCGATGAAAGCGACCTGGGGGATCGGGTTCCGGCCAAAAGGTTCAAGGTCCTGGGGGTGCTCCGGGATGCCCTGAGGCTAAAGAGCATCGGGATCATCGAGGAGATCCCCGAAAAGGGAATCGTAAAATACGCCAAACCGGCGGGGGTCATCTGCGCCTTGAGCCCTACGACCAATCCCCTGGTGACCCCGATGAGCGTGGGAATCTACGGGATCAAATGCAAAGACGCGGTCATTTTCAGCCCCCATCCCGCAAGCAGGAAGACCTCGACGGAAATCGTCCGCCTGATGCGGCTTGCCCTCGAGAAGGCCGGGGCGCCGGCGGACCTGCTCCAGTCGGTGGAGAAGCCGAGCATCCCCCTGGCCCAGGAGTTGATGACCCTCTGCGACCTCACCGTCGCCACCGGCGGCTCGGCGATGGTGAAATCCGCTTACAGCTCCGGAAAGCCGGCCTACGGCGTCGGGCCGGGGAACTCGACGATGGTGATCGACGAAACCGCCGACATCGAGGAGGCCGCCCGCAACACCCGGCTCAGCAAAACCAACGACAACGGCGCCGGCTGCTCCGCCGACGGGAACCTTGTCGTTCACGCCTCGATCTACGACCGGTTTCTTATCCAGTTGCAGAAGGAAGGCGGCTACCTCTGCACCGAAGGGGAAAAGGAGCTGGTCCGCCGGGTCTGGTGGGACGAGGAAGGCCACCGGATCGTCAAGACCGTCGCCCGGCCGGCCTGGAAGGTGGCGGAGCTGGCGGGCTTCAAGCTCCCCGAAGGCAAGACCTTCCTCATCGTCAAGGAGGACAAGATCGGCCGGGAGCACCTCTTCTCCAGCGAAAAACTGGGCACGATGCTCGCGATTTTCAAGTACCAAGGCGAGTTCGAGGCCGCCTTGGATATGGTGCGGCGGCTCTACGAGGTGGGGGGCAAGGGTCATTCCTGCGGGATATATTCGTTCAACGACGATCATATCCACCGGCTCGCCCTGATGGCGCCGGTCAGCCGGATCATGGTGAGACAGCCCCAATCGAAGGCCAATGCGGGCTCCTTCACTAACGGCATGCCGATGACGGCCAGTCTGGGCTGCGGCTACTGGGGAGGAAATATCACCAATGAAAACATCCACCTGAAGCATTATATGAACGTTACCTGGGTCAGCCGGCCGATCCCGGAGGACCGGCCGACGGAAGAGGAGCTGTTCGGCGAATTTTACGGAAGCGAGATTTTCGAAGCGGGAGAATGAGGTCGTTTTATCTCCCTTTTTAGGTTCTAAAAGCGATTTACCCCACCAGGAGGGCTTGGCCATGCTTAAATCTCGGGCAGATCGGGCGGTATTCATCGAGGAAGGGGCCGGCAAGAGGGTCCTCAGCGGGTTCTGGGATCTCCTGGTCAAGACGATCGCCCTGGCCACCGCGATCTTCTACCTCTATACCGCCCTGGTCGGCCAGCTCGGGCCGGAATACCACCGGGGGATATTTGTTCTGGCCATCGTGGTGATGATCTTTCTGCTCTATCCGGCCACCTCCCGTTCCCCGAAAGACCGCCCCAGCCTTTTTGACATCCTTATGGTATTGCTAACCATCCTCTCGGTCGGCTACTGGATCTGGGAGTACACCGACCTGGTCTATCGGGTGGGGGCCTACCTCCCCCGGGACTTCTGGTTCGGGGTGATCGGGCTTATCGTCTGCCTGGAGGCGGGGCGCCGGGTGACGGGCTGGCTGATTCCCATCCTGGGGGGTCTCGCCCTGCTCTACGGCCTCTACGGCAATTATATCCCCGGGGTTTTCGGCCATCGCGGCTTTACCATCAAACGTCTCGTCGAGTATATATACCTTACCTCGGAGGGCCTCTTCGGGGTGATGGCCAGCGTTTTACCTTCCTATGTCCTGCTGTTCCTCCTTTTGGGGGCGTTCCTCAAGGTCTCCGGGGTGGGGCAGTTCTTTATCGATGTCCCCATGTCCTTAGCCGGCCGTTCGACGGGAGGACCGGCGAAGGTGGCGGTGGTGGCCTCCGGTCTGTTCGGCTCGATCAACGGGAGCGTGCTGGCCAATACGGTAAGCACTGGATCGATCACGATCCCCCTGATGAAAAAGGTGGGCTACCGGCCCCACGTGGCCGCCGCAGTGGAAACGGCCGCCTCGACCGGCGGGATGATCATGCCGCCGATCATGGGGGCCGGGGCCTTTCTCATGGTGGAGCTCACCGGCGTTCCCTACACCCAAATCGTCAAGGTTTCGTTCATCCCGGGGATCCTCTTCTTCCTGTCGATCTTTTTCATTGTCCATTTCGAGGCGAAACGCAGCAGGATCCCCGGCATCCCGAAGGCGGAAATCCCCGTATTTAAAGAGGTGATCCGCCGGGGCTGGTATCTCATCGCCCCCTTTGTGATCCTCGTGGTCCTGCTCTTTTCCGGTTTCTCCCCCAACTACTCCGCTTTCTGGACCATCGTCTCGGTGATTGTGGTGAGCTGGTTTCGCCCCGAGACCCGGATGGGCCTGCGGCAGGTGGCAAACTCCCTCATCGACGGGATGATGTCCGCCCTCACCGTAGGCAGCCTGATGGGGGCCATCGGCATCTTTATCGGCATCGTGGTGATCACCGCGGCGGGCCTGAAATTCTCCAACGCTCTGATCGGCCTGTCCGGCGGCAACCTGTTTCTGGCGCTTGCACTGGTGGGACTTGCGGCTCTGGTACTGGGCATGGGAATGCCCATCACCCCGGCCTACCTGCTGCTCGCCGTGCTCGCCGCCCCGGCCCTAAAAACGATGGGCGCCGATCTGCTGGCGGCCCACCTGGCCATCTTCTGGCTCAGCGCTACTTCCAATATAACCCCGCCGGTCTGTCTCGGGGCCTATTGCGCGGCAGGCATCGCCAACGCCAGCCCCTGGAAGACGGCGTTTACCGCCTTCAGGTTCGGGCTGATCCTCCTGCTCATGCCGTTTCTCTTCATCTTCGAAGACCACTTCCTCCTAACCGGCCTCTGGTACCAGAATCTCTGGGCGGTCGTCTTCACCACCCTGGGGGTCATCGGCTACTCCGCCTGGACGATGCGTTACGCCTTCACCGAGACGACGATTCCCGAATTTTGCCTGCTTTTCGCCGTCTGGATCGCCCTGCTCTGGCCTATGTGGCAGGTGGAAGCTATCGGCCTGGTTTTGGGGGCGCTTTTCATAATTTTGCATTGGCTCAGATACCGGAATCTCCGAAGGCCACCCGAGTTCGAAAGCGGGCCTCGGGAAAAGCCCCTGGGACCTGGAAAGGGTGCCTAGAAGATCGCCGGATCTGGAAATGACAACCTAAACCTTATAAGGAAAGGGAGGTTCTGACGATGAAAGCAAAAGGGATAAGCAAAGACGCAAAAATGAACGCACTTGCCCGGGGAATAGGACTTTTTACCGCAATCCTCTTTATCGGCGTCGCCTCTTACGGCCACGCCCAGACAGATCCCGCGAGAAAGGCCCTTTCTTTCTCCGGAGGCTCGCCCGGGGGCAATTACAATCTGGTGACCACGGCCCTGTCGCCCCTGCTTGCGGCAGGCCCCTCAAAAATCCGGGTCTTCCCCGAGGGGAGCACGGGGTCGCCGGAAAACATCCGCCGGATCCACTCGGGGGAGGCGGATCTGGGGCTGGCCTTCGCCTCGGACCTTACCGAGGCCTGGATGGGCGAGGGTCGGTTTAAGACCCCCCTCAAGAATCTCCGGGCCCTGGCCTTTGTCGATGCCAACATCGCCCATCTGGTCGTCCTGGCAAAAAGCGGAATCACCCGGATCGAGGATATCTACGACAAGAAGGTCGCCCTGGGGCCGCAGGGCTCCGGATCGTCGATGAACATTGAGCGGCTCCTCCGCCACCTGGGTGCCTGGGAGCAGGTGCGGCGAAACGCCGTGTACACCGGGGCGATGGACGCCTCCCAGGGCTTGAAGGACGGGCATATCGCCGCTTACAACTGGCACGTGAACATCGGGAACGCCACCTACCACGATACCGCCTCTTCCCACGACATCCGGATCATCGATCTCGATGCGCCCGCCCGGGCCTCGGGATTCTACAAAAAATATCCCTTCTACACCCCCTTCACGATCCCCGGCGGGATCTACCGGAGCGTTGATCAGCCCGTCAGAACCTGGGCGACCCCGACCTTCTGGATCGTCAGGGATACGTTTCCCGAGGATTTGGCTTACGAACTTGTGAAGGTCGCCTTTTCCGACGACTCGATCCGCAAGATGCACGAGGCGGTGGGCCTGACGGCCAGACTGAACTACGGCCGGGATAAGGCCCTGCAGGGCATTCCGATTCCTCTTCACCCGGGCGCCGTCCGGTACTGGAAGGAGATGGGATATCCGGTGCCGTAAGGTCTGCCCTTCGGGACACCGGGTTCAGGAGCCCCCCCGGGGAGGGACAGGGGGTTGCCAGTCGAAAGGAACAGTCGATGAGGCTGCTTGAATATCAGGGGAAGGAACTCTTCCGGCGCTACGGCATCGCCATCCCGAGAGGCAGGCTTATCGAGGAGAAAAGGGAGATCGGCCGGATCTTCAGGGACTTGGACCAAGGCAGAGGGGTCGTCCTCAAAAGTCAGGTTCTCACCGGAAAAAGGGGACAAAATGGAGGGATCCTGTTTGCCGAAACCCCAGGCCGGTGCGCATTTCTTTACGACGAACTGATCAACCTGACAATTTCCGGCCAGCCCGTAAGGAAGATCCTGATGGAGGAGCGGATCGAGGGCGACCGGGAATTCTATCTCGGCATCACCGTGGATGCTGAAGCACGCGGGCCTCTGGTTATGATCTCCCCCTGCGGGGGCGGCAGGCTGGAGGATCAAGCCCGATTGAGGCCGGATTCGCTAGTCCGAATCCCCATCGACATAAATTACGGCCTGCTTGACTATCAGGCCCGGGAGGCCCTGTTTCGCCTGGCCCTGCCGCAAGAACTTATCCCCTCCCTTACCGAACGGATGAGGCAACTCTATCGTCTCTTTAGGGAAACAGACGCCGTGACCGCCGAGATCAACCCGCTTATCTACGCCTCCGGAAGGGGATTCGTCGCTTTAGATGCCCGGGTGGAAATCGACGACTCGGCCCTGTACCGGCAGACGGATATCCTGGAGATGAAATCCTGCCACGAACCCCAGATTGAAAACGTCCTGCGAGACGATTACCGGCTGGAATACGTCGAGCTCGACGGGAACATCGGGGTGATCAGCGGCGGGGCCGGTTTGACCATGGCCGCGATGGACTGCCTTGCCCTGGCCGGGGGGAGGCCGGCCTGTTTCCTCGATTGCAGCGCCAATGTAAGCGCCACGGGCTACGAAATGGCCTTGAGAACCCTCAATACGAGAAAGGCCGTCGATTGCATTCTGGTGAATTTTTTCGGGGGCATAACCAGAATGGACCGGGTCGGCCAATTTATTCTCGAGGCCCTGGAAAGGATCGGAGGTCTCGACAAGCCGCTTATCATCAGGCTCGAGGGCACCGACGCGCCAAAGGGACGGGCGATCATCGGCGAGGCCGGCCTTGCGCAATGCGATACCTTCGAGGAGGCGATTGAAACAGTCCTGGCCCTGGCAGGGAAAGACCGATGAGCATCCTGATCGACAGCTTAAGCCGGGTGCTCGTCCAGGGAATTACCGGCCGGACCGGAAGTTTTTTTTCCCGGGATATGCTGGGCTACGGGACAAGGATCATAGCCGGCGTGACCCCGGGCAAGGGGGGCGCAAGGATAGAGAACGTACCTGTCTTCAATTCGGTGAGCGAGGCCCTGGCGGAGGCGGAGGCCGACGTGTCGGCGCTGTTCGTCCCCGGGGCGGCCGCCAGAGACTCCATATTCGAGGCCATCGCCTGCGGGATCAAGCTGATCGTCTATCCGGGCGAGAATATGCCTATCCACGACATGATGGATGTAACGCGTAAACTGAAGGAGAGCTCTTGCCGGATGATCGGCCCCAACACCCCGGGGATCATCTCTCCCGGCGAGGCAAAGATCGGCTTTATGCCCTCTTGCTGTTATCGCAAGGGGAATGTCGGGGTCGTTTCCCGCAGCGGTTCCCTCTCCTACGAGATTACCTCCGGCCTCACCCGGGCCGGAATCGGCCAGTCGACGGCTGTGGGTATAGGGGGAGATCCGGTAAAGGGAATGGGCTTCGTCGAGGTGTTGGCGCTTTTCGAAGAGGATCGGGGGACTCAGGCGGTCGTCCTGATAGGGGAGATCGGGGGAGGCGAGGAGGAGGAGGCGGCGGCGTTCATCGCCCGGGGAATGAAAAAGCCGGTCATTGCCTTTATAGCGGGGCGGTATTCGCCGGCAAACAAGAAGATGGGCCATGCGGGAGCGATCATAAGCGACGGCCGAGGCACCTACGAAGCCAAGATTGAGGCCCTGAAAGGGGCGGGGGTAAGGATCGCCCAGCGGCCCTTCGAAATCCCCGCTCTAGTGAAGGAGGCGCTGGCCCTGCCCTCAAGGTAAGCCAAGGGGAAACGCAAGGGGAAATTATCGGGAAGAAAGAAGATGACCAAAGGAGAGGGAATGGAAAAAGTCTTGGTAAACGGCGTCGAGCTGGCCTACCGCCTCGACGGTCAACCGGCGGGAAGGGTGGTCATGCTGAGCAACAGTCTGATGACCGATCACACCATGTGGGACATTAATCTGCCCGCCCTCACCGACCGCTATCGGGTGCTCCGTTACGACACCCGGGGTCACGGCCGGTCGGGTCTGACCCCCGGGCCCTATACCCTGGAACTTCTGGCGGAGGATGCCATCGGCCTGCTCGATTCTCTGGGCATTGCCAAGGTCCATTTTGTCGGGTTATCGGTGGGCGGGATGATCGGCCAGCAGATCGGCGCCCGGTTTCCCCAGCGGGTGCATTCCCTGGCCCTCTGCGATACGGCAAGCGAATGGCGGGTACGGACCGTCTGGGACGAGCGCTTCGCCATCGTGGCGGCCAAAGGGATAGCGGGCCTGGTGGATTCGACCATCACCCGCTGGTTTACCGCGGAGTTTATCGCCGCGAACCCGGAAACGATAGACAGGATCAGACGGATGATCGCCCGGACCAGTCAAGATGGTTATCTGGCCTGCGGCGCCGCCATCCGGGAACTGGCCCAGACCACGATGCTCCTTCAGATCAAGGCCCCCACCCTGGTACTGGCAGGGCAGCAGGATCCCGCCTGCACCGTCGAAAACGCCACGGTGATCCATCGGCTGATTGCGGGCTCCAAGCTCGTGATCATCGAAGACGCGGCCCACCTCTCCAATGTCGAGCAGCCCCGGGCCTTTAACGCCGCTCTGCGCAATTTCTTAGACGAGGCAGATAAGGACGTGGGGGGATAACAATCTGAGGGCTTTGAAGAAGTATCCGAAGGAGGCAGACGATGGCAGGCATACCGGCCTGGCAGATGAAGATGACGGCACCCCTTGAGGTGGGAATCTCGACGGAAAACATCGAGGTCATGCTCGATTTTTACATAGAAACCGTCGGTTTGAGGCCCGTTGCCGACAATATCGTTCCGCCGGAGATGAGCCGGCTCACCGGGGCGACAGACGACGGGTACCGCATCGTCCGCCTCCAGACCCCCTACGGCGAGCGGATCAAACTCGTCCAGACCGGCCGTCCCCCGAAAAGGGCCAAAAGGATGCCCGGGGTATTTAACCGGCACGGCCTGGCTTACCTGACCTTCATGATCGCCGATTTGGACGGGATGATCGGGCGGCTCTCAGACCGGGGGATAGAGATCCTCGGAAACGGCAGAAAGATCGAGGTCAGGCCGGGACTGTTTGCCGTATTCACCCGGGACCCGGAAGGCAACGTGGTTGAGTTTGTCGAGTATCCGGATATCGCCTCGTACCGCCCCGACCTCTACCGGTGGCGGCAATTCTTCTAGAGAGGCAAGGGTCAGCCCCTTGACCTGAGGCCTGCTTGTCGCCCGGGCCGGGGGCGGCAGACTCGAGGGAGAAATCCCGGTCAAGGGCCTGCCAGGCCCCGCGTCCGCCCCATAAGGGCCCGGAGGCGGTCGGGGTGATTGGTGATGATTCCGGAGACGCCCCGGGCGAGAAACCAGCTCATCTCGGCCTCGTCGTTGACCGTCCAGACGTTCAAGATGAACCCCCGCCGTCCTGCCTCCTCAATGGTCTCGGCGGACAGGGTGCCTCTCCCGCAGTTCAAAACCGGGTAGAGGCCGGAGAGAGCCTCCTCCGATTCAGGCCAGGGACTGTTCAGAAGGAGGGCCACCTCCGCCCGGCCGTTCTCCTGCTTGATCCGCTTGAGGGCCGGGGGATAGAAGGAAGAGAAGAGCACACCGTTTAACATGCCCGCCTCTTGAACCTTGGCCAGGGTCCGGCAGGCGAGATCGTCCATGGTATAGGAGCCAAGATAACCGAGCTTGATTTCGATGTTGACAAGGATCTTTCCCTTGCAGAAGGCCAGGACCTCCTCCAGGGCGGGGATCTTCTCGCCGGCAAACTCCCTGCCGAACCAGCCGCCGGCGTCAAAGCCGCGGAGAGCCGCCAGAGGGTAGTCCGCAACGAGGCCGGAGCCGCTGGTGGTGCGCTCCAGGGTATCGTCATGGATAACCGCCACCTCCCCGTCGGCGCTCAAGTGAACGTCAAGCTCGATCATATCCGCCCCGCAGGCAACCGCTCCGGCAAAGGCGGCCAGGGTATTTTCCGGGGCGGCGCCGGAGAAACCACGATGGGCAATGACCAGCGTCGGTAATCCCCCGGGATCCCTGCCGGCCCGACTTAATATCTGCAGTACGGACATTGCCTCAATTCATCCTCTTGCCTGTCGCCTCATCAAAGAGATGGACCTGATTTTCCTTGATGTTCAGGGCAAGCCGCTCCCCCGGGGTTATTTTCAGCCCCCCGGCCAGCCTCACGGTAAAGGGAACCCCCGGGGCCAGCGTTCCGTGGACGAGGGTATCGGCCCCGAGGACCTCGACCATCTCAACGGCCAGTGACAAATCCCCCCGGCCCTGGGCGAGGCTTGCATGTTCCGGGCGCACCCCCGCCATCATCTCCCGACCCGCCGCCGCAGGCACCGGGGCGGCCAGCGGGTACCAGGACCCCCCGGGCAGGGCCACCGCATCTCCCGCGGGAGACACCGTCGACTTAAGGATATTCATCGCCGGGGAACCGATAAAACCGGCGACAAACTGGGTGGCGGGACGGTTATAGACCTCAAGAGGCGTCGCCACCTGATCGAAACGACCGGCGTTCATCACGACGAGCCGGTCCGCCAGGGTCATCGCCTCGACCTGGTCATGGGTGACATAGATGCTGGTGGTTCTTACAGACTGATGGAGCTTCTTGATCTCCAGGCGCATCTGCACCCGGAGCTTCGCATCAAGGTTCGATAAGGGCTCGTCAAAGAGGAACGCCGCCGGCTCCCGGACGATCGCCCTTCCCATGGCCACCCGCTGTCTCTGGCCCCCGGAGAGCTGCTGGGGTTTCCGGTGCATGAGTCCGTTTAGCCCCAGGATGTCCGCCGCCTTCTTGACCTGGACGGCAATCTCCTCCTTCGGTACCCCCCGCACCTTGAGACCGTAGGCCATATTCTCCCAGACCGTCATATGGGGATAGAGGGCGTAATTCTGAAAGACCATGGCGATGTTCCGATCCTTCGGCTCTATCTGATTGACCAGCTTCCCGCCGATGAAGATCTGCCCCTCGGTAGCCGTTTCGAGCCCGGCGATGATCCTAAGCAGGGTGGATTTTCCGCAGCCTGAAGGCCCCAAAATCACGATGAACTCCCCTTCCAATATCTCGCAGCTCACCCCTTCTATAACCCGGACCTTGCCGAAATTTTTCCTGATTTCCGCAAGACGCAGCGCAACATTTCCCATTAATTGTGCTCCTTTACTTTTCCGTATCCACCAGGCCCTTGACAAACCAGCGTTGCATGAAGATCACCACCATAACCGGCGGCAGCATGGCGAATACCGTCGCCGCCATGATGATCTGCCAGTCGGTCTGGGCGTCGCCGGACCCGATCATCTTCACGATTCCGATGACGATGGTTCCCATCTCCTTGCTGGTGGTGATGAGCAGGGGCCAGAGGTACTGGTTCCAGCCGTAGATGAACATGATGACAAACAAGGCGGCGATGTTGGTCCGGGAGAGGGGCAGCACCGTATCCCAGAAGAATCGCAGCGGGCCCGCCCCGTCTATCCGCGCCGCCTCGACGAGCTCGTCGGGGATGGTTAGAAAAAACTGGCGGAAAAGCAGCGTTGCCGTCGCCGAGGCGATAAGGGGAATGGTCAGACCCAGATACGAATTGATCAGGCCCAGATCCGCCACCACCTTGTAGGTGGGGATGATCCTCACCTCGACCGGGAGCATCAGGGTGATAAAGATCATCCAGAAAAAAAACATCCTCCCGGGGAAACGGAAAAAGACCACCGCATAGGAAGAGATGATGGAAATGGCGATCTTTCCCACGCTGATCGCCAGGGCCATGACGAAGCTGTTGAACATCATCGTCGCCACCGGCACTCCCCAAACCCGCTGCCCGGATCCCTTGCCCCAGGCCTGGAGGTAGTTGTCCAGGGTATGGGGACCGGGGATGAGGGGCAGGTCGCCCCGGGCAATGGTGGCCGCATCCCAGGTGGAGCCGATGAAGGCCACATACACCGGAAAGGCCAGCACCGCCACCCCGATTACAAGGAAAAAATGGGACTGCCAGTTTCTGGTAACTACGGTCCCTTTCATCAGTAATGCACCTTCCTTTCGACGTAGCGAAACTGGATCGCCGTAAGGGCAATCACGATGATCATGAGGATCACCGACTGCGCCGAAGAGCCTCCCAGATCTAGATTGATGATGCCGTCGGTATAGACCTTATAGATGAGGGTTTCGGTGGCCTTGCCCGGGCCTCCCCCGGTTAAGGCGTGGATAACCCCGAAGGTATCGAAAAAGGAATAGACCATGTTTACCATAAGGAGAAAGAAGCTCGTCGGGGAGATGAGGGGAAAGACAATGGTCCAGAACCGCCGCCGGGAGTTCGCCCCGTCAATTGAGGCGGCCTCCAGAACGGACCGGGGGATCGACTGTAGACCCGCCAGAAAGAAGAGGAAATTATAACTTATCTGCTTCCAGGAAGCGGCGAGTATGACAAGCAAAAGGGCCTGGTCGCCGTTGAGTTTGTAATCCCAGTGGATTCCCATCTCCCGGAAGGCCCGTCCCAAAAGACCGATGGAAGGATGGAAGATAAAAAGCCACAGGACCGCCGCCACCGCCGGGGCGACGGCATAGGGCCAGATGAGGAGGGTCTTGTAGGCCCCCGCCCCCCGGATGTGTTTGTCCGCCATCACCGCCAGCCAAAGGGCGCTCGACATGGCGATGGCGGTCACGGCAAAGGCGAAGATGAAGGTGACCCGGACCGAATCCAGGTACAGAGGATTGGTAAGGACGGTTTTGAAATTCTCAAACCAGACGAATTGGGTCCTGAGTCCGAAGGGATCCTGGATGAGCATCGACTGGAACACCGCCTGGAAGGCGGGCCAGAAGAAAAAAACGACGGTAATCAAGATCTGCGGCGCCAGGAGCAGGTAAGGCAAAAGCTTGTTGTTGAATATTACCCGACGTTGCATTCTCTCCTCCAAAAAGGTGGGCCCCCTCGCCGGGGACCCACCACAGGAATCACAGGTTAGCTGGCATCCGACCGCTCAGGGGCGGTTGGCCCGCTCGAAGGTGCGCAGGACGACGTTGCCCCGCCGCACCGCGTTTTCCATCGCCTCGGCTGCGGTCTGCAGACCCTGGAGCGCCCTTTCCAGCTCTTCCTGAATGATGTTTCTGATCTCGGGCATGCTGCCCAGCCGGAGCCCCCGGGAATTCTCCGAAGGCTCGCTCCGGGTGAGCTGGCGGAAAGGGATGTCCGCCCCGGGGTTTGTCCGGTAATAGCCCGAGGCGTTCACCCGGTCAAACCCACCGAAGGTGATGGGCAAAAAGCCCGTTTCCGTATGCCATCTCGCCACGATATCCGGCTGGCTGATGAACCGGAAGAACTCGGAGACCGCCTTGTATTCCTCCGCCGTCCGTTTCGGGGCCGTCATGGTCCAGAAGCTCGCCCCGCCGATGATCGAGTTTTTCGGGGCGCCCTTTACGTCGTCGTAGAAGGGAAGCATCGCCACGCCCCAGTCGAATTTGGCCTCCCGGATGATCCGCGCCCGGATCCCGGAGGAGGCGTGAATCATCGCCGCCTCCCCCGCAGGGAAGAGGGCGTCGCCCGCCGTATCCCGTCCGGCGTACCGGAAGGTGCCTTCCTTCTGCATGTCGATTAAGGTCTGGACATGGCGGATGTGCAGGGGGCTGTTGATCATCAGCACCGCGTCCATCCCCTCCATGCCATTTCCCCGGCTGGCCAGGGGAACATCATGAATCGCGCTGAACTGCTCGAACTGGGTCCAGGTAGGCCAGGCGGTGGTAAAGCCGACGTTTGCCGCCTTGGTGTCCCTGATCTTCTGGGCGTAAGCCCGGAGCTCCCCCCAGGTCCTGGGCGGCTTTTCCGGATCCAAACCGGCCCTCCGGAAGGCGTCTTTGTTGTAGAACATAACCGAAGTCGAGCTGTTAAACGGCATCGACATCATCCGGCCGTCGGGAAGGCTGTAATAACCCCGCACCGCCGGCAGGTAGGCCCGGGTATCGAAGGGGATGCCCGATTCTCTCATCAGTTCGTGGAGAGGTTTGATCGCCTCCCGGGCGGCCATCATCGTCGCCGTTCCCACCTCGAACATCTGGACGATATGGGGGGCGTTGCCGGCCCGGTAGGCGGCGATGGCCGCCACCATCGTATCGGGGTAAGAGCCCTTGAAGCTTGCGTTTACCTGGTAGAGATTCTGGGAGGCGTTGAAATCCGTAACAATTTTCTCCAGAATCCCCCCTAAGGGCTGGGCCAGACCGTGCCAGAACTGGACCTCCACCTTCTGGGCCGCGGCGGGGGGGGCAAAAACCAGCAGGGATAAAAATGCAAGCAAAAGCAGAATCCTCGGTTTTTTTGTCATACCTTTCTCCTCCTTATTATGTTTATGTTGTGCCCTGATCTGACAATCACGACGTGTTGATCATGTTTTGAGATTATTTGCAAGCCCCTCGTTCGCAAGACTCCGGTTTCAACCGTCGTACTCGGTTTCGTTTTCCGCATCTCCCGGCTCCTCATGCCTCACGTTCTCGCCGGTGATCATGTAGACGACCATGTCGGCGATGCCCTTGGCGTGGTCCGAGATCCGCTCGATGAGTTTCGAAACCTGCATGATAAGCAGGGAGGCATGGATCGTCTTGGCATCTTCCATCATGAAGGTGAGAAGCTCCCGGAAGATCTGTTCGTTCAAGTTGTCGATCAGCTCGTCGTCTTTCCTGACCTTGTGGGCGAGATTGATGTCCTCGTGGATCAGGGCATCGAGGCTTTCCCGAACCATTGTCCCGGCCAGGGTGGACATCCTGGGCAAATCTATATAGGGCTTTAACTGAGGCTCTCGGTTTAAGATAACCGTTCGCTTGGCGATATTGACCGCCATATCGCCGATCCGTTCGAGATGGCCGTTGATCTTGATCACCGTGGTGATGAATCTCAGGTCGCTTGCCGCGGGCTGACGGAGGGCCAGGATCCGGATGCAGCGCTCCTCGATTTCCACATCCAGTTGATCGATCCTTTCATCCTCCGCTATCACCCGGCTCGCCAGGGCCGTATCCCTGGACAAAAGGGCCTTCATGGTCTGCTCGATGGCCCTCTCGGTGAGGGATCCCATGTGGATCACCCTGTTTTTTATCTCTCCCAGTTCCCGCTCGTAACTGGTGCTGGTGTGCTTCCTCATGATCGCCTTCCTCTCCTTGTTGTTATCCTCCACCGCCGGGGTCCTGCCGGTTAACCAAAACGCCCGGTGATATAGTCTTCGGTCAGCTTTTCCTGCGGGGTGGTAAAGATCCTGTCGGTCTTTCCCACCTCGATCAGTTCTCCCAGCATCATGAAGCCGGTCCAGTCGGAGATCCGGGCGGCCTGCTGCATGTTGTGGGTCACGATAATAATGGTTACCTCCTCCTTGAGAGACGCCATGAGGTCTTCGATCTTAGCCGTGGAAATAGGATCCAACGCCGAGGTCGGCTCGTCGAACAGGATGATCTCCGGCTCGGTGGCCAGGGCCCGGGCGATGCAAAGCCGCTGTTGCTGGCCGCCGGAGAGGTTGAACGCCGAGGAGTGGAGGCGATCCTTGGCCTCCTCCCAGAGGGCGGCGCTCCTTAGGGCCTTTTCCACCTTTTCATCGAGGATCCCCCGTTGCTTCACCCCCCGCACCACCAGACCATAGGCGACGTTCTCATAAATCGTCTTGGGAAAGGGATTGGGTTTTTGAAAGACCATACTGACCCGCATCCTGATCTCGATCGGGTCCACCTCTTCCCCTACCATGTTCATCCCCTCGGGGAAGAGGAGAATCTCCCCCTCGTAACGGTTGTTGGGATAGAGATCGTGCATCCGGTTGAAACATCTAAGCAGGGTCGTCTTCCCGCAGCCTGACGGTCCGATCAGGGCGGTGACCCGCTTTTCCCGGATGAGGAGATTGACATCTTTCAGGGCCTGGTAGTCGCCGTAGTAGAAACCGAGCCGCTTTATTTCCGCTTTGATCCTGTCGCTGCTTGACATTTTAAAAAACCTCTAAATCACCACTTGATCTTCTTTCGGAACGTATAGCGGATGTAGATCGCCACCGCATTCATAACCAGGGTCATAAGCAGGAGAACTACCCCGGCGGCGGCGGCGTTGACATGGAATTCCGCCTGGGGCCTGGATACCCAGCTGAACATCTGGATAGGCATTACGGTAAAGGCGTCAAACAGCCACTGAAAAGAGATGAAGGGATATTCCAGACTCAAGGGCGGGGTCGGCAGGAAGGCGACAAAGGTGAGGGCCCCTACGGTGATGATCGGCGCCGTCTCCCCGATGGCCCGGGAAAGGCCGATGATGATGCCGGTTAAGATCCCTCCCAGGGAGTAGGGGAAGACATGATGTTTCACCGTCTGCCACCTGGTGGCCCCCAGGGCGTAGGAGGCCTCCCTGATCGAGTTGGGGATGGCCCGGATCGACTCCCTGGTCGCCATGATAACGATCGGCAGGATCAGGAGGGCCAGGGCCAAACCGCCGGTCAGGATGCTCTCGCCGAAATCGAAAAGATAGACGAAAAGCCCCAGGGCCAGAAGTCCGTAGATGATCGATGGCACTCCGGCGAGGTTGCTGATGTTGATCTCGATGAGACCGGCAAGCCAGCCTTTTTTCGCATACTCCTCGAGATAGATCCCCGCGGCGATCCCCAGGGGAACAGCCGAGGCGGCGGTGACCAGGATCACCAGGTAGGTTCCCACCCAGGCGGGGAGGATCCCCGCCTCCTTCGGGAACCTCGACGGGTAGGAGGTCAGGAATTTGTACGTCAGCCGCGGCGCCCCGTCAATGAACAGATCTACAAACAAAACGAAAAGAACCACCAGTCCCGTAAAAGTGGCAAGCAACCCCAGGACCATAAAGAGGAAGTTCATAGCCTTTTTACGGGCGATCATCCGGACAAGTTCGGCCTTGTTATCCAAGCTGGCCTCCTAGTAGATTTCCCGGATTCTTTTTCTTAAAAAGAAGCCGATGATGTTAAAGGCTAACGTCATGAGAAAAAGGGTCAGCCCGGCGGCAAAAATGGTTTTGTAAGCCAGGGTGCCGTGGGCGACATCGCCCAGACTCACCTGAACGATATAAGAGGTAAGGGTCTGGACCGGCTCCCGGGGATCCCAGGTGAAGTTCGGCATCATGCCGGCGGCGATGGCCACCACCATAGTTTCCCCTATCGCCCGGGAGATGCCCATGATAAAGGCGGCGGCAATTCCGGAAAAGGCCGACGGGATCACCACCATGAAGGCCGTCTGCAATCTGGTTGCCCCCATGGCGTAAGACCCCTCCCGGATATGCATGGGAACTGCGGCCATAGCGTCTTCACTTACCGAGCTCACGTAAGGGATGATCATGACCCCCATGATGATCCCGGCGGAAAGCCCGTTGAACCCGGAGAGGTCCGGGATGATCTTCTGAAGCAGAGGGGTGAGAAACAGGAGGGCGAAATACCCGTAAACGACCGTCGGCACCGCGGCCAGCAGCTCAAGTACCGGCTTCATCGTTTCCCGGAGCCGGTAGGGGGCGTATTCCCGGAGATAAACGGCGATGATGAGCCCCAGGGGCAAAGATACCGCCAGGGCCACCGCGGTGATCAGGAGCGTCCCGGCAACCAGGGGGAGGATCCCGAACGAAGGATCGGCAAAGAGGGGAGACCACTGGGTTCCCGTCAGAAACTCAACGACAGACACCTCTTTGAAAAAACCGTAAGAATCGTAAGCCAGTACCACCACAATGGCCGTGGTAATCAGAACCGAAAAGAGGGCGCAGGACAAAAGGACGCCCTCGATTAGTCCCTCCTTGATCCTTCTGATCGTCTTTTGCTCCACCGGCAATCCCTTCTCCGCAGGTTCAGGCCGTAAGGCAACCGGTCCCCTCCGGCCTGGCCCGTCGCCTCACGGCCTGTTTTCCCCGTTTTTCCAAAATCAATCGCTAAGCGAAATGATTATTTTTTGCGCTCTTCCAGCCTCAGCAGTTCTTCAATGGTAACACCGATCCTGCCCTCCCCCCCGAAAACGCTTCCCACAACCCCCCGGGCCAGGCGTTCCTGTCCCAGTCTATAAGCCCGTTCGGGCAGGGGGATATATTTGACCTGCCGGACCAGCTCCGGAGCCTTTTTAAGATAAAACTCGACAAACTCCCGCACCTCGGGCCGGGCGGCGGCCCTGGCTGCCACATAGATAAAGATCGGCCGGGAGAGGGGCTGATACGTTCCGTTCATCACGGTTCTCTCCGCGGGCAAAACCGGGCCCTTCCCCCCGTCGACGGCAACGAGTTTTAGCTTGTCCTTGTTTTCCTGGTAGTAGGCGTAGCCGAAATAGCCCAGGGCGTTTCTGTCCGAGGTGATCCCCTGAACGAGAATGTTGTCGTCTTCGCTCGAGGTGAAATCGCTGCGGCTGGCCCGGGCCTTGCCGACCACGGCCTCGGTGAAGTAGTCGAAGGTCCCCGAGTCCACCCCCGGCCCGTAGAGTTTGAGGGGGGCATCGGGCCAGGCGGGATTGACCTGATTCCACCTGGTTATCTTGTGGGCGGCGGCGGGCTCCCAGATCTTCCTGAGCTCAAAAACGGTCAGGGAGATAAGCCAGGTGTTCCTGGGACTCACCATCACCGCCAAACCGTCGTAGGCGATGGGCAATTCGATGAAATCGACGCCCGCCGCCTTAGCGTCGGCCATTTCCTTTACCGTTATCGGCCGGGAGGCGTTGGCGATGTCTATTTCGCCGCGGACGAACTTTCTGAAGCCGCCGCCGGTGCCCGAGACCCCTACGGTAACCTTGACCGCCCCTTTTTTCAGCTTCTGAAACTCCTCGGCCACGGCCTCGGTAATCGGGTAAACCGTGCTCGACCCGTCAATCCTGACGATCTGTCCGAAACCCAAAGAGGGCACCAGGATAAGAAATAGAAGGGCAACAACAAGGCATAGCCCCTTGTCTCCGAAAATCCTTGCCTGTTTTTTCATCGTCCTTTCCTTGGTAATGGTATTGGTCTGGAAATCAGCACCCTTATACAGGAGATTTGTTTCCCCGGGTATTTAAAGATTGTTAAATTCCGCTTAAATATGCCCTCATCCGCTCCGGCTCTAGAGGGCCCGGAGCCACTCCGGCTTCAGGCCCACCTCCCCCCGCAGGGCCCGATCGAGTTCGGCCAGCGCCCTTTCCCTGCCGCCGGGATACTTGACCTTGAGGGGAAGATAATTGGAGGCATGGTTCGCAAAGAAGTACCCCCGGGAGAGGTTCGTATGGGCGATCATTTCCCTGAGTTCCCGGATCATACCCAGCTCGTCGGGGAGCGCGAACCTTCCTTTTCGGCAATCCTCGTAAAGAGGGGTGCCGGGGATGAGCATCAGGGTAAGGGCCCCGACATAGTCCGGATCCATCGCGCTCAAAAGCTCTCCCGTTGCCCGGGCATGGGCAAGGGACCCTTCCCTTCCGCCGATGCCCAAAAGGACGGTAACCGAAAGGAGGATCCCCGCCTCCCTCACCCGCCATCCCATTTCAATACACCCGGCGGCGGTTGAGCCCTTTGAGATCCGCTGCCTGATCCCGTCGTCGCCGGTTTCCACCCCGTAATAGAGTATCCCCAATTTGTTCTCTTTGAGTTCCCGCAAATCGGCAGGAGATTTTTTCCCGATGGACTTGGCGTTGGCATAGGCCCCCACCCTCGTCACCCGGGGCAGATGGACTCTAATCTCCTGTAAAATTTTAACGAGCTTAGCCTGGGGGATGATGAGGGCGTCGCCGTCCATCAGGAAAAGCCGGTCATGATCCGGAAAGTGTCTGGCGGCGTATTTTATGTCCTTAGAAACGATCCCTTCATCCTTGATCCTGAATTTCTTGTCCCCGTAAGTGCCGCAGAAGGTGCACCGGTCGTGGGAACAGCCCAGGGTGACCTGCAAGAGGATGCTGTCCGCCTCGCTCGGGGGCCTGATACAGTACCCTTCGTAATTCATTCCCTCCTCATCCCAATTGTGCGCCATAAACTTCCTTATCCTAAATAGTAAAGCTAAACGGCCTGCTTGAGACCTGTGATCCAGGCGGCTATTTTTTTGCTATCCATATCATAACGCAACACTTAAGGGTAGGCTAAACGGTAGGCTTTGTCAGATTGAGCTGTTCCCCTGTCGGCGGAGATGTGCTACATTGCCCGCCAAGGTATCCTTGACCATGAATTGCGTTTACTATCGGCCGGGCAGGGTGGCTTATGAGGAAGCCCTCGCCCTTCAGGAAAGGTTCTGGCGGGAAAAGATCGCGGGAAAGAAGGACGACTTCCTTCTTCTTTTGTCCCATCCACCTACCTTTACCCTCGGCAAGACAGGCAGTTTGACCAATCTGCTGATCGGAACGGAGGGGCTAAGCCGCCTGGGGCTTCCCCTTTATCCCGCCGACCGGGGAGGAGACATTACCTATCTCGGGCCGGGCCAGCTGGTGGCCTATCCCGTAATGGACCTAAAAAGGCGAAACCAAGACATCCCGCAATTCGTCCACAATCTGGAAGAGGCGGTCATCGGCACCTTGGGCGATTTTTCCCTTCGCGGCTCCCGAATCAAGGATCATCCGGGGGTCTGGATAGAAGGGGAAAAGATCTGCGCCGTTGGCCTGAGCATCCGCCGCTGGATTTCCCGCCACGGCCTCGCCCTGAATGTCACGACGGACTTGAGCTGCTTCTCCCTGATCAACCCCTGCGGCATTGCCGGGGGCAAGGTTACCTCCCTGAAGGCCATCTTGAGAAGGGATATACCCCTGGCAGAGGTAGAGGAGAGCTTCCTCAGCCATTTTGCCCGGGTGTTCTCCCTGACCCTGATCCCGGGGGTCTTAAAGAGGGCGGAAGATCTCCCCGAGAGAGACGATCCTTAAGCTCCGGGAACCGATCCTTGCCCGAGGCGAAAAGCAGGGTCAGGGGCATCGCCTCCCTGGCCAGATCGAGCATCCCCTGGACTGTTTCTCTGATCTCCCATTGGGCATGGCGGTCGCAGCGCAGGCGGGCCATATGGTACAGTTCCCGGGCATTGACCTTGATCATGACCCGCCGCCTATGGGCATTGGTCAGGATATAGGGAGCCGCCGCCGGCTCTACCCCGGCGATCCTCTTATACAACCCCTCGGTTTGCGCCATGACCTCGCCGAACCTTTCCGCCAGACCAACCTCAGAAACCGCCTGCGGGACGGTATAACCCAGGCCCGGATCGTAGCCCTGGGCGGTGATCGTGGCCATCCGGTGCCTCTTTAACTGGGCGAAACAAGAGGCGCTTAGGATCAGCTCATAGGCAAGCTCCCCGTATTCGAATTCCCTCAAAACGGCGTCGTAGGACTCAAGCCAGCGGCAGGCGGTCTTAACGAGGGCCATTTTGCTTGGTTCGTCGAAATTCTTCACCTGCTCCAGGCACACTGAAAACGGGCGTCGGCTTGCGGAATGGGCCAGGGCCGCCAGGATCTTCAGATCCGCCTCCGGGGTGCTCCAGAGGAGCTCGACCTGCCTGGGAGGCCTCCCTTCCGGGGCCGGAGGCTCACTGATGACTAAGCGGTCTTGAAAAAAGTCTTCCAGCCCGGGCCTGGTCCGGGTATCGTAGTCGGTGGCCCGGATATAACGGATCAGGGAGGGGGCGAGGGAATGGGTCGCCTCGCTGAGTCTTTTGGCATATTCACGCGCCTCGGCCAGGGGGTGCGCAGCGAGCCTTCTTAACATCAGCTCCAGGTTGCGGGCATTGACCGTCAGGCCAAGCTGGGTCTGAGCGGCCAGGGAGACTGTGTACCGGGCGTCCTCCTTCGCCCACCCTTCCACCAGGGATACCCCGCCCGGCCTTGCCAGCTCTTCCGGATATTTCGCCAATAGACAACCCCGCAGACGTTCGTATAACTCCCGGTAGAGTCGGTTTTGCCGGCGGATCAGGGCGATAAAATCCTCCGCCCAACCCGCCTTGGCGATCTCCTGGGGAACCACCAAGTCATCGGACAGCAGAACGTAACGCTGAGACTTCTCCGTATAAGACGCGAGGCGGAATTTCTCTATCTCTTCGGCCAGCAGCCGGGAAACGCCCATTATATCGAGGTTGAAGACGGCATGCTCGGCAATCGAGCTGTGACCCATGTCAAAGACGATGGCCTTATTTGAACGCCTCGCCTTTTCCAGCTCCTCCCCGGCTTCACGGCGGAGCTCGGCAACCGGGCGGGGATCCCGGCTGATTCTTGCGTAAGCCGCGGAGATGGTCTCCGGGGTCCAGGCGTCCTGCCTCCCCAGGTCTGTCCTTGCCCTTTCAATAAGCTCCTTATCCACGTTAAAGCCTGCGACGACTATCTTCAAGATTGATCATCCCTTTCTTTAAGCAATACTTCAAAGCTCTCATTACAATTCCACCAATTCGACCTGAGCAAGGCCGACCCCGAGGATGGCCTCGCCCTGGGTGCGAAAGAGTTCCGGTGCCTCGGTGCAATAACAAGTCGTCTTCCCCGGTCGTTCATCGTTGCGCAGGATCTCGAGTTGTGCGAGTTTCTGCCTGGTGTTTTGGGCTACCGCCGCCGCCGAATCGACCAGGGCAACCCCGGGGCCAAGAACCTCCCTCAAAAGCGGCTTAAGGAGCGGATAATGGGTGCATCCCAAAACCAACGCATCGATGCCCCAGGCCAGAAGGGGTCTCAGATATTCCTCCGCCGTGAGCCGGGCCGCGGGGTGGTTTAACCAGCCCTCCTCCACGAGAGGGACGAAAAGGGGACAGGCCCGGCTTATCACCTGCACCTGATCGTCGCATCTCCTGATGGCCCTGAGGTAGGAGCCCGAGTTGATAGTTGCCTGAGTGCCGATAACCCCGATCCGTTTTTTTTGCGACAGGCCGCAGGCGAGCCTCGCCCCGGCCTCGATAACATCCAGGACAGGGATGTTCGCCCTTCCCGAGATGGTTTCCCGGGCCACCGCGGACATGGTGTTGCAGGCGACGATCAGGAGCTTAACCTCTCTGGCCAGGAGGAATCCGGTTATCTCTCCCGCGTAGCGGTTAATCGTCTCGGGGGATTTGGTCCCGTAGGGGACTCGCGCATTGTCTCCGAAATAGATCAGGTCTTCCCCGGGCAGGGCTTCCCTGACCGCTTTCATTACCGTTAGACCGCCGATCCCCGAGTCGAAAAGACCGATGGATTTACCGCTCTGCCCCGTCGCCGGATCTCTTTGTTTTTCTCCCGGCACCTCAATTACCCTATTCCCAGAATGTCCTGGCAAAGATAGCGAACGCCTTCTCCCTTTTTTTCAGGAGTTGCTCGTTCCATGGCTTATTCTTTTTCGTATCTTCCTTAAGCGCCCACAATGGGCTTGCCTGAGCCAGGGCCTCCTCGAATTGCCAGCGGTGGGTAAAGACCCGGCCTGAGAGTTTTTTCAGCGCCTCCTGCTCCGACGGGCTAAAGTGTCTGGCAGCCGCCAGGGACTGGAGGCGTTCGTTGGTTATCTGAATCAAATCGATCTTGGCATAGAGGAAGATCTGAAACAGTTCCCGTTCCTTCCAGGGGTGAACCGCCAGCAATTGTTGGCGGAAATCCTCCGAGCCGTGATACCTCTGGCCGGAAAGCCCTTCCAGATGCCCTGCCGGCAGTTGTGCCACCTGCATCCTTGCCAGCACCGCGGGATTCAGTTCATATCTCTCCTGCTGTGCCACGTTATGCTCAAAGACGTTCTGAACGATAAACAGACTGACCAGACTGAAGACCAGGGCGATCGCCGGGGTCGCCACCCAGCCCAGGGCGATCTTCCCCAGGACCCGGAGGTTAATCCCTCTCCCGCCGACCTTAGCCAGGCTGATGCCGATAATCCCGCCGACGATGACCTGGGAACTCGAAACAGGCACCAGGGGAATGGACGGCAGACCCAGAGAAATCAGCTGATATTCTACCCACTGGGAGGAAAAAAGAAATAATACCAGGGAGTGGGAAAACACGACGATCAAGGCGGTAATCGGGGTCAGCTTGTATATCTCGCTGCCGACCGTTGAGATCACCCGGTGGGCATAGGTGAAAACCCCCGCACTGATGGCCAGCCCCCCCAGAAAGAAGAGCTTCTGGGTTCCGGTAATGGTCAGAAAGCCAAAATACGTCGAATCAGAAAAGAATTGAACCGGGATGAACACCCCCATGACGTTGCCGATGTTGTTCGCCCCGAGGCTGTAAGCCCCGAAGGCCCCGACGGCAATCAGAAGTATCCGATTATAATGATCAATTCTTAAGATATGAACCTTCGCCCGGTCGAGAAAGAACTTGCTGATTTTAAAAATGACGAGGGAAAAAAAGGCGGCCAGGAGCACGGAAAATACCCAGCTCGATACAATCACACTTAAAATATTAGTATCTGTGGGAGAGCCGGTAAAGATATTCCATCCGATAATCGCCCCGACAATGGCCTGGGAGGTCGAAACGGGCAGCCCCAGTCTGGTCATCCAGGTTATGATCACCGCCGCGGAGAAGGCCACGGTAAAGGCCCCGGCCAGGGCATTAACCGAGCCCAGGACCCCCAGGGTTTCCGCCGCCCCGGCGCCGCCCAATACGCCGCCTAGAATAACAAAGACCGAGGCAATCGTGGCAGCGACAGAGAAGCGCACCATTCTCGTCGCCACGGCGGTGCCGAAGATATTGGCCGTATCGTTGGCCCCGAGGGACCAACCGAGAAAAAGGCCGCTGGACAGGAAAAGAGGGGTCACCGGCGTTCCCTCTACAGATATCGTTTGATTGTGGCGATGGCCAGACGGTCACAGACGTTTTCGGCCTCGTCGGATATACATTCGATATGTACGGCAAAGTTACGCATATGGATCTTTTCGCAGAGCTTGAGGGAGGAACAGAAAATCAGCCGCTTGACCTTGTCGGCCAGCCGGTCCGCCTCTTTCTCATAAAAGATAACCTTGTTGATATTGTCCCTGACCCCGGTTAAGTCACGGAAATAGGATCTGCCCGCCTGGACCATGCAGGCCACCGCCGAGGAGGTAATATTGCCTAAATCGGTGTACAGGGGATGCAATTCCCCGCTTATTTCAGGTCTTTCCACGGAGAACTTCTGCAAGGTCTCCTCCATGAGATTCATGACATGATCGGTGCTTTCGATAATCCCCAGAACGTCACCCCGGGATTCGGGAATCAGGGTCTCGGTATAAAGATCCGTCTCTATCCCTCGCCTGAGATCGTCCGCCTTACCTTCGAGCAGAGAGATTGCCGCAAGACAGAGATCGAGTTTCTCGACCCCCTCGGCAAAGTAGCAGGAGATCCCGTTTTTAAAGATGTCGGCCCCCTTCTCTACAGTGTCCAGATATTCGTCGATCTTGTCCTCGAGCCTTTTCTTCCTTTTCAAAAATTCTACCATCTCTTCTCTCGTCCGCTTTTTGAAATATTGCCCCGCCGTTTTGGAGTCGGCTTGATCAGGATGAATATCTCTTTATCGTCGCGATGGCCAGTCTATCGCAGACATTCTCGGCCATTTCAGCGATCTCTTCAATCTTGTGGGCAAAGTAACCTAAGTGAAATTTGTGGTCAAGCTCTATATCAAAACCGAAAATCCGTCGTTTCAGCCGCTCCGCCGCCTTTAGCGTCGAGCCTTTGAGGAGCATGACCTGCTCGATATGCCGCCGGACCATCTTATGGTTCCGGAAATAGGCCCTGAGGGCGGCCACCATCAATTCCACCGCCCGACTGGAAAGGTCACCCAGTTCCTTGAATGCGTCGTGCAAAACCGGCGGGATGGCGGGATTTTCGGCGGAAAACTCCTTTAAGGTTTTCTGCATCCCGTTGATGACATCGTCGGTGTTCTCGATGAGCCCCAGGATATCCCCCCGCCACTCCCTCTCCTCCCGGTTATAGAAGAGGAGTCCCTCCAGGCTCTTGAGCTGGACATCGGCCTTGTTCTCCAGTTTGGCCAGGATCTCCAGCCTCTGACCAAACTCGTCCCCCCGGCCCTCAAGATAGAATTTAATCCCCTGAGAAAAGAGCAGGCCGCCCCGGACAATCATATCCAGATAGGCTTCCACCTCTTCCGCCAGATTTCCGCCTCGGCCATAGCCGCCTGTCATCGGCTTCATTTACCTTCGCACCTTCTGTTCAATTTAATGACGGGGTTCACCCTTGCCCTTCTCCTTGGAAGCGACGCTCTTGCGCAATTTGTTTCTTCCCCTGACAACCCCGGCCAGCCGGGGTCGTCTGCCGGAGATGATCTGCCTCAAAGCCCTCCCCCGATTCGCCCAGGCATCCTTCCCTTTGCCTGATCAGCTTACCTGATCAGCATAAGGCGCCGCTCGACCAGCCGGGCCTTTTCCATCTCCCGGCGGCTCTCATAGAAGGTTTTAAGCGCGGAAAGATAAACCAGCAGGGGCCTTTTCCAGCCCTGACGGGAGGAGGTCTCAACGGCCGTCAATAAAATGTTCTCGTTGGCGTTCAGATGTCTTACGGCAAGGCCCAGGGCGACCAGCCTCGACAGGGGATCGGCGATTCCGCCCAGGATACCATCGAGCTGGCCTTCGCTTATGCCCCGGGCCGAAGTCAGGAATTCCTGATACTGGACAGGCAAAAGCGACTTATCAACCCGGGAGAAGTCACCCTTTAAGAGCAGGAGATAGTTGGCATTGGCCGGCATGGGCCAGGCGGCCTCGACGCCGCGGTAGTCGTCCTCCGGCGGCTGTTCCAGAACGGCGACCGCCAGGGCGCTTCTGGTTAAATGGGCCCGGGCAAGGACCTCAAGGTCGCCGCCCTTTTTGATTTCCTCCAGGGCCTTTTGGAAATAGACTTGGGCAAGCTCCGTCCTCCCCTCAAGGAAGCTCTTCTTGTAGCTTTCCAGGTGGTTGAAGCTGGCAAGCCTCCAGGCGGGGATATCCCGGACGGCGCAGCCGGAGATGAAAATCAGGATCGAAAGGATGAACAGGGGCTTTTTCATGGCAGCCGGATCTCCGGGGTCTTGCGGAAGGGTATTTTCCGCCCCAGCTCGCCTGCCAGATCGCTCACCGTGTTGATCGTGCTATCGACGTCCTGGCGCAGGGATTTGATGTTGGTCGTAGAGTCCGAGATGTCCGCGGTTATCTTGTTTAGATGTTCAAGGGAAACGGCCACCTTCTGGAGCTTCGTCAAGGTATCTTTGAGAATCTTGTTTACAAGCACCAGGGTGCCGTCCTTGCCGAAAACCCCCTCGTCGGCCCTGGCCATCATCTGGTCCGCCTTTTTCAGGATGGCGTCAACCTGGCCGGTCAGCTCCCTGGTCCGCCTAAGAGAATCATGCAGAGCCCGGACGGCCTCCGGATCGCTTACCGCCATCTCCAGCAGGGAGTCTTTGCTCGCGAATTTTTCCGTCATCTTCTTGGTGCTGCTCAGAATCTGGCTCATGTCCCCCTGAGGCTCGGCGATCCGGGCGGTGGTTTGTTCCACGTTGTCCGCTATCTCATTTAGCTTATCCATGACCGGCGTTATCTTCTTCATGATCTCGGTTACGTTGTTGACGGTCATCACCTCGGGGACCTGCCCGGCGCGCAAGGGGGGGCCGTGGCGGTCCGGGGTGAACACCATCAGGCGGGCGGCTCCGATCAGAGGCTTATCGACGATAAAGGTGCTGCCTTCCCTTATCCAGCCCACGTGGCGGTCCGGAACCTTGATCTTGATCACCACTTGGCCCTCTTGATTCAGTTCCAGAACCTGGACCTTGCCTATTTTGAAGCCGGAAAAAACGACGGGCATCCCCTCGCTCAAATCGTCGCCGGTTTTCGAGAAAAGAACGATCGTATGGACCTTGGCGAAGACATCCTTCTTGTAGGCGAAAAATCCCAAGGCAAGGACGGACACAAGGACCGCCACGATAACAAACAACCCCACCTTAAATTCAATGTTTTTGGCCATTATTCAACCCGTACCGGTCTCTTTGCTCAGCCAGATCGTATATATGACAATCATGATAAAGATCCTTTATCCTGTCTAGGACGTCTAACAACAGGAGCGCATCCTTATCTTCCGTAAGGATCCGGAAGGGCCTCTCGATCACCACCGAGGCCTCCCGGACCACGACTGCCCGAAGCAGCATGACCAGAAACCTCTCTCTTGCCGCAAGGGACGCTGGACGCAACCTGGCCAGTCCCTCCAGCCTCAGCCGGCCCAATAATTCCAGGACCCGGCCGTAGGCAAGGTCCCGGGGAAGGTCCTCATGATACTGGAGGATAAGGGCAATGTTCTGTTGGACCTCCAGGTTGGAAATGAGTGGAATATCCGCGGACACCATTCCCAAACGGTTCTGGTTAGCCCTCACGATAATCGCCAGGGCCCGGCCCAACTCTTCCCCGGAATTCAAGAAATTTAGATGAATCTTGGAATTAATGTCAGCACCTCTATTATCACGATGGCAATGAAAACCTTCACCATGCCGTTTAAAACGGCGACGGGAATGCTGGTCAATTCTACAGTGGCCTTAAGGCCCGAACTGATCGGGATGACGGTGATGAAGAATCCTAAGGCGATCCCCTTAACAAGCAGGATAACGATGTCCGCAAACTCCGTGGCATTGAGCAGGAGATTCACGTTGAATTTCAGGGATGTGCCAAAAACGACACCGGAAAAAACAAGCCCGCTTAGCAAAACGGCCAGGGCAAAGAGGCTGCTGAGTATGACAACCGAGATCATTCCGGTTAAGATCCGGGGAACAAAGAGGTAGTTCAGCGGGGAAATCCGGTACGCCTCCAGGGCCGCCAGCTCCCTGTTTACCTTCATAACGGCGATCTCGGTGTTCATCGCCGCGCTCGACCTCAGGGCGATCAGGATAACGGTGGTCAGAGGGGATACCTCCGCTATGATGAAGGCCATCAGGATCCTGAGGAGGATATCGGAAAAACCCAGACCCTTGATGAATTCCAGGCCGATGCCGATCAGCACGATACCGCTGATCACGGCAATCCCCAAAAGGAGGGCGAGGACCTCAACGGAGGTAAAATAGATCTGGTTGATGAGAATCGTCAAGCTGGCGCTATTATACGTGCTTCTCCGGAATATGCGGGTAATCGCCCGGAGGGAGAAGGAAGCGGTATCAGCCAGAGATGCGGCATACGGCATGGTCATTCTTCCGATATATTCGACAAGGTTGCCCATACTTTTCAAGCACTCATAAGGAAACGGAAACTCAGGCGGCCACAAACCCCATAATAACGTTTCCTTCCTAGCAAATCTCGCCTGTTTATGCTATAGAAGAATGAGAAATATATCGATCTTTCTTTGCCGAAGGAGGTTTGAGATGAAACTGGTGCGTTTCCTTTCCCAGAGAAACGAGGAGCTCTACGGGATTTACACAGAAGACGCCCTGGCCGAGATCATCGCCGGGGATTTGTTCGCCGGCTTCACCCCGACGGGGAAATACGCGACTATTAAAAGGTTGTTGCCTCCCCTTCTTCCGGTTAACATTTTCGCCCTGGGGCTCAATTACCGGGATCACGCCGATGAAGTGGGCATGACCTATCCCGAGCTGCCCGTTGTCTTTATCAAGGCATCAACCAGCGTCATCGGCCCGGGGGAGACAATCCTCCTGCCTCGGGCCGGCGCCAACCGGGTGGATTATGAGGCGGAACTTGCCGTAATCATTGGTAAAAAGGCAAAAAACGTTTCTCCCGCCGAGGCGCCCGATTATATATTCGGCTATACCTGCGCCAACGACGTAAGCGCCCGGGATTGGCAGACGGAAAGGCAAAAGGGCCAGTGGGCCCGGGGGAAGAGCTTCGACACCTTCTGCCCCCTGGGACCATGGATTGTGACGAGGGAGGAAATCCCCGATCCGGACAACCTCTCTATCCGCACGATCTTAAACAACGAGGTGATGCAGGATTCCAATACCGGCCGGATGATCTTCCCTCTGGCCACAATTATAAGCGACCTCAGCCGCTCCCTGACCCTATCCCCCGGAACGGTCATCCTCACCGGAACCCCCAAAGGGGTCGGTTTTTCCAGGAAACCGCCGGTTTACCTCAAGGAAGGCGACGAAGTGGCAATTGAAATCGAAATGATCGGACGGCTCGAGAACCGAGTAGCGAGGGAGGACGGGCAAGTTGCCTGAAATGTTGAGGATTGGTTATTGACAAGCCAAAAGGCGGATATATATTATCCGCAAAAGATCTAATTTAAGCCAAGGAGTATAAATATAAACATGGAAGAGCAAAGCGCGACCAAAAAAGCAAAAAGCCGCAACACCTTTGTGACGTTTCTTTTGGCCTTCCTCATCGCCTTCTTTATCGTTTCCCTGACCGAGGTTATTCGTTCCACCTTCGCCCCGTCCCTGCCCGATGTCCAGACGGTATCCGCCGTCTCCAATGTAACCCCGCAAAGCGTCGATATCCGGCCCCCCGGCGCCCCAACCTCTTTCGCCGATCTGGTGGACCGCCTGAAGCCGGCGGTGGTAAACATCAGCACCACCCGGGTAGTTAGATCCGATGGGACGAGGCGTCCCTCTTTAGACCGGTTCTTCTTCGGCGATGAGTTTTTCGAACGTTTCTTCGGCGACACCCCCCGCCATCAGCGGGAATACCGGCAGAGGAGCCTGGGTTCAGGTTTTATCATCAGCGCCGACGGGTACATCTTCACCAACTATCATGTGGTGGAAAAGGTTGAAAAGATAGTCGTAAAACTCTCCGACGCCAAGGAATACGACGCCAAACTGATCGGCCACGACGCTAAAACCGACATCGCCTTGATCAAGATCAAGGCCAACGGCGCCCTGCCTTTTGTGGAGCTGGGGGATTCCGATCGTCTCCGGGTGGGGGAATGGGTTTTGGCCATCGGCAATCCCTTCGGCCTGGAGCATACGGTAACCGCGGGGATCGTGAGCGCCAAGGGGAGGGTGATCGGCGCCGGTCCCTACGATAATTTCATCCAGACCGATGCCTCGATCAATCCGGGCAACAGCGGCGGCCCTCTGTTCGATATGAACGGCAACGTAATTGGGATCAATACCGCCATCGTAGCCCAGGGGCAGGGAATAGGTTTTGCCATCCCCATCAAGATGGCCAGGGATATGCTCCCGGATCTGAGAACGAAGGGGAAGGTAACCAGAGGCTGGATCGGGGTGGTGGTGGATGACCTAACCGAAGAGACCGCAAAGAAGCTGAACCTGAAGGAGCCCCGGGGGGCCCTGGTGGTCGATGTCTTCAAAGGAAATCCCGCGGAAAAGGCGGGCATCAAACCGGAAGATGTAATCATCGAGATCAACGGCCAGAAGATCAGGGATCGTCAGGAGCTCCTGATAATCGTCGCGGCATTTCGGGTAGGCGAAAAGGTCGAGATGAAGGTCATCCGCGAGGGCAAGGAAAGAACCTTCCAGTTGATTGTCGCCGAAAGAAAGGATGCGCCGGAGGTGGCCGAGACAGGCAGTGCCGATTACGGGATGGTGGTCAAGGAAATCAGCCCGGAGATCGCCCAGCATTTCGGGATCTCGCCTAAGTCAGGGGTCATTGTCGCCGAGGTGGTTGAGGGTTCCCCGGCCAATAACGCCGGTATTGTGCCCCAGGATATTATCGTCCAGGTCGAGAGGGTCAGGATCCAGTCCCTCCAGGATTATTTGACCGAAATGGCCAAGAATGCCAACAAGAAAAGCGTAAGCCTCCATCTCCGACGGGGCAAGACCAGCTTTTTCGTGGTCTTGCGCCGCTGAGTATGGAAGGTGGCGCTTCCGAATCGCAGCTCGAAGGGGCGCTGCTTGCCATCTATGCGTCCTTAAACGGCCATTTCGGCGATCTCGCCTGGTGGCCCGCCGAGACGCCCCTGGAGGTGATTGTCGGGGCCATCCTGACCCAGAACACCGCCTGGACCAACGTGGAGAAGGCCATCGCCCGGCTCAAGGAGCGAGGTCTGATAACGCCGTTTGCCTTGATGGAGATTCCCGTCGATGAACTGGCCCGGATCATCCGGCCGGCGGGATATTACCGGCTTAAGGCGCGGAGGATCAAATCGTTCCTCGACTTTCTGGCGGGCTACCAGGGCCGGCTCGAGGCAATGTTTAGCGAAGACACTCGGCATCTCAGGCTGAAGCTGCTTCAGGTAAACGGCATCGGCGAGGAAACCGCCGATTCTATCCTCCTTTATGCCGGCGGCAAGACGATTTTCGTAGTCGATGCCTATACCAGGCGGATCGGCGCCAGACACGGTCTCCTCCCGCCTGAGGCGTCCTACGGAACGATCCAGAGACTCTTTATGGAAAATCTCCCGGAAGACCTCTACCTCTACCGCCAATTCCACGCCTTATTGGTCAATACGGGGAAATATTTCTGCCGGAAAACCCCCCTTTGCCAGGCCTGCCCCCTGGCCGCATTGAGGTGTTTCACGTGAAACATCCGGTAAAAGCGGCGCATACTAAGTGATATGTTTAAGAAATTATCCGAGCTTTTGATAAAATACGGCTTGATTCCCTTTGTTTATTATTTGATCCGTCTCTACTTTCTCACCCTCCGCATCAAGATCGTGGGGGAAGAGGGACTCTTGAGGGATCTCGAAGGCGGCGGCAGGGCAATTGCCGCGATCTGGCATCAACGTCTCTTCCTGATCGCCCGCTACGCCCCCCGGCTTAAGGATTATCGGGCGGCGGCGATCATCAGCCAGAGCCGGGACGGAGAATTGATCGCCCAGTTCCTTAAGCTCCTGAATATCCGCCCGATTCGCGGTTCAAGTTCCAGGGGCGGGATCACGGCCCTCAAGGCCATTTTAAAAGATCTCAACCGCCATCCCCTGGCTGGCCATGCCATCGACGGCCCCCGCGGTCCCAGATGGATCATCAAGCCCGGGCTCATTTTCATGGCCAAGCTTTCTCAAGGGGCGATCTATCCCCTGTACGCCTCGGTTGACCGGGCCTGGGAGCTCAATAGCTGGGACCGGTTCCTCATCCCGAAACCCTTTAGCAGATTGCTCATTTACTGGGACGAGCCTCTTTATGTCCCCAGAGAAATCAGTCAGGAGGAACTGGATAAAATCCGCCTCCAGACGGAAGGCTTGATGCGGAAGAGACAGGAAGACCTGGATGAAAAATGGCGAACCTGCCAAGGAGGAGAGATTGCCCCATGATGAAAGCAGGCGAATATCTGGAAAGCTTGAGGCGTTTAAAACCCCGCCGGATTTATTGGGGAGGGGAGCTCATAACCGAGCCCGTAGGCCACCCGCTAATCCGCCCGTCTCTCAATTCCGTCGCCCTTACCTACCGGCTGGCGGAAGAGGAGGAATACCGGGATCTCCTGACCGCCGAATCTTCTCTTAGCGGCAAAAGGATAAACCGGTTTACCTCTCTTCATCAGGGAACCCCTGATTTGCTCAAAAAGGTGCAGATGCAACGTCTGCTGGGCAACCTGACCGGCTCCTGCTTCCAGCGCTGCGTCGGGTGGGATGCCTTAAACGCCCTTTATTCTACCACCTGCGAAGTCGATGAAAGGCATAAGACCGACTACCACGGGCGGTTTATCAATTATCTGCACGCTTGGGAAGAGAAGGATTGGACCGTCGCGGGAAGCATGACCGACCCCAAGGGAAACCGCTCCCTTCCACCTTCCGCTCAGGCGGATCGGGATATCTATCTCAGAGTCGTCGAAAGGGGATCCGCCGGCATCGTCGTCCGCGGGGCAAAGCTGCATCAGACCGGGGTGATCAACTCCCACGAAATTCTGGTGATGCCCACCCTGGCCCTTCGTCCCGACGACCGGGACTATGCGGTTTCCTTCGCCGTCCCCAGCGATACCGAAGGGCTGATCTATGTTTACGGACGGCAATCGTGCGACACCAGGAAGCTCGAGACGACCAAGACCGATCTGGGCATTATCAACTACGGCGGCCAGGAGGCTTTCGTTATCTTCGACAACGTCTTTGTCCCCTGGGAAAGGGTGTTCCTCCTGGGGGAGACGGATTTTGCCGGAATGCTCGTGGAGCGTTTCTCCGGATATCACCGCCAGTCTTACGGAGGCTGCAAGTCCGGGATGGGGGATGTCTTGATCGGCGCCGCCTCCGCCCTTGCCCGCCGAACAGGTGTTCACAACGCCTCCCATATCCGGGACAAACTGGTAGAGATGACCCACTTAAACGAGACCCTCTTTGCCTGCGGCATCGCCTGTTCCGCCCTGGGCAGGGCCACGGCTGCCGGGAACTACCTGATCGATCTGCTTTTAGCGAATGTCTGCAAGCTCAACGTGACCCGCTTCCCTTATGAAATCGCCCGGCTGGCCCAGGATATCGCCGGCGGGCTGCTGGCGACCCTGCCTGCCGATGGGGATTTCAATTCGCCCGAAATTGGCGGTCTGTGCGCGAAATACATCGCCGGCGACGCCGCCTATCCGAGCGGCGAGCGGCAAAGGTTGCTTCGGCTTATCGAGGCGATGACCATGGGAACGGCGGCGGCGGGGTATCTGACCGAATCTCTCCATGGGGCCGGCTCCCCCCAGGCCCAGAAGGTCATGATCCAGCGACTGGCCGGCCTTGCCGGCAAAGAGGCCCTCTCCCGCCGTCTCTGCGGTCTTGACCCCGATGATTACCTCTAGCCGCTAGGCCAGCATTCCACCGTCGACGACGAGGCAGGCGCCGGTGGTGTAGGAGGCCGCAGGCGATACCAGGAAAAGAACCGCCCCGGCCATTTCGCTGGGCTGGGCCGCCCGGCCCATCGGGATCATCGGCTTGATAAGAGCGAATATCTCCGGATTCCGGGTCAGGGCGGCGGCGAATTTCGTATCGGTGAGTCCAGGCAGCAGGGCATTCACCCGGATGCCGTAAGGGGCCAGTTCTTTGGCGAAGACCCTGGTCATCGAGACTACCCCGGCCTTGGTTATCGAGTAAACCCCCTGCCAGGGCGCCGGCCGGATCCCGTTTACCGAGGCTACATTCACGATCGCCCCGCCCCCCTGCCCCTTCATCAGGAGGGCCGCCTTCTGGCTAAGGAAGAAATAACCCTTCATATTCACCTCGACAGTCTTGTTCCAGATCTGTTCATCGACCGTCAAGACCTCGCCGAAATGGGGATTGGTGCCGGCATTGTTGATCAGGATATCAAGGCGCCCCTCGGTTTCCATAACCATCTTCATCAAGCCGTCGAGCTGATCCATATTTCCGGTATTACAGGCAAACGAAGAGGCCGCGCCCCCTTCTCCTACAATCTCCTCCTCGACGGACTTCAAGGTCTCCACCTTACGGCCAACCAGGATTATTTTCGCCCCCTGCCCTGCCAAAAGCAGGGCAATCTCGCGGCCTATTCCCCGACTGGCCCCGGTGACGAGGGCGCACTTACCCGAAAGATCAAACAGGTCTCTTGCCATCATTTTCTCCTTGAGTGATTATTTTGAATTACCTGTAATCAGGATACTGCGCCTCTTCCAGGGCGGCGATCCGGTCTGCCAGGTCCGGATGGGTGGCAAAGAGGGCGGCTATTCCCCTCCTTTTTGCCCCGGAGATGCCGAAGGCGGCTATCTTGTCCGGGAGGCCCTCCGCCGCCGCCGATCTCAGGGCCTTGAGCGCCCCGATCATCGGTCTTTTCCCCACCAGTTGCGCGGCCCCGGCATCGGCCCGGTACTCCCTTCTCCGGGAGAAATAAAAGACGATTATCGACGCCAGGACGGCGAGGATCAGCTCGGCTACAATCGTTGTGATCCAGAAGGCCGGCCCATGACCCCGCTCATTGCGGAACACCACCCGGTCCACAATATGGCCCACCACCCGGGAAAGGAACAGAACGAAGGTATTCACCACCCCCTGGATCAGGGCCAGGGTCACCATGTCCCCGTTTGCCACATGGGATATTTCGTGGGCCAGAACCGCCTTCACCTTCTCCCGGTCCATCCGGCGCAACATCCCGGCGGATACCGCAACCAGGGCCTTGTTCCTTCTCATCCCGGTGGCAAAGGCGTTGAGATCGTCCGCAGGATAGATGGCCACCTCCGGGATGGAGATACTCGCCTGGGCGGCAAGCCCCCCCACGGTTCTTATCAACCAGATCTCTCCTTCCGTCGCAGGCGAGGTGATCACCCTGGCGCCGGTCATTCTCTTGGCGGTCCACTTGGACAGGGACAGACTGATAAATGCCCCGCCCATACCGAACACGAAGGCAAAGACAAGCAGCGCCTGATAATTCAGGCCCTGCGCCGCAAGATAGGGCTCGACCCCTAGAATATTTAACGTCAGACTCAGTACCAGCAGGATTGCCAGATTGGTGATGAGGAAATAAAATACCCGCTTCATCCTATCCTCCTTTCCCCTACCGATCGAAACGACATTACTTCAATCTGAGAGGCTTGAAGTATTGACATTATTCAAAGCCTTCCATCTCCAAAAGATGGCCCTCTTTACCATAATAATCTCGAAGGTGTAAAGCCTATCTTAGATTTGACAATGAGACCCGGGGATAGTATATTCCTCCCTGGGGATCGGGAATATGGAACATATAGTAATCAGATGCCTTTCGTGCGGAACAAAAAACCGCATCCCCCAGGGTCGTCTCCAGCAGCGGCCTCTGTGCGGCAAATGCCAGAAACCGCTTGACGATATCATTATCCACTGTCTTGCCTGCGGCAAGAAAAATCGCATCCCGGAGGTGAAGATAGAGCGCAAGGCCCTCTGCGGACATTGCGGTTTCCTCTTGGTCGCCCAGGCTCACCAAGAGCAGATCACTGTACTGTCCGACGATTCCTTCTATCGGGAGGTGGTGGCCGCCGCCGGGGAAACAATCATTGTCGAGTGTTTTGCCCCCTGGTGTGCCCCCTGTCGGACCCTGGAGCCTATTTTGGAGGAATTGGCCGCCCAGTATTCAGGAGGGGCAAAATTCGCCAAGCTGAACATAGACGAAAACCCCCTTACTGCGTCAAAATACTCGATCCGCTCTGTACCGGCCATCCTCTTCTTCAAGAATGGAGACCTCATCGACAGGATGGTAGGCCTGCGCCCCAAGAAAGATATAGAACAACTTCTCCTGACAATTTTGAGACGAAACTGAGCCCCCCAGACCTCTTATCCGTCTGGCCCTCATCCTTCCCCGGCAAAAATTAACCTCTTGGAAATAAATCCAGTTTTGTGATAGAAGGAAGTCGGTTTTTCCGCGTTTAGAGCAGGGATGGCAATTTGTGTAATTATGCGTAAAATCATAAGTATAGCTAACCAAAAAGGGGGGGTTGGCAAGACCACCACCGCCATTAACCTGGCCGCCTCCCTTTCCCTGGCGGAGAAGAAAACCCTGCTGATAGATGCGGATCCTCAGGCCAATGCCTCAAGCGGCCTGGGGATAGACCAGGCCCTGGGCGAAAAAAAAAATCTCTATCGGGTCCTTTCCGGTGAATTATCCCTCGAAGAGGCGATTACAACTACGAAACTGCCTCTCCTTAAGATCATTCCCGCCAATCGTGATCTGATCGGGGTCGAGGTCGAATTTATCAACCGGACAGACCGGGAGAAGATCTTACGTAATCTTTTGAGATCTTACGGCGATCAATATGATTTCATTATCATCGACTGTCCCCCCTCCCTCGGTTTTCTTACGGTCAACGCCCTGGTTGCCTCAGACAGCATCATCGTTCCGGTACAATGCGAATATTTCGCCATGGAGGGGTTGGGCAATCTGATCAACACCATCAGGCTCGTGAGAAGTTCCTTCAGTCCCACCTTGTCCCTGGGAGGCATCCTTCTCACCATGTTCGACCCTCGCAACCTTCTGTCTCACCGGGTGAGCGAGGACGTAAGGAATCACTTCGGCGGCGCGGTATTCAAGACCGTAATCCCCCGTAACGTCCGGCTTTCGGAAAGCGTGAGCCACGGTTTGCCGGTTATCCTTTACGATATAAAATCCAGAGGGGCCGCCTCCTACCTGGAGCTGGCCCATGAAATCATCCAAGCGGGAAGGAATTAAATGTCACCTAAAAGCTCTCTCGGCCGGGGATTGGGGGCGATTCTGCCTGATATCCTCAAGGATATCGAAACAAACGTACCGTACTCCCTCATCGGTATCGAGGAGTTGACCCCCAACCGATTTCAATCACGAGAGGTATTTCACGAGGATCAGCACCGGGAACTTGTCGAATCCATTAAAAATAACGGGATTCTACAGCCTATTGTCGCCAGGAAAACAGCCCGGGGCTACGAAATCATAGCCGGGGAGAGGCGGTGGCGGGCCGCTCAGGCGGCCGGGCTGAAAACCGTTCCCGTCATCATCAGAGACGCCGATGATGTTGAAACGGCCAAGCTTTCTCTCATCGAAAATCTGCTTAGAGAGTCATTGAATCCCCTGGAAGAGGCCAAGGCCTACCGAACCTTAATTGAGGCCTTCGGTCTTACCCAGGATGAGGTATCCCGTCAGGTAGGGAAGGATAGATCGACCATAGCCAATACCTTAAGACTTCTAAAACTGGCTGATCATTCCAAAAAGGCCTTAAGCGAGGGAAAGATCACCCCCGGTCACGCCCGGGCAATCCTGGCCCTTGATTCCGGGCAATCCCAGCGGGAGGTACTGGAAAAGATCCTCAAAAATGAACTCAATGTCCGGGATACGGAACTGCTGATTGCCAGGAAGAAAAAACCTAAAGGGAAACCGGATCACGATCCTTACCTTAGAGATTTGGAAGGGGAACTCTCCAAGATATTTATGACTTCCGTCCGGATCAGCCAGGGCAATAAATCGGGGCGGATTGAATTTAAATATTCAAACGGCGCTGAACTCGAAAGGATAATCTCTCTTTTTTTAAAGGGATAAAATGATTCATCTCACCGTTTTCAACACTTATTGATAAACTGTTTACAGGATGATTATAATTGGATAGAGTCTGGGATAAAGCCTCTGATATTATTAAAGAAAAAATAAGCCGGCAGAATTTTGAAACCTGGTTTAGACCGGTCAAATTAATGACCGGAGAGGCTCATCATCTGGTATTAGGGGTTCCCAACAAGTTCTTTAAGGAATGGCTGATAGACAACTACTATCAGACCATCAGAGACTCCCTCAAAGATGCCTCCGGTACGGAGATGTCTTTTGAATTCATTATCAGCAAATCCAAAGAAGAGCCGCCTCCTCAGACAGGAGACGACAGGAGAGATCCCGAAAGGTCAAAGCCGGTAAATAAAAGGATTAACAATTCTCTAAACCCAAATTACAGCTTTGAAAGATTTGTCGTCGGGTCTTCCAACCAGTTTGCCCATGCCGCCTCTATCTCCGTTGCGGAACGACCGGCCCAAAACTACAATCCCCTCTTCATCTACGGTGGTGTAGGTCTGGGAAAGACCCACCTGATAAACGCCATCGGTCTTAGGGCCTTGAATATCTATTCTAATTTAAATGTCATCTATATTTCCGCCGAAGAGTTTATGAACGAACTCATCAACTGTATCCGTTTCGACAAGATGCAGAAATTTAGAGAGAAGTACCGCAACATAGGCTGCCTTCTTATTGACGATATCCAGTTTATTGCGGGGAAAGAGCGGACCCAGGAGGAATTCTTCCATACTTTTAACACCCTCCATGACTCCGGCCGGCAGATCGTAGTGACAAGCGACAAATTCCCCCGGGATATTCCCAATTTGGAAGGGCGTTTACGCTCCAGGTTCGAATGGGGACTGATCACCGACATCCAACCACCGGACATTGAGACCAAAATCGCCATCCTGGTCAAGAAGGCCCAGGAAAATCAGATCGCCCTTCCTCACCAGATTGCCTTTTATATAGCCTCTCAGGCAGAATCAAACATCCGGGAACTAGAAGGTTATCTTACCAGAATCTCAGCCTTTGCCTCGGTAACCGACCGGGAGATTGATTTGCATCTGGTTAAGGAAGCGCTCAAAAAGGTGATAAAAAACCAAAAATATAATGAATTTTCCGTTGAAGAGATAGTGAAGACCGTAGGCAACAAGCTCAACGTCAAACTGGTTGATCTCAAATCGGAGCACAAGAACAAAAACCTCGTCCTGGCAAGACAGATTGCCATGTACCTAGCCCGAAAGCTTACCTCCGCTTCCTTTCCGGACATAGGCGAAAAGATCGGCGGCCGGGATCATTCGACGGTCATCTACGCGGTAAACAAGATAGCCAAGGCCATAACCACCGACGAGAAGCTCAAACACCTTGTGAATGATCTAGAGGAGGTAATAAACGCCAAAAGATAATATTAGATGCCGGGCTGCGGAAGATTGTTTCTCAAAAGAGATCATCAACCTGTCATCAACAGGAAATACAGATATTATTTTAATGACGATAAGTACTTAAAAAGTATTTAATGGTAATTAACAATACCTGTTATTATCTACTAATTAAATTTAATATAAACGGTCAATAGATTGAGGATCTGTTAGTTAATATTTTCTGAAAGGAAAAGGCTTATGGATTTTGTAATCAAAAGGGAACTGTTCTTGGAAGGTATTCAGAAAACACTGGGCATTTCAGAGAAGAAAACAACTATGGCCGTGTTGAACAATATCCTCATTTCCGCTGATTCAGAAGGGGTGAAGATCCTGGCTACCGATCAGGAACTTACCTTATGGGCAAGATACGAGGCCCAGGTTAAAAGTCAGGGAGAGGTAGCGGTTTTGGCAAGAAAGCTCTATGAATTGATCAGGGAATGTCAAGGCGAAGAGATAAGTTTTGTAAGCAGCGAAAAATATCTGGTGACTGTTACTTGTGATAAAGCGGTATTTAAGATATACGGTCTTGCCCCGGACAGCTATCCGGCGGTTTCGCGGTACGATGGGCCGTGGACGGAATTTGATAGCGACATTCTGAAAGGCCTGATTGCCAAGACCAGCTTTGCCGTTTCCAGCGATGAAAAACGTAGGAACCTAACCGGGGTCCTTCTCAAGACCGATTGGGAAGACGGAAAGAACATGCTGGTTATGGTGGCGACAGACGGCAACAGAATGGCATACGTGCAGCATGTTTTACCGGAGGGATTCTCCCTGGATCTGGACCGGGGGATAATTATTCCCAAGCGCAGCTTGGGCGAGATCCGCAAGATCCTCGACAAAGGACACAAGGTCGATCTTGGCCTTGACAGGCTGGGGTTGATCATAAAGATGTCTGAAACAATTTTGAGGGTAAGCGTTATCGATGAACAGTATCCGAACTATAAACGGGTTATACCTACCGAATTTGATAGGTTTGTCATATTCAGCCGGGAGACGGTTTTTCCTGCCCTCCGCCGGATGAGCGTTCTGGCCGATGATATATACAATGCGGTTATCATTAAGCTAAGTAACAACGTGATGAGTCTGCATTCCGTTCATCAATCGCTGGGAGAGGCTGATGATATTATTGATGTCAAGTATGAAGGCGAAGATTTTGAGCTGGGTTTCAACGTAGTTTATCTAATAGACGCCATCGGCGCCCTGGATGACCAAGAGGACATTGTTTTTTATCTCGGCAGTGGAGCGAGGAAACAATGCCTGCTTCGTTCGGTAACAAGCGATGATTGTAAGTTCATTGTAATGCCCCTTAAGACGGAATGAATTGGAATAACGGAACCTTGGAATAATGTTACTTCGACTGATAATCACTTGAGAAAGAAATATGTCTTTTGAGTATAATGCCGACAGTATAAGGGTTTTAGAAGGATTAGAGGCGGTGCGGGTGCGGCCGGCGATGTATATCGGCAGCACCGGCAAGGACGGTCTCCATCATCTGGTTTACGAAGTTGTAGATAACAGTATTGACGAGTCGGCGGCCGGTTTCTGTGACTCGATTACGGTGAAGATCCTGGCGGACAACAGCGTCATGGTTGATGACAACGGCCGGGGCATCCCGGTCGACCTCCATAAAACCGAGGGTATTTCGGCGGTGGAGGTGGCCTTGACCAGGCTTCATGCCGGGGCCAAGTTTGAAAGCGAAAGCTATAAAATCTCCGGCGGCCTGCATGGGGTGGGGGTGTCGGTAGTAAACGCCCTTTCCCGGAACCTGGAGGTGGAGGTAAGAAGGGAAGGATCGGTTTACAGCCAATCCTACGTAAGGGGCACTCCGCAGGGACCACTTGAGGTCATAGGCAAGACCAGAACCAGGGGTACCAAGATCACCTTCAAACCGGATGAAGAGATCTTTGAAGAGGTGGAATTCAGCTACGAAATTCTGGCCAATCGACTCCGGGAACTTGCCTTTTTGAACTCCGGGGTCAGGATAAACTTGATCGACGAGAGAAACGATAAGTCTCAGGAGTTCTATTACGAAGGGGGGATCGTTTCCTTTGTCGAATATATTAACAGAAACAAAAAGGTGCTTCATAAGAATCCTGTCTATTTAAGCGGCTCTAAAGAGGATTGCGCCGTTGAGGTTGCCCTTCAGTATAACGATACGTATGCGGAAAATATCTTTTCCTTTGCCAATAGCATAAATACCAGTGAAGGGGGAACCCATCTGGCCGGTTTCAGGGCCGCCTTGACCAGGGTTTTTAACAACTATGCGGTAAGCAGCAATATTTTGAAAAACGGCAAGGAATCGCTGAAGGGGGAGGATCTTCGGGAAGGTTTGGCCTGTGTCATCAGCGTCAAGGTAAGAAACCCCCAGTTTGAAGGCCAGACCAAGACCAAACTCGGCAACAGCGAGGTGCAGGGCCTGGTGGCCGGGATAGTCTATGAAAAGATAGGCATCTATCTTGAGGAAAACCCCGCCGTGGCCAAGCAGATCCTGGGCAAGTGCCTGGAGGCGGCCAGGGCAAGGGAGGCGGCCAGGAGGGCAAGGGAGCTGACAAGAAGAAAAAGCGCCCTGGAGGTGGGATCTCTGCCGGGAAAACTGGCCGACTGTCAGGAAAGGGATCCAGCCAGTTGCGAACTTTATCTCGTCGAGGGCGATTCGGCCGGGGGATCGGCGAAACAGGGCCGGGATAGAAAGTTCCAGGCCATCCTGCCCTTGAGGGGCAAGGTGCTCAATGTGGAAAAGGCCCGTTTTGACAAGATGTTGCAGAACGAGGAGATAAAGGTTATCGTCACAGCCCTGGGGGCCGGGATCGGTCAGGAGGATTATGATCCGGCCAAACTGAGGTATCATAAGATAATCATCATGACCGATGCCGATGTCGATGGATCCCACATCCGCACCCTTCTTTTGACCTTTTTCTTCAGACAGATGAGGGAGATGATTGAAAAGGGCAATCTCTACATCGCTCAGCCGCCCCTGTTTAAGATCAGCGACAGGAAGAACGACTTTTATGTCCATAACGAGGAGGAGATGCAAAACTATATCCTCGAGGCCGGGGTAAACCGCAGCCGGCTGCTGGTGCAAAACGGAGCCCTTGAGTACATCACCGGACCTAAACTTCTGATTTTTATCAGAAGGGCCATCCGTTGCGAAAGGATCCTCAACCGCTATGCCCGAGAGGGAAAGGACCGGGAGGTAATGAGGCTTCTTGCCGCAGATACCTTGATCGGGGAAGGGGTGTTCAAGGACGAAAACCTGCTGAGCGAGGCTGCCTTGAGGCTTAAACAGGCCCTGGGGGCCGCCTTCCTTGGATCAGACATAGAGATGGACCAAGAACATGGTCGCTATTTTCTCCTGATCCGCACCGGGAGGGACGAGACGCAATTTAGTTCCGCTTTTGACAAGGAGATATACCGGGACTCCAAGTTTGTAGAGCTCAAGGGGCTGGTAGGCCAGTTGAATGCCCTCTGCAGGGAACCGTACCGCCTCCGGTATGAAGAGCAAGGCGCCGGGGAAAAGGAACTCGCCCTGGGGACCCTCTCGTCTTTGATCGACGAGGTGATGGCCGTAGGCAAGAAAGGCTGGTCCGTTCAACGGTATAAAGGCCTGGGAGAAATGAACCCGGATCAGCTCTGGGAGACGACGATGAATCCGGAAAAGAGAACCCTCCTTAAGGTAAGAATAGAGGATGCCATTCTGGCCGATGAGCTCTTCACCACCTTGATGGGCGATCAGGTAGAGCCGAGACGGGATTTCATTTCTCGAAATGCCCTCCTGGTTTCCAATCTCGATGTGTGAACTGATTGGATGTAAGACCGGAGGCGCCTCGCCGGTGTCTTTCTCAAGGATAAGCTAATAAGATCAATTTCGGGAATGAATTGGGGTAATAACTATCTCTCATGGATCAGACGTTATTTCAGAAGCACATTCACGTAAACATCGAAGATGAATTAAAAAAGTCGTATCTTGACTATGCCATGAGCGTCATTATCGGCCGGGCCATCCCGGACGTCCGGGACGGGCTGAAACCGGTGCACCGGCGGGTGCTGTATGCGATGCACGAGATGGGCAACCGCTGGAACAGGCCTTACAAGAAATCCGCCCGGATCGTCGGGGATATTATCGGCAAATATCATCCCCACGGAGATGTGGCCGCCTATGATACCATTGTCAGAATGGCCCAGGATTTCTCCCTCCGTTACCCGCTCGTCGACGGGCAGGGGAATTTCGGTTCCGTCGACGGCGACCCGCCGGCGGCGATGCGCTACACCGAAATCCGGCTGGAGAAGATCGCCGAGGAGCTCCTGGGCGATCTTGATAAGGATACCGTCGATTTCGCCCCTAACTATGACGAGTCCCTGACCGAACCTACGCTGCTGCCGGCAAACCTGCCCCTGCTGCTGCTCAACGGGGCCTCCGGTATCGCCGTCGGGATGGCGACCAATATCCCGCCCCATAACTTAGGCGAGGTGATTGATGGTCTTATCGCCTTGATTATGGACCCGGATCTGACGGTTGAGGGGCTCATGAGGTATATTCCGGGGCCGGATTTCCCGACCTCAGGCTTCATCAACGGCCGGGAGGGGATAATCTCCGCCTATAAGACCGGCCGGGGGATAATCAAGGTGCGCGCCCGGACCGTCGTCGAGAGGCACACCCGCGGCGACCGGCAGAGCATCGTCATAACCGAACTTCCCTATCAGGTAAACAAGGCGGACCTGGTGGCCAAGATCTCCGAACTAGTCAGGGAGAAGAAGATTGCCGGGATAGCAGATTTGCGAGACGAGTCCGACCGGGACGGAATCAGGGTGGTAATCGATCTGAAAAGGGAGGAAGAGTCGGGGATCGTCCTCAATCAGCTCTACAAGCACACCGCGATGGAATCGAGCTTCGGGATCATCATGCTCGCCATCGAGAAGGGCCAGCCCAGGGTCTTTACCTTAAGGGAAATACTCCTTAGTTTTTACGAATTCCGCCGCCAGGTGGTTCGCCGCAGGACGACCTTTGAGCTTAGCCGGGCCAGGGAAAGGATTCACCTTCTGGAAGGGCTGAAGATAGCCCTGGGGTCCATCGATCAGGTCGTGGGCTTAATCAAGGCGGCCAAAAACCCCGGCGAGGCGGCCCGGTCTCTGACGGCTGCCTTCGGCCTCAGCGACATCCAGGCGAAGGCCATCCTCGAGATGCGTCTCCAGCGGCTGACCGGTCTGGAAAGGGAAAAGATCGAAGAAGAATATCAGGGGCTGAAGATAACCATTGCCCATCTTCAGGGACTCCTGGAGGATCCCCTTAAGATGCGGGATCTCATTGTTTCCGAACTGGCCGAGGTCAAGGCCCGTTTCGGCGACGAGAGGCGGACCGAAATCGTCTCCTCCCTTGAGGATATCAATATCGAGGATCTCATCGTCGAGGAGGATATGGTGGTGACCATCTCCCACCAGGGCTACATCAAGAGGAATCCGGTGAGCCTCTATAAAAGCCAGCGTCGAGGCGGCAAGGGCAAGGTGGGGATGGGCACCAAAGAGGAGGATTTTGTCGAGCATATCTTTATCGCCTCGACCCATCATTATCTCTTGGTGTTTACCAATCAGGGCCGCGTTTACTGGCTGAAAGTTTACCAATTGCCCCAGGCGGGCCGGGCCACCCGGGGGAAGGCCCTGGTCAATCTCATCAGTCTCGCTCCTGACGAGAGAATGGCCGCGGTGCTGCCGGTCAAGGAATTCGGGAAGGACCAGGCGGTGATCATGGTGACGAAAAACGGGATCATCAAGAAGACCGATCTTTCGGCCTTTGCCAATCCCCGGTCTTCCGGCATCATTGCCATATCGATAGACTCCTCCGACGAACTCATCGGGGCGAAACTCTCTCGGGGGGAGAGGACCATCGTCCTCGGTACCAAGCAGGGCAAGGCCATCCGCTTCAAAGAGGAAGAGATCCGTCCGATGGGACGAACCGCCGCCGGGGTAATCGGCATCAGGCTTGAGGAGGGCGACGAGCTCGTAGGGATGGAGGTGGCGGGAGAAGCGAGCTCCCTCATAACGGTCTCCGAAAGGGGCCTGGGCAAGCAGACCGCCCTTACCGAATACCCCGTTCAAGGCCGGGGCGGGAAGGGGATTATCAACCTCAAGACCACCGCCAAGGTGGGACATGTCGCCGGGTTCATCCAGGCGGAGGCGGGGGCCGATGTGATTCTCATCAGCTCCGCGGGCAAGATCATCCGGATCCGGGTGGAGGAGATTCCCCAGCTCCATCGCTCCACCCAGGGAGTGAGGCTGATTGAGCTTGAGGCGGAGGAAAAACTGGTGGGGCTGGCCCGGGCGGAGCGGGAAAGTGAGGAGAAATCGCCTTCCGTATCCCAGGCCGAAGAGCTGGGGTTGGAGGGGCTGGAAGAGCCCGAAGTACAAGAAACTCCGGGCGAATAGAAAAGGCGCCATGAGCCCCTACCGGTTGTTTTCCCATACCGCCGACCTCGGTGTGGAAGTGAGCGGGTCCTCCCCGGCGGATCTCTTTTCCCAGGCGGCCCTTGCGGTTTTTGACCTGATGGCGGATCTTTCCCTGGTCAATCCCGTCGAAACCAGGGAAATCACCGTCGAGGGGAGCGACCGGGAGGATCTCCTGGTCAATTTCCTAAGAGAGCTCCTCTATCTCTATCACGGGTCAAATTGGCTCCTTAAGACCTGCCGGGCGGAAGAAATCGACGGCCACCGCCTGCGGGCGGAACTGGCGGGAGAACCCCTCCGGCCGGGGCATCACCGGCTGTTACGAGAGATCAAGGCCGTTACCTATCACCACCTCCGGGTTGAAGCAAAAGGCGACCGGTGGGAGGCCACCGTCGTCTTCGACGTTTAACGAGGCGGGGTCGAAAGCCTTGAATGATGCCATTTCGCGATGAAGATATTGCAAAGAATCGACGACAACCGCTGGCTCATCCCCCGGAGCGGGGGGATGAGGGTTCCCGGGCTGATCTATTCGTCAGAGGAGCTGATGAAGGCCCAGGGGGACGACGAAAGCTTAAAGCAGGTGTCCAATGTGGCCCATCTGCCGGGGATTGTGAAATATTCCCTCGCGATGCCCGACATGCACTGGGGCTACGGTTTCCCCATCGGCGGGGTGGCGGCCTTCAGCCTGGAGGGCGGGGTAATTTCCCCCGGAGGCGTGGGATATGATATCAACTGCGGCTGCCGACTTCTGCTTTCGGAGCTTCGGGAAGAAGAGATGCGGCCCCGGCTGCGTGAGCTCATCGCGGCGCTGTTTGGTAATATTCCCTCCGGGGTAGGTTCGAAAGGGGAACTGAAGCTTTCCCTGAAGGGGGAGAGGGAGGTTTTGGCCCAGGGGGCGCGCTGGGCGGTGAAACAGGGCTACGGCGAGCCCGCGGACCTGGAGGCGACGGAAGACGGCGGGATGATGACCGGGGCGGATCCCGACAAGGTGAGCCCGCGGGCCCTGGAGCGGGGGCGGGATCAGCTCGGCACCCTCGGGTCGGGGAACCATTTTTTAGAGGTCGAGGCGGTGGAAGAGGTCTTCGATTCCGAGGCCGCCGCCGCCTTCGGGATGTTTGAGGGACAGGTCGCGATAATGATCCACAGCGGCTCCCGGGGGCTTGGTTATCAGGTCTGCGACGATTACCTTGCCCTTCTGGTCAAACACGTGCAGAAACTGGGTATCCCTCTGCCCGACCGGCAGCTCGCCTGCGCCTACCTGGATTCCCAGGAGGGACGGGACTATTTTGCCGCGATGGCCTGCGCCGCCAACTACGCCTGGGCCAACCGGCAGATGCTCCTGCACCGGACCAGGGAAACCGTCGAGAAGGTTTTCCGGAAAACGCCCCGGGAACTGGGCCTGAGACTCCTTTACGACGTATGCCACAATATCGCCAAGATCGAGACGCTGCCGGTGGACGGCAAGGAGACGAAGCTGTGCGTTCATCGAAAAGGCGCCACCCGGGCCTTCCCCCCGGGCCATCCGGTTCTCCCCGGGCGCTACCGTAAAACGGGCCAGCCCGTCCTTATCCCCGGCGACATGGGCAGCGGCTCTTATGTCCTGGCCGGAACCGCCCGGGCCTTTGAGGAGAGCTTCGGCAGCACCTGCCACGGCGCCGGGCGGGTGATGAGCCGCAACGAGGCGATGAAATCGAGCAAAGGCCGCGCCATAGAGAGGGAACTGGCCGATCGGGGGATAATCGTCCTGGCAAGCGGCCGGGGCACCCTGAGGGAGGAGCTGCCCGAGGCCTACAAGGATCTGGAGCTCGTAGTCCAGGTGGTGGCCCGGGCGGGTCTGGGGAAAAAGGTCGCCCGTTTGAAGACCCTGGGCTGTATCAAGGGCTAGGGCCGGGGGGCTTCAGGCCGCCCGAACCAGCCCTTTCTAATTGTAATGGTAGCTAACGTTTGAGTTGAGGGGCCGCCGGAGCGGTGAAGCCGCGGAGGGTACCGGCAAGCATAGCTTGCCGGCGGTCCCTCTCGAGCGAAAGGTTAGGTCTCGAAGTACGCAACCTTACCTCCGTGTTTCTCTGCAACGGCCGCCAGATCGCGGTCAGCGGTAAGCAGCGTATATCCGTTGGCGATTGCTACCTCGGCAATGAGTATGTCTCTCGCGTTGTTGGACTTCGACTTGTTCAGGGCATCCAAGTCCTGTTTGAGCTTCTCAAAGAGAACACCGTCGCTCCATTTCCCTTGGTCCCAGCGCGAGACATCCCAAACGAAGGACTCGGTGGGGACGACTTGGGGGCGCATCTCAGCAAACATAAGAAACAGGCGGGCTCGGCGTTCCGTGTCCTTGGTGTTGTTTATCTCGTCGATCTGGATGTGCGTTGCGAGATACGAGCCATTTGAGGGCAAGTCCTCAATGCGGAGAAGACCGTCAACGAGTTTGTTGAAGATGTTGGTGTCGACGACGTAGGACATGGGGATAGAGACCTAACTGCGGAAATCAGGCGCGGGCCATCGGAGCAACCCGATAGGCTGGCGAGCTATTTCCCGTCGCCTGGATTGACTTGTTCGGTTCCATCATTCGTCTTTCGTCTCATTCAGGATAGCTTCTTGAATTAAGTGTTATGTTTGAATGCATAAGTAATCTTGGTTGAAAGGAAACCTCCTGGTGGTACAGTAGGCTTGTTGATGAGAGGCTGGGTCGAGATGGTCTCGCCCAGAAACAGACCAGAAGGAGGTTTCCATGAGCCCATATTACTACATTGGATTAGACATTCACAATAGGACAATATCATATTGCATTAAAGCCATTGACGGTTCCCTTATCGGTCAGGGAAAGGTAGAGGCGGACAGAAA
>JBBIJM010000005.1:0-65731 GCA_037445955.1 Syntrophobacterales bacterium
CGTCCTTTTGCTGCTCGATTTCTGGCCTTTGAAAAGGTTCCCTGGGGGAAGGGATGCTGCCCAAAAGGGTTCGGGGGTTTCCTGGGCAAGGCTCCTCATGGAGAAGATCCCCTTTCTCATCCCGGCGGTCGGGGCCGCGGTATTGGTTATCCATACCCAGGGCCTGAAGGGGGCGATTTCCTCTCTGGATCAGTATCCCCTGACCGTCAGGACGGCAAACGCCATTCTTTCCTACGTCAAATATCTGGCAAAAACCCTCTGGCCGGCGGATCTCGGGGTATTTTATCCCTATCCCGAAGACTGGAACTATCTGGCCATCGGCGCGGCCTTTTTCGCCCTGGCGGGCCTCACCTGGTTATGCTGGAAAAAGCGGGAAGGGCATCCTTATCTCCTTATGGGTTGGCTCTGGTACCTAGGCACCCTGATCCCGGTGATCGGTTTTGTTCAGCTTGGCTCCCTTGCCATGGCCGATCGTTACACCTATGTTCCTCTGATCGGGGTTTTTGTTATGGCCGGCTGGGGGGTTCCCGCCCTCTTCGGCCCCGCTTCCCGCCCGATCCCTTATCGTGGCATTCTGGCGGCGGCGGCGGTTATTCTGCTCGCGTTTGCGGCGGCAAGACAGGCCGACCACTGGCGGGATGCGGAAACCCTTTTCCGGCGGAACCTGGCGGTGACGAAGGAGAATTACCTTACCCGGAACAATTTAGGCGCCGCCCTCTCCCGGAAGGGGTTGTATCAGGAGTCCCTCAAGCATTTCGAGGCGGCCCTTGCCCTCAAGCCGGACTACTGGCTGGCTCATTTCAATCTGGGGGTGTCTCTGGCGGGATTGGGACGCTACGACGAGGCCGCTTTGCAGTATCGAAAAACCCTCGCGTCCCAGCGGGGATTTGCCCCGGCCCATAACAACCTGGGGCTTGCCCTGATTAAACTGGGAAGATGGAAGGAGGCCGCCTCGTCATTCGACGAGGCAGCACGGCTTGATCCCGCTTACCAGATGGTGAGGGACGAGAAATATTGACAAACGACGGTTTCAAGATTTCTTAGTGCCTTTGCCGAGACACAACAGGCTGGTGGATAGAATTCAGGAAAGAAACGGAGTTTTACCTTGACAGGGGAGCCGGTGATTTAATATGCGAGAACCGGGATTCCGGGGCTTGCCGCCCGGAGGTTTTGGGAGTTTGACGTCCCCGAAGGAGCGCGACTGCAGAAAGGGAGGGAGGTATGATGAAGACACCGGAGGCGTCTGGGAAAAGGGGGTTTACCCTGATCGAACTTATGATCGTGATTGCAATCATCGGCATTCTGGCGGCCATTGCCATCCCCCAGTTCCTCTCCTACCGGACGAGGGGCTATGATGCCGAGGCGAATGCGGCGGCGAAGAATTTCTACTCCACCTCCCTGTTTGCCTCCCAGGGCAAAGATGCCTCGGTAACCTATGACGGGGCAAATCTCCCCCCGGGATATACCGGACTTATCCCCGCATCCGGCTCCTTTGCCTATGAGGGGGCGGGGGGCAAGATCTCCTGCGACGCGGCCTTCAAACACCCCCGGGGGGCCAAGACCTATACCCTGGATAAAAACGGGACGATCTTCATCACCCAATAGCCGGTTTCGTTTTTCTTCCCCTCGACCGCTTAAGTGGCTTTGCCCAACCCCTTCGAGTCCTTCCGGCGCAGGCCGGAATCTGGTCTGCCAACATGGAATTCCCCCTTGACAAGTTCTTGGCAATCTGAATATACATTCATTTAATGAATGAACATTCAAAACGCTATGGTGGAGGATATGGGAAGGGATCAGAGGAAGGAGCGGGAATTCAATTTAAGGAGGGCGGCGATTCTCGACATCGCCGAGGGGATCTTTGCCGGTAAGGGCTATTTCGGAACCACCATGGCGGAGATCGCCGAGGCCTCGGGTTTTGCCATCGGCTCGTTATATCAGTTTTTCGAAAGCAAAGAGGACCTTTATAAAACCGTCATCACCGAAAAGGTTCATCTGATGCAGACCAAGATCAGACAGGACGTATCCCGGGAGGAAACGTCCCCGGGAAAGATCCGGTCCCTGATCCATTCCCATTTTGATTTTGTACAGAGAAACGAGGGTTTTTTTACCATCCTCCTCCGTTGGGAGGGGATCTCCGAATCCAACGGGAAGAAGGCCCTTTTACAAACCTTACTGGCCAATCGGGAAGACTATCTTGGATTCATCGAAGAGATTCTCGCCTCGGGGATGGCGAGGGGCGAATTGAAGGAAGACAAGCCCCGGCCCATGGCCCTCGCTCTCCTGGGGATGATGGATGCATTTGCCTTTGACTGGCTGATTGCCCCGGGTAAGGCATCCCTGATGACTTCGGTGCCCTGTGTACTGGCCTTGTATTTTAATGGGGTGAAAGGTCATGAAGTATCTTAGCCTGATAGTTATCTCAATCCTGGTGTTGTCCGCCGCGATTTGTCCGCTGCCGGAGGCTCACGGGGAAGACTGGAGGCCGCTTAACCTCGATGAAACAATTGCCCTCGCCCTCGCCCGGAGCAACTCGATCCAGATGGCCAGGGAAGGGGTGAAGGAGGCGGCGGCCCAGAGGAAGGAGGCCTCGACCGCCTTTCTCCCCAAGTTGAGCACCTCGTACAGTTATACCAGACTCGATAAGACCCCGGCCTTCAACCTCCCCGGCTCACCGCCCTTGATTCCCCCCAGCACCGTGGTGACCGGCACCACAGACAACTACAACTGGGCTCTCGAGGCCAGGCAGCCCCTCTTTGCCGGGGGTGGGATCAAGGCGAATTATGACGCCGCCAGACTCGGCCTTGAGGCTGCCCGGCTGGAGGAAGAGACGGTTCGTCTGAATATCGCCTACGAGGCCAAAGTCGCTTATTTCAACGCGCTTAAGGCAAGGCGGATCGCTGAGGTCGCCCGGCAGACCAGACAGCAGCTCCAAGCCCATCTCAACGTCGCCCGGAGCTTTTTCTTAGTCGGCCTGATTCCCAAGAACGATCTCCTCCTGGCGGAGGTGGAGGCGGCCGGGGGCGACCAGTTTCATCTCCGGGCCGGTCATGCCCTGGACCTCGCCCGGGCGAGATTCAACACCCTGCTTAGACGAGAGATAGAAACCCCGGTCAATCTGACCGAAGTCCCCGAGCCGGAGGATTTAGATCGAACCCTCGAGGACTGCTTGAAGAGCGCCTTTGAAAATCGGCCCGAACTGAAGGTCCGGGAGCTGAGAACCAGACAGGCAAGAAGCTTGACGTCACTTGCCCGGAGCGAATTATATCCAGCGGTCTCGGTGGCCGGGAACTACTCCCGCTTCGGTGACGATCTTGGGGTTTCGGGAAGCAACTACCGAAACCGGGAGAGCTGGCAGGTGACGGCCCTGGCCAACTGGAATTTCTGGGAATGGGGCAGAAGCCTTCACCGGATAGAACAGCAGACCGCCCGGGAAAGGCAGAGTTTAAGCAGCCTGAACAATCTTAAGGATCAGATTGTCCTTGAGGTTAAAAGCGCCTATCTCGAGCAGGATGAGGCGAAAAAGCAACTGGCCGTGTCCCGTCAGGCGATCACGAGGGCCGAGGAGAACTTGAGGATAAATAAAGAGCGTTATGCCGAACAGGTGGCGACCTCGACGGAGGTCCTTGACGCCCAGACCCTCTTGACAAGAGTCACCTCGGACTACCACAACGCCCTCGGCGACTACCAGATCAGCCGGGCCAGACTGACCCGGGCTATGGGTCAATAGGGGCCGCCATGAACCTTGCCCGGGGGAAAGGCAAAATATTTAACATGATCAGGAAACGGCCGATAAGATTGTTTGTGGCCTTGATGACGGGGATCCTTCTCGTTGCGGCCTGTGAAAACCGGGGCGGAAGGAATAGGGGAGGGAATCCCCCGGAGGCGGAGACGAAAGTCGCCCCGGCGGTGCCGGTAGAGGCGGTTGCGGTAAAAAGGGGCGAGCTGGCCCAGAGAGTCACCGGGGTGGGGAACATTACCCCGGAAAGAGAGGCCCATATCGGTTCGAAGCTCTCTGGCCGAATCGAGGAAATCTACTGCCGGGAAGGGGACATGGTGAACAAGGGGGATGTCCTCATTAAGCTGGAACAGAAGAATCACCTCCTGGCGGTAACGGGGGCCGAGGCCCAGCTTCTAATGGCCCAGGCCACGCATACCGAGGCGAAGGTAAATCTCGAGAATGTGGCCAGAGAAAAGGAGAGGTTAAACCGGCTCTATGAAAAGAGTGCCATCTCCCAGCAGAGAAACGACGACATAAACTCGGCCTATCTTCTGGCCGGAATTAAAGTCGAGCTGGCCCAGGCCAACTTAACCGGGGCGGTAACCGGTCTTGCTTCCGCCCGGGAACAATTGCAGGACACCCTGATCAGGGCGCCCTTCGCCGGGATTGTTGTCAGAAGATCGGCCAATTCAGGCGAGATGATAGCCGCGGGGATCCCGATTATCTCGCTTGTGGCGATAGACCGGGTGAAGCTCGAGGTGGATGTTTTGGAGATGAAGATTACCCAGGTGAAGCAAGGGCTGGAAGGCGACGTAACCGTTGATGCCCTGGGATCCGGTATATTCAAGGGGAAGATAAGCGGGATAAACCCCCGGATAAATCCGCTGAACCGGACCTTCCGGATCGAGATTGCCATCGCCAACGATGGTCTTTTACTGAAACCCGGGATGTTTGCCCGCCTGACGATCAAGACGGAAACGTTGAAAAATGTTCTGATCATCCCGGCTAAGGCCATTCTCGAGGAGACGAAGGGATCGGGTTATGTCCTTCTGGTAAAGGATAACAGGGCCCTGAAAAGGTCGGTTAAGATAGGCCTTTCCGATGAGAATTTAGTTGAAATAAAAGACGGCCTCACCCCGGGGGATCTGGTAATAGTTGCCGGCAACTACGGTATGGAAGAGGGGACGGCGGTTTCTTTCCGTCAGGTGCCCTACTGAAGAAGAACGAAACAGGGGGGTTTGATGCAAAGGGTTGGGGTTTTCCTTGCGGGGATGTTTTTTCTGCTGGCGGTACCCGGTCACCTGGAGGCCCGGGAGAAGGACTACGGTCTTGCGGAGCTCTTCAGGCTGGCTGCCGCCGCGGAGAAGATCAAGGTGGCTAAGGAGCAGGTATCCATCGCCGAGTTCGGCCGGGGCAAGGCCAAGGCTGCCTTGCTTCCCCGCCTTTCGGGTTCGGCGGGGGTAGTCAGGTTTACGGAAAAGAAGCTGGTAGGCGCGGCGGTGGTACAGCCGGAATCCGCCGCCTCCTGGGGGGCAAGACTCGATCAGACCATCTCCCTTGGCGGGCGGGAGCTTGCCAATCTTTCCTTGGCCGACGAAAATATAGCCAAAAGCAGGCTGGATCAGGAACTTATAAAAGAGGAATACCTTCTTCAAACGGCCTTCTCCTATTTTGAAGCCCTCAAGGCCAACAAGTCCCTGGAGATCGCCGGCACCAATCTGGAGAGGTTGGGAAAACATCGCGAGGCCACCGTGAAAAGGGTCAAGCTCGGCGAGCTTACGAGAACCGCCCTCCTCCGGGCGGAAGGCGAACTCTCCGGCGCCCAGGCCGATTTCGTCCGGGCGAAAAACGGCCTGGAGATGGCGAGGAATCAGCTTGTCCGCCTGGTCAATCTGGAAGGGGATTTCCAGCTTCGGGAACCGGAGTTTCTCCTCAAAGAGGTCGTCCCTCTGGAGGAGGCCAAGGCGGAGACCTTAAGCAGGCGGATCGAGATAAAAAGTCTGGAGCAGCAAGGAAAGATAGCCGGACAGCAGGTCCGGCTGGCCCAAGCTGCCTACTGGCCCACTGTCAACCTTCAGGTGAGCTACTCGGGGCTGGATCAGAATCCCGCCGCCGCGACGACCAACCGGGAGGCCGTCTCCGCCGGGGCGAGTCTGACCTATCCCCTCTTCGACGGCGGCTCAAGAAGGGCGGAGGTCGCCGAGGCCAGAGCGAGGGCCAGGCAGATAGACTTGAGCATCAAAGATGTAAAGAGGGCGATCACCGCGGAACTGGAATCGGTATATCTGGAGCTTGTCACCCAGCGGGGGATTCTCGATTTCAATCAGAATCAGTTGACCTTTGCCAGGGATAATTTCCAGGCGATAAGCAGACAATTCGAGGTGGGACTCGCCAATTCGATCGACGTGATGGACGCAAACGCCCTCCTGGTATCCGCCGAGAGGAAGCTTATGGAGACAAGATACAATTACCTCTATTATTTTTTGAGACTGAAGAAGGTGATGGGGATGCCCCTTGACGGGCGGTAGAAACTAAGGAGCGATGACGTGGGGAAAAAAGATGACGCAGCCGGCAAAACCCGGAGGTTTGGTTGTTTGATTCCGATCCTGATTGTTTTCCTGGTCTTTTCAGCCGGCGCCTGCACGAAGCAGGAGGAGAAGGGAAAGCCCCGGGAACGAATCATCAACGTCAAGGTGGGGAAGGTGGAGAAAAAGGCCCATCGGCCTTATCTCGAGGCGGTGGGAACCCTCTCCCCTCTGGAGGAGGTAGTGGTCTCCGCCGAGGTGGATGGGATCATAAAAACCGTCCGGGTGGAAGAGGGGGCGCCGGTGGCCAAAGGGACGGTTATAGCGGAGATTTCCGATCGGGATTATCTCCTGGAGGCGAGCCGGGCGGAGGCCTCGGTGATGCAGGCCGAGGCGACCCAGGCTAACGTACAGGTGGAATATGAAAGAAAGGCGACCCTGCTTAAGGAAGAACTGGTAACCAAACAGCAGTATGACGATGTGTCAACGAGGCTGGCCTTGGCCAAGGCCGAGCTTGCGAGGGCCAGGGCCTCTTTGGCCCTGACGCGGGAAAGGCAGGCCAAAACGGTGATCCGGTCGCCCATCGACGGGGTGGTTAAAGAGAAGAGGCTCACCCCGGGAAGTTTTGTCCGAACGGGCATCCCGCTTTTTTCCCTGATTAAACTAGATCCGGTCAAGGTTGTCTTCTCCGTTCCCGAAAGGGAAATCGGGAAGGTCCGCAGCGGCCAGGAGGTAATTTTGAAGATCGCCCCCCTTCCCAACCGGGAATTTGCCGGGCGGATTTCCCTGATCTATCCCACCCTAGATGAGAGGACCCGCACCCTCAAGATCGAGGCCCTGGTCCCCAATAAAGATCAGCAATTGAAGCCCGGCCTCTTTGCCGGCGTCGTCCTTTATACCGGCCCCGAGCGGGAGATGTTGACGATCCCCGCCTCCTCGCTCCTTTCGGAAAAGGAGAGGCAGCGGGTTTTTATCGTTGAGGAGGGTCTGGCCCGAATCCGGGAGGTCGTCCCGGGAATGACCTTCGGCGAGCGGATAGAGATCGTCTCCGGTCTTTCAGGCAAGGAGAGTCTCGTCGTCGCTGGCGGGCAGAATCTCATAGACGGGGTGAAGGTCAATGTGGCTCGCTGATTCGTCTATCCGTCGGCCGGTTTCGGCAACCATGTTCATCGTGTCCCTGGTGGTCCTGGGGATCATCAGCTATCCCGCAATCGGCGTGGACCTTTTCCCCAAGGTGGATTTCCCCATCGTCAATATTACCACCCAGATCAAAGGGGCAAGTCCTGAGGTCATGGACATCGACGTCACCGACCGGATAGAAGAGGCGGTAAACACGATAAACGGGGTTAAGTCGATAACCTCGGTAAGCACCGGCAGCGCCTCGATCGTAACGGTGGAATTCACCCTGGACAGGAACATCGATCTGGCCGCCCAAGATGTGCGGGAAAAGGTGTCTTCCATCCGGGCGAGACTGCCCAAAGATGTCGAGGAACCGGTTGTCGAGAAGGTCAATCCCGACTCCACCCCGATCGTCTGGCTTAACCTGGCGGGAGACCGCTCGATTCGGGATCTTTCGTCCTATGCCGACGAGATCCTCAAGGAGCGGATCCAAAGGATAAAGGGGGTCGGGGCCATCCGTTTGGGGGGGCTTAGACTCAGGCAGATCCAGGTGCTGCTCAATCCCGACCGGATGAGGGCCTACCAGCTCACCGCCGGGGACGTGATCCAGGCGCTCCAGCGGGAAAACATCGAACTTCCCGGGGGAAGGATCGAGAATCCCTCCCGGGAATATACTGTCAAGATCAAAGGGGAATTCGCCCGGGTCCCGGAAATAAGCGGCCTTATTGTCGCTTATCATCAGGGCGCCCCGGTCAGGCTGGGTGAAATTGGCCGGGTCGAAGACGGAATCACAGATCAGCGGTCGATCGTCCGGTTCAACGGCATCCCGGCGGTGGGGATCGGGGTTCAGAAACAATCGGGGACAAATACCGTCGAGGTGGCAGGCGGGGTAAAGAGGGAGGTCGAGGAGATCAGAAAGAACCTTCCCCCGGGGATGGAGCTCCATGTGGCCTTCGATCAGTCGGTCTTTATCAAACGTTCTATTCAGGAGGTGCAGCATCACCTGATCCTGGGGGGGATCCTCGCGATTATCGCCGTTTTGGCCTTCCTCAAGAACCTGCGGACGACCATGATCAGCGCCATCGCCCTGCCGGTGTCGGTCATCGCCACCTTTACGGTGATGAGGATGTTCGATTTCACCTTCAACAACATGACCATGCTTGCCCTTTCCCTTTCCATAGGCATCCTGATAGATGATGCGATCATCGTGATCGAAAACATCTACCGGCACATCGAAGAGGGCAAGGAACCCCGCCAGGCGGCATCGTTTGCCACCCAGGAGATAGGTCTTGCGGTCATGGCCACCACCTTTGCCATCGTGGCGATCTTCCTTCCCGTTGCCTTTATGAAGGGGATTATCGGGCGTTTCTTTTTGCAGTTTGCCCTGACGGTGGTTTTCGCCGTGCTCATGTCCATGATTGTTTCCTTTACCCTGACCCCGATGATGGCCGCCATGTTCCTCAAGAGAAAGGCGATCCCGGAGGGTCTTTCCGCCGGAGGGATCCCCCCGGTCAGGGGCGGTCGGATCAGCCGGATATCCCTGTCCTTTGAAGGCTGGTACCGGAGAATCCTGGGATATTCCTTAGGGCACAGGAATCTGGTCCTCCTTGCCGCCCTGGGGATATTTATCTTCGGTCTCTATATGACAAAATTCATCGGCAAGGAATTCATCCCCCCGGAGGACCAGGGACGGTTCATTGTGAGGCTGGAGGCGCCGTTAGATTCCTCGATCACCAGGGCCGACCTCCTTTTCGCTCAAGCCGAAGAAATGGTCAGGAAGATGCCCGAGGTGAGCTCGGTTTTTTACGCCCTGGGATTCGGCGTCCGGGGGGAGGTCAACCGGGCGAACATGTTTGTCAATCTGATTCCCAAGAGGGAGAGGAAACGAAACCAGGAGGAGATCAAGAAGGTTCTAAGAAGACAGATTAATCAGATTCCCGGGCTCCGGGGAACGGCGGAGGATATCTCCCTCGTCGGTGGCGGGTTAAGGAACGTCCCGATCCAGTACAATATACGCGGGACGGATCTTGAGGCCCTCCAGGTATATGCCAGGGAGATAAGCGACAAGTTAACCGCCGTTGCGGGGGTCGTCGATGTGGATACTTCGTTTGAGAAGGGAAAACCGGAGCTCCAGGTGCTGATAGACAGGAACAAGTCCGCCGACCTCGGGGTAAGCGTGGGGAGCATTGCCGAGACCATCAATATCTTGATCGGCGGCCAGGCGGAAATAACCAAATACAAAGACGAAAGCCGCGGGAGACGGTACGACGTCCAGGTTCGCGTCTCCCCGGAGCATAGGCAAAAGGCCGATGATCTGGGGCGCCTGTTTGTCCGCTCCCGGGACGGGCGGCTGGTGGAGCTCGCCTCGGTGGTTCGGGTCATAGACGGGGTAGGACCTAGCGTCATCAACCGGGCGGACCGGCAGCGGGCCGTCACGATTTTTGCAAGCCTGGAAGGCAAACCCCTGGCGGAGGCGATGGGAGAACTGGACAACATCGCCGCAAATGTTCTCCCCGTAGAGTTTTCCACCGGCTACAAGGGGATGGCCGAGACGATGCACGAATCCTTCCGCTATCTCCTCTTTGCCATCCTCCTCGGAGTGGCGATTGCCTACATGATCCTGGCCGCCCAGTTCGAAAGCTTTCTCGATCCCCTGATCGTTCTTATTTCCATGCCCCTTTCCCTGATCGGGGCCTTCGGGGCGCTTTTGATATCCGGTCAAACGATCAGCATCTTCAGCCTGATCGGACTCATCCTGCTTATGGGGCTGGTTAAGAAGAACGCGATCTTGCTTGTGGATTATACCAATGTCTTAAGGTCCCGGGGGATGTCCCGGCGGGAGGCCATTTTGACCGCCTGCCCGGTGAGGCTCAGGCCGATTTTGATGACCACCTTTGCCATGGTCGCCGGGATGATCCCGGTGGCCTTCGGGATCGGAGAAGGATCCGAGACCCGCTCCCCGATGGGAATTGCGGTGATCGGCGGGCTGCTCACCTCTCTGTTCCTTACCTTGCTCGTGGTGCCTGCGGCCTATGAGTTCCTTGATGATATTAAGCAGTTTGCGGGGAGGCGAGGGAAGAAACCAGTTCCTAAAGATTGATCCTATGACGCTGCCGGAGTTTTCCATAAAGAGAAAAGTCACCGTTGTCATGATCATCCTGATCATAAGTCTCTTCGGGATAATCGCCTATTTCCGGATCGGTCTCGATATGATGCCGGAGCTTGAGTATCCGGTGGTTTCGATCATCACCACCTATCCCGGGGTGGCCTCGGAGGAGATAGAAAAGCTTATCACCAAGCCGGTAGAGAGCGTTGTCAGCACGGTCAAGAGCGTCAAGAAACTCCATTCGATTTCACAGGAGGGGATTTCCGCGGTTATCGTGGAATTCGAATGGGGTACCAAGCTGGATTTCGCCGCCCAGGATGTCCGGGAGAAGCTTTCCTGGCTGACAGACTACCTTCCTAAAGAGGCGGATTCGCCGCTGGTCATCAAGTTCAACATGTCCGACTATCCCATCCTCTACTATGGGGTTACCGGGATGCAGGATACCCTCACCTTAAGGAGATACCTAGACGATCAGATAAAACCGCGCCTCGAGCGGCTCGATGGGGTGGCCTCGGTTTACGTGCTCGGGGGGCTCGAAAGGGAGATTAATATTCTGGTTGACCGGGACAGGCTGTCGGCCTTCAATCTCTCGATAGATCAGATAATCAGGCGGCTCGCCCTGGAGAATGTGAACGTCTCCGGCGGACACGTAACAAAGGGACATATTGAATACCTCGTAAGGACCATGGGGGAATTCAAAGACTTAGAGGCGATAAAGAATACAGTTATAGCCATCCAGTCAGGGGCGCCGGTATATCTCAGGAACCTGGCTCAGGTCAAAGACGGTTATAAGGAGCAGCGCAGCGTCGCCAGAACTAATCGTCAGTCCTCGGTTACGATGATGGTGATGAAACAGTCCGGGGCCAATACGGTAAAGGTAACGGAGGCGGTAAAGGCCACTCTTGAGGAGATGAAGAGACACATCCCGGAGGATATCCGGTTTTTCGCCGCTATCGATCAGGGGCGGATCATTACCCAGGTCACGAGAAACACCCGGCAGAATGCCATCCTGGGAGGGATCCTGGCGATTGCCATGATCTTTGCGTTTCTTTGGGACTGGCGGCCTACGATGACCATCGCCTTTGCCATCCCCCTTTCCGTCGTGACTACCTTCATCGGCATGTATGCCTTCGATTACACCCTGAACATCATGACCTTAGGAGGGATGGCCCTGGGGGTCGGGATGCTCGTTGACAATGCGGTTGTGGTTATAGAGAATATCTTCCGCCATCTCAACGAGGGGAAACTCAACCGTAATGAGGCCGCAAGAAGAGGGGCGGAGGAGGTCGGGATGGCCATCACCGCCTCGACGTTAACGACCATCGCCGTCTTTCTCCCGATGACCTTATCCAGCGGCATTGCGGGCCGTCTCTCCCGGCCTCTGGCGATGACGGTCTCCATTGCCTTGCTGTCCTCTCTCTTTGTCGCCCTGACCATCGTCCCGATGATCTCGTCTGTCCTGTTTAAGAATGCCGGGGGAAACCTCAGCGCTTTCGGAAGGAAAGAGAGGTTTTTATTTGTCCGGCAAAGATATATGAGACTTCTTCACCGGTCTTTGGCCAATAGGAAGAAGGTGCTTCTGGGGGCCTGCGGGATATTTCTGGTGAGTCTTTCGCTGGTGCCTTTTCTCGGCGCCGAATTCATGCCGAAGCAGGACATCCCCCTTATCTTCATGAAGATCAACATGCCCGTGGGAAGCGAACTGGATGAGACAAGCCGGGTGGTCAAGGACATCGAGAACCTCATCCTCTCGCAGCCGGAAACCCGCTTCGCCGTTTCCTTTATCGGTCTTTCCACCGAGCGGAAGGTGGATGTGGCTCTGGGAACCGGCACCTCCGACGTCAACGAGGCCCAGGTCTTCGCCCGGCTTACGGAGAAGGAGGAAAGAACGAGGTCGGCGGAGGAGATAACCGATTATTTAAGGAAAAATATCCCCAGGATCCGGGGGGCGGAAATAGAGTTCTACGATATGGGCCAGATGTTCGCCGGGGCCGTGGGCGATCAGAGCCCGATTGCCGTCAAGGTCTTCGGCAAGGATCTGGACAGGATCGATTCCCTCGCCCGGAAGATTGCCGCCGAATCCAAAAAGATTGAAGGACTAAGGGACCTGGACACCAGCTTGAAGATGGGCAAGCCCGAGATCCAGATCGTAGTGGACCGGGAAAGGGCCTCTCAGATGGGACTTGCGGTGGGCCAGATTGCCGAGGCGGTGAGGGCTTCCATGCAGGGGGTGGTGGCGACGAAATACCGGATCGGCGGCGACGAATACGATCTCCGGGTCCGTTTCAGGGAGCTTGACCGAGCCTCTCTGGAAGACATTGGAGACATCAAGATCGCCTCCGCCTCAGGGGGGCTTATCTCCCTCAAACAGGTGGCCACCCTCGAGGAGAAGCTGGGTCCGGTGAAGATAACCCGGGAATCCCAGGAGCGGAAGGTGACCGTCCGGGCCAATACCTCAGGCCGGGATATAGGGGGGATCGTACGGGACATCAAGGAGGAGGTAGGCAGGATCGATCTCCCTCCGGGATACCTGATTGAATACGGCGGCACTTACCGGGATATGGAGGAGGCCTTTTCCTCGCTCTTCTGGGCCATGGTCATAGCGGTGTTGCTCATCTACATGGTGATGGCCGCCCAGTTCGAAAACCTCGCCCATCCCCTCATCATCATGCTGACCGTCCCCCTTGCCTTGATCGGGGTGGTGATCGGTCTTATCGTTTTTCAAAAGACCATCTCGGTTCCCGCCTTCATGGGTTTCATCATCTTAGGCGGGGTGGTGGTCAATAACGGGATCGTGATGATCGACTATATCAATCAACTGAGGAAGAGGGGGGTTGCAGCCTACGAAGCGGTGGTGGAAGGGGCGTCCCTCCGGCTGAGACCGGTGCTTATCACCTCTTTGACCACGGTCCTGGGCACCCTGCCCATGGCCCTGAGCCAGACCCAGGGGGCGGAACTGCGGTCGCCCATGGCGGTTGCCCTGGCGTTCGGGCTTCTCTTTGCCGCCCTGCTTACCCTGTTTGTCATCCCGGTTGCCTACAGTTTTTTCAACGGGATTAAGAAAGAAGGTCCGGGGGGGCCTTGAGTCCCCAGAGCAAAGGGGTAGATTATCCTGATGCAGATACGTTCTTTCGAAATAAGTTCCCGCGAGCTGGCCGGGGCCTTCGGCGGTTACGGAACCATCTTGCCCTTGGTGATGGGCTACATAGTTGTCTGCGGTCTTGAGCCCGGGGGCCTTTTCATCATGCTGGGAGCGGTGAATATAATCCTGGGGCTCGTCTATCGTCTCCCCATGCCCCTGGAGCCCATGAAGATGATTGCCGTTGTGGCCATCGCCGAGAGCTGGACCCCTTCGCTTGTCTATGCCTCCGGTTTCGCCATGGGGATTACCTGGCTCATCCTGGTTGGCACGAAGGCCGTAACCCTGATCCGGCGGCTCGTCCCCGAGACCGTCGTCCGGGGCATCCAGATTAGCCTGGCTCTCCTTCTTATCGGGCAGGCGGTCAAGATGCTGTCTCAAGGGGCGGCGGCAGGTCTTGTCTCCCTGTTCATTATCCTGGTCTTAAGAAATAACCGCTACGCCCCGGCGGGGATCGTCCTCATGATTGCAGGTATTTTCTTAGCCTACCGTCAGGGGCATCTGGAGTCGCTTGCAGGGCCGTCTTTCGGCTTGCCCCCGCTGACTTTGTTTCCCCTCCGGGAGGTATGGCAATCTCTGATTTTGGCCGGCTTCTCCCAAATTCCCCTGACCATTGTCAATGCCGTCATCGTTACTTGCGCCATGATCAAGGGATACTGGCCGGAGAAGGAGATATCCGAAAGGAAGCTCGCCTTGAATCACGGGATCATCAATTCCATCGCCCCGTTTTTCGGCGGGATGCCGATGTGTCACGGCGCCGGTGGACTGGCGGGAAAATACGGCCTGGGGGCGAGAACCGGCGGGGCCAACGTCATGGAAGGGGTGATGGAAGTATTTCTGGGCCTCTTTTTCGCCGCTTCTTTAGCCCAGATATTGCTCAATTTTCCTCTGTCCATCCTCGGGGCCATGCTCTTTGCCGCCTCCTGGGAACTGGCCAGAGGCGCCCGGGGTCCCTGGCGGTTGCCGGACTTGGCGGTTATCGGAGTCACCGCGGGATTCGGTCTTTTTTTCAACATGGCGGCGGGGTTTCTCGCCGGACTGATCGTCTTTCACCTGATCTTCGGGTTCGGCAAGAGGTTTGCCTGAAGGCGGCGCTACTCCAGGTTCCGGCCAAGATATACCAGAACAAGACCGGCAATCATGGCAATAAGCCCAAAGTGGCGCAAAGTGGAATCCGGCGTTGCCAGAATCCGGCTGAGATAGGATTTGAGCTTGTCGGGAAAGGCGAAATAGGGAAGCCCTTCGACAATGAGCAGCACCCCGACGAGGGAGAGGATAAAATCCATTTATTTTTCCTTTGTTGTTTTCGCCTCGTTCCAGAGACGATCCATTTCTTCCAGGGACGAAGAGAGGGGACCTTTCCCGGCAGCGGCCAGTTTGCCTTCCAGATAGGAAAACCTTTCCAGAAATTTGTCGATCGTACCTTTTAGCGCCTCATCCGGTGAAATTCCAAGAAAACGCGAGAGATTTACCAGGGAAAACAAAAGGTCCCCGAGCTCTTCTTTCCTCCTGGCCTGATCACCTTCCGCTATGGCCTCTTTTAGCTCGAGAAATTCCTCTTCCACCGCTGCCAGCACCTCCGGGACGCCGGGCCAGTCGAAGCCAACCCGGGAGGCCCTTTCCCCGATGCGCTCCGCCCTGACGAGGGAGGGAAGGGATCTGGGAATCCCCTGAAAAATATCCCGTTGACCGGGACAGTTCTTTTCCCCGCTCTTAATCTTCTCCCAATTGGCCTTGACCTCCGAGACGGTAAGGGCGGTTGTCCCGGAAAAGACGTGGGGATGGCGCCGGATCATTTTCGCCGATAACCCGGCAAAAACCTGGGATAGATCGAACTCCCCCTTTTCCCTGGAGATTTCGGCGAGAAAGAGGGCCTGAAAGATGAGATCGCCCAGCTCCTCCTTAAGATCTTCCGGGGAGCCGCTTGAGGCCGCATCGGCGACCTCATAAGCCTCCTCGAGGAGATAACGGACCAGATCCTCTTTCGTCTGCCTGCGGTCCCAGATACAGCCTCTATCGGACCTGAGGTGTCTTAATATGTCAAGAAGCCCGGCTAAGCCGGCTGCGGCTGAATCGATATCGGTCATCGGGCGGCGGTTAAGAGACGTTTAACCTTGCCGCTGGATCATAACCAGCGGTCGGATTTGGCCTTGGCCTCATATTCCTCCTTCAGGGCAATCTGGGTGGCCTCTGCTATGTCTTCAACCCTTTTTACCCAGTCTTCGAACTTGATGTCCACCCCGAAGACGCCCACCATTTCGTCGTTATCGTCTCTGATCGGGGCGGAGGCGGTGATGCAGAGGGCGCCGGTCATTTTGGAGATGTAGAAGTTGGTCACATGCATCTTGCCCGTCTGAACCGGCCTGATGAACCATTCCCGGTCCGATTGGTCCGTCCCGATGCCGTAATTTTCATATTTTACCCGGTCCGCCACATTGGTTATGTTTCTTGTGGTCTTCTTCCCGTCCATGTTGACAACGTAGGCGAACTGAATCGAGGGATTGTCCTCGATCATCTTCTGCATGACCGGTTCCTGCAGATCGGATTTCATGGTTTTCATGACCGGATGGTCCACCACCTGTTTAACAACGGAAAGGGAGGCCTCCGCCGCCTTCGCCTTGATCCGGTCGAGTTCGGACATGAAGAGCTCCGGCAGGTACTTGCGGACCAATCTTTCCATCTCTTCGTGGGAGATGTTGGTCACCCGGCCGTTTTCATACTCCTCGTTCACCCATTTGTAGATCTTCGAGACCCCGGGATGCTGCTTCTCGACGATGCCTTCGCCTTTCAAACCCAGGCGCTGGTTGATCCAGAAGGCGACCCCGGCCTTGCCGGATTTGTCGTTGATCGTGGCCATGATGGGTCTTTTTAAGATTTTTTCCGTGTCGAAGATGTTGTAGATCTCCTCGTTCTTGATCAGGCCGTCCACATGGATTCCCGCCATGGTGACGTTGAAGTCGGCGCCAACGAAGGGATAGTTGTTGGGTATCTTGACCCCGATCTCCCGTTCGAAGTAATCGGCCAGATCGGTGATTGCGGTGGTGTCTATCCCCCGGGGAGAGCCGACGAGGCTTATATATTCGATGATAAGGGCCTCAAGCGGCGGGTTACCGGTGCGTTCCCCCATCCCCAGCAGGGTTGAGTTGACCGCGCTGCAGCCGTACAGCCAGGCGGTGGCCCCGTTGATCAAGGCCTTGTGGAAGTCGTTGTGACCGTGCCACTCCAGAAGCCTTCCCGGAACCCCGGCGTCATCAATGAAGGCCCTAACCAGCTTGTCCACACTGCGGGGCAGGGCCGCCCCCGGGTAGGTTACCCCGTAGCCCAAGGTGTCGCAGAGCCTGATCTTGACATCGAGGCCGCTTTGCTCTCTCAATTTCATCAATTCTATGGCAAAGGGGATAGCGAAGCCGTAGATATCCGCCCGGGTTACATCCTCGAAATGGCACCGGGGGACGATCCCCATGTCCAAAATGGACGTAACAATATCCAGGTAATCCGCCAGGGCCTGAGCGCGGGTTTTGCCGAGTTTCAGGAAGATATGGTAATCGGAGGCGGAGGTGAGTATCCCGGTTTCCTTGAGGCCGGCCTCCTTGACCAGGGGGACGTCATCTTTCTTGGCCCTGATCCAGCCGGTTATTTCCGGATATTTAAACCCCAGGGCCCGGCACTGGGCGACGGTCTCCCGGTCCTTATTGCTGTAAAGAAAGAATTCCGTCTGGCGGACTATGCCGTTTTCCCCCCCGAGGCGGGAGAGGAGGCTGTAAAGATCGACGACCTGCCTGACGGTGTAGGGAGGTCGGGCCTGCTGGCCGTCCCGAAAGGTCGTGTCGGTGATGTAGATATCCTCAGGAGGCCGGATAGAAAGCAGTTTGTGGTCGAAATCGATCCTGCTCACCTCGGTGTACGGGAAGATGTCCTTCTGAAGATTAGGCAGGACGGGGTCTTTTAGTTCGAAGAGCCAATGTTTGCTGTGCTGGTGATCCAATATCCGGAAGTCTTTGTTTTGTTTCATTTTTTATTCCCCTGTGATTGTGGCGTCCGTTTTGAGAAAGATCCTCCCCCGTAGAGGGAGGATAAAACAACCTCCTGGATAAATCAATAATAAAGAACGCAAAACCCCAATCCAAAATACCGGGAATCCACCGGCGCCCGGGGTGTGGCGGCCTCCTGAAGCAGGGGGGATTGCTGATTGCATCCTGTCCGGGATTGCCCCATGCGGCCTAGACGATCTTCAGCGAGAGCTCCATGAGCTGTTCCAGGGCGACCTCTGAGGGGGCATCGGTCAGAAGACAGGTTCCCCGCTGGGTCTTGGGGAAGGCGATTACGTCCCGGATGGAGTCCCCTCCGGTCATGATCATGATCATTCTGTCCAGGCCGAAGGCGATTCCGCCGTGAGGAGGGGTCCCGTACTGCAGGGCTTCCAGGAGGAATCCGAATTTGCCTTCCGCTTCTTCCCTGGTAAGGCCCAAAGCGGTGAATATTCTGGTCTGAAGTTCCTTTCGATGGATCCGGATGCTCCCGCCGCCAATTTCCGATCCGTTCAAGACCAGATCGTAGGCCCTGGCCCTTACCCGGCCCGGGTCTTCTTCGATGAAGGACAGGTCCGCCGGATGGGGGGAGGTGAAGGGGTGATGGGTGGAGACGTATCTCTTCTGCGTTTCGCTGTATTCGAACAGGGGGAAGTCGGTGACCCAGGTGAAGGAGAAGGTATCTTTGGCGTAGAGATTGAGCCTTCTTCCCAGATAGAGCCTCAGATGGCCCAGGGCCGTATGGACTACCTCCTGGACATCCGCCAAAAACAGGATCACGCTCCCTGTTTTGGCACCGGTTCTTTCATTTATCCCCGCCGTCTCCGAGGGAGAAAGATGTTTGGCCAGGGGCGATGTCCACCCTTCCGGGGTCACCCTGGCCCAGGCGAGACCCTTGGCCCCGTACGGGGCCACGACCTCCTTCAGGTCGTCGAGGTCCTTGCGGGAAAAAACCGATCCATCTTCGATCAGGAGCGCCTTGATGATCCCGCCGCGGGCCAGGTTCTCGGCGAAGGGCCGGAAGGCGGTTTCTTTAAGAAGATCCGTAAGGTCGATCAATTCCAGACCGAACCGGATATCCGGGTTGTCCTTGCCGTAGCGGGCGATGGCCTCCCGGTAGGGGAGGCGCGGGAAGGGGGTTTTCAGTTCCTTCCCGAGGCAGTTTTGAAACAGCCGCGAAAAAAGCCCTTCCACTACGGTGATGACGTCTTCCTCATTGACAAAGGACATCTCCACATCGATCTGGGTGAACTCGGGCTGCCGGTCCGCCCTTAAATCTTCATCCCTGAAACAGCGGACGATCTGATAATAGCGGTCGAGCCCCGAGACCATGAGGAGCTGTTTGAAAAGCTGGGGCGACTGGGGGAGGGCATAGAACATCCCGGGATTGATCCGGCTGGGGACGAGAAAGTCCCTCGCCCCCTCCGGGGTGCTTTTGGTAAGAAAGGGGGTTTCCACCTCGATAAACCCCTCGCCGGCAAAATACTCCCGAACCTCCCGGGCGATCTGACTGCGCAGGATGAGGTTTTTCTGGATCTCCGGCCGGCGGAGATCCAGATAGCGGTATTGGAGGCGGATATTTTCCGCTACCTCCGAGGCCAGATCCAGGGAAAACGGCGGGGTCTTGGATTCGTTTAATATCTCGATCCGGTCCGCCACGACCTCGATCATCCCGGTCTTGAGGGCGGGGTTTTCCATGCCCTCCGGCCGCCTTCTGACCGCTCCCGCAACCGCCAGGACATACTCGCTTCTGATCAGATGGGCCTGATCAAACCCAGGCTTTCCCTCCGCCGGGTTGATCACCACCTGGACAAGGCCTTCCCGGTCTCTCAAATCGACAAAGATCACCCCGCCGTGATCCCTTCTTCGCTGGACCCATCCTGCCAGGACGACTTCGTCTCCTGTCCGATCAGGCCCGAGGGCGCCTGCGTAATCGGTTCTCTTCAACTCTGCGTTAAAACCCTTCAATTCTCCTACCTCGTTGAAATTATTGCGGCAATTTCCGTTTCGATTCCGGCTAGCTTTACCTTCTGCTGGGTTGCCCGGCCCATGTGCCTGAGTTCCGCCTGCCCTTCCTGAATTTCCCGCTCTCCCAGGATTAAGGTGTAGGCTGCGCCCAGCCGGTCAGCCTCCTTCATCTGGCCTTTCAGGCTTTTTCCCGTGTAGTTTATCTCGGCGGAGACCCCGGCGATTCGCAGGCGGTTGCACATCAGAAAGGCGAGGTCCGCCGCCTCTTTGCCCTGGGCGGCGATGAACAGGGCCGGGGGGGCCAAGAACCTCTCGTCCGGGAGATCTAAGAGGGATATCAACCGCTCCGTGCCGATGGCAAAACCTATTCCCGGTGTGTCCGGTCCGCCCAGATCCCGGATCAGCCCGTCGTAGCGACCGCCGCCTACGATGGCGAGGCTGGCCTCCTCCTGCTTGATTGTAACCTCGAAGGTCGTTCTCTGATAGTAATCGAGACCTCGAACCATCCGGCCGTTTACGACGTGGTTGAGGCCGAAGGAATCGAGATATTCCCTTACCTTCCGGAAATGATCCAGACAGGGAAGGCAAAGGTAATCAGGCACCAGAGGCGCATTTACAAGCGCCCGGCCGCACCCCTCGATCTTGCAGTCGAAAACCCTCAAGGGATTGGTTTTCAGGCGCCTTCGGCAATCCGCGCAGAGGAGTTCTTCTCCCTGGGCCAGGTGGGCTACGAGGGCAAGGCGGAAAGAGGGACGGCAATCGGGGCAGCCCAGGGAGTTCACTTCAAATTGCAGTCTCGACAGGCCCAATCGTTGAAACAGGGTATGCAAAAGGAGCATCAGTTCCGCATCCGCCCGGGGGTCGGCAAGCCCCAGGATCTCCGCGTCTATCTGATGGAACTGGCGGAATCTCCCTTTTTGCGGACGCTCCCGGCGGAACATGGGGCCCATGGTGTAGAGCTTGCTTACCTGATCGGAGGTATAGATGTGATGTTCGATGTAAGCCCTAAGGAGCGAGGCGGTAGCCTCCGGACGCAGCGTCAGGGACTCTTCGTTCCTGTCCCGGAAGGTGTACATCTCCTTCTCTACGATGTCCGTGGCCTCGCCGATGCTCCTTACGAAAAGGGCGGTCTTTTCCAGGATCGGCGGCCGGAGCTCCTTGAACCCGAAATCAGAAAAGGTCCTCCGGGCGACGGCCTCCACCTGCTGCCATTTGCCCGCCTGTCCCGGCAGAATATCCTTGAAACCCTTGATGGCTGTAATAGCCTCTTTCATAGTCGAATCCCCGTGGCGAAAAGAAGCCTGCTTCTTAGCACACAAGCAGGCGGGTTACAATAGAATTGGAAAGATTCGAACAGCTTTCTTTCTCCTGCCGCCGGCTTTGTTGCCCGAAAAACTGACAAGACAGTCAGATAAAATGAGAAATCTAAAATTCGTTTACCGGCTGTCCGGGAAGCCCTTGACTTTTACATATGAGGCAAGTGTGCCGCCCGTTTCCAACGGCAGGGAAGAGTTACCGGGAGACCGCCCCGGAGAAGGTTTCGACGGCAACCGTCTCCCCGTCGGTGCGGACGGTTATCGCGCCGGATAGATCGGTACGGAGAATCCTGGCCCCTATGGATTGGTATCTTTCCACGGTCTGACGGGGAGGGGGATTCCCCCGTCCGGTGCTGATTATCGCCACCACGGGACTTACCGCCTTGATGAAGTCCCGGGAGTTGGAAGACCCGCCGCCGTGATGGGGGGCCAGGAGAATCCGGCTTTTGAGATCATGACCCCTTTTGATCAACCCTGCTTCGGCCTCCGCCTGGATGTCTCCGGGCAGAAGGATTCCAACCTCCCCGAAGGTTAGTTTAAGAACGAGGGAATTATTGTTTATTTCGTCATAGGCGGCGGGGAGCGCAAGGGGCACGGGGTCGCCCGGATTAAAACACTCGATTGTCACCGAGTCGATATTCCGGGGATGGGTTCCGGCGGAGATGATCCGGTGAAGGATCTTTTTTTCCCCGATAAGTCTGATCAGTTTTTGGTAGTTTTCAGTATCCGCCGCCTGTCCGTTGGTCCAGATCTCGCCTATCGGGAATCTCTCTAAAATGTACAGGAGACCATCCAGATGATCGCTGTGGGGATGGGTCAAAACGACGAGGTCAAACGATTTGATTTTCTTTGAGAGAAAATAAGGGGCCAGCACGTTTTTCCCCACGTCGAAATCCCCTTGAGGAGAACCGCCGCCGTCGATAAGGAGGCGTTTTCCCCGGGGAAATTCGATTAAAGAAGAGCTTCCCCGGCCCACGTCGATGGCCGTCAGGGAAAGATCATTTTGTCCTGGTCCGCTTCGGCTGGTGAGCCAGAACTGGATCAGGGCAAGGGAAATCAAGAGGATAAAACCGGAAAGAACGACCCTTCCCTCCCGGGAAGCGGCGGCCCCGGGGGCCAGGCGAAGGTAACCAATTCCGAGGATGAGAAGGGCGTAGTAGAGAAACACCTGCCCCGGAGATGGCGGCGACACCAGGAGGGACGAGCAGGGAAGGGAGTTGAACAAGAGGATCGAAGAAACGGCAAGGTCCGTGAACTGGGAACCGAGGGCAAGGAGCGATCGGGCCGCCCAGGACCAAAGAGGCGACAGAAGGAGCGCGGCAAGGGAGCAGGGGAGGGCGATGAATCCCAGAAGGGGAACGGCGAAAAGGTTGGCCAGGGGGCTTATGACGGAGAAGAGATAAAAATAATGGGCGATCAGGGGGGCGGTGCCCAGGGTAGCGGCCAGGTTTACCAGGACGAAACCAAGCAGAAGGGAGAGGGATCTCTTAATCCCCCGGCGGCTGCCGGGGGAGGGGATTTTCGGCGAAAAGAGCGGGGCGGCAAAAAGGAGCGTTGCGACGGCGGTAAAGGAGAGCTGAAAAGAGATATTGAACAGGGAGAGGGGGTCGAAGAGAAGAATAACAAAACCCGCCAGGGCCAGGGCGGAGGTTATATCTCTGAGCCTGTCCAGGCCAGCGGCTATAAGAAAAACGATGACCATTATTCCAGCCCTTATAACCGAGGGACTGCCCCCGGCCAGGAAGATATAGAGAGAAACCGGGAGAACCGAGGCCACGGTTGCGATCTTCATGATGTTGAACCGGAGCATCAGGTAGGTGGAGGATTTGAGGATGAACCTGACAAGGAAAAAGGAAAAGCCCGCAATTATTCCCACGTGAAGCCCGGAGATGGCCAGGAGATGGGCAGTCCCGGTCCGGGCAAAGGCATCCCGGATTTCCGCTGGCAAGGCCTTCCTCTCCCCTACGGTAAGGGCGGAAATAATCCGCCCGGCGACACCCTCGGTATTCTGGATGATGAAGGTATGTGCCCGCCCGCGGAGATCCTCAAGTTGCGCTCGTAAGGGGTTTCCCTGTCCTTTCCTGATGACAACCAGGCTCGCCCGATCCCGGATGTGGCCCAGGGCATCAATCCCCTGATACCGAAGGTGGCGGGCGTGATCGAAGCCGCCGGGGTTTTGGTAGTTTCTGATATCCCGCAAAACAAAATGGAAGCGGACGTAATCACCGTAGCGGACCGGCTCGGATAGCCGATTCGCCTTCCCGATGGTCAGCTTGATCCGGCCCCGGGCCCGACGGAGGGGATCTTCCTCCCCGGCCTTCCTCAGCTCCACGACGATAGAGAGGGCATCGTCTCTTAAATGCTCCAGCTCGACTATCGTCCCTTCCCCGGTCATCTTGGCTTTACTGATCGGATTTACAATGTTATAGGTATCCCCGGGCGGCCCGAGGCAGGCGTGAAACAACAGGATCCCGGTGAGAAAGATAACCCCAAAAGAGAGGAAGAAAAACAGGATCTTTGTTCTGGCGGCGAGGAGAAGAGCCGCCAGCGTTGCAGCAAGAGCGATCTGAAGGGGAAGGTCGGGGAGGGTGAGAACGCCGCCCGTCCAGATTCCCCCGGCCAGAGAAAAGAAACCGGGCAAAAGAGGGCGACTTAAGATCTGAGAGCAAATCGTCTCTTTCATGTTTCCAGGTCTTGGGGTCTTTGGGTTACCATACATGGATAAAGAAGGACTGCAAGAAAAAAACATCCCGCCGAAGATCCGCGACTTGCTTATTTTAAGGGTTCTTACGGTTACCTTCCTGCTCGGGATGGCCGCTTTTATCGAGATGCGGCTGGGCGAGGCGACGATTTGGGCAGCAGGTCCGGCAACCGCCTATCAGCCGTGGATCCTGCTGGTCATGATTTTGTCAACCTATCTGCTCACCGCCGTTTATTACATCTTTTCGAAATCGGTTTCCCAGGTCTCTTCCAATATCTATTTCCAGGGGATCTGCGATGTATTGGCCGTTACCGCCCTGGTTTTTATCACCGGAGGGATCGACAGCGTCTATTCCCTGCTCTATACGCTGATCATTATTTACTGCGTCCTCTTTCTGGGGAAACGGGGAGGGGTGATCATCGCCTCGGCCTCAAGCATCGCCTACGGACTCCTATTGGATCTGGCCTACTATGAGATAATCAATCCTTTGAGTTCTTCCCCTCTAAATGACTATTACGGTTCCGGCTACGTTTTTACCCGGATCTTCGTGCACATTATTTCGTTCTATATCGTTGCCTTGATCGCGAGTTTCCTCGTCGAAAGGGAAAGGAGGGCAAGTTCGCTTCTGGCCGAAAGGGAGACGGCGTTTGAACAGCTTGACCTCCTGCACCGCAGCATCATCGAATCGGTCAATGTGGGGATATTGACGATCAATCTCCGGGGTCTGATAAAGACCTTCAACCGGGCCGCGGAGGAGATTACCGGAGAGGCCCTGAAAGATGTCCGCAACCGGAGGCTCAACGAGGTATTTCCCGCTTACAAAGAGGTCTTTTCCGAAGGGATGAGTTCGGATATAGAAACCAAGAGTATCAACAGAGAAATGGAATTCATAAGGAAAGACTTGGAAAAGATCATCCTGTCCACCTCCCTGTCTATCCTGAAAGACAGCTCAGGCAAAGAGCTGGGAGAGATTATGATTTTCCAGGACATAACCAGAAACAAGATGATGGAGGAGGACCTGGAGAGGAGCAAACGCCTGGCGTTTATCGGGGAGATGGCATCCGGTCTTGCCCATGAGATCAGAAACCCCCTGGCCGCCTTGAGCGGTTCGATCCAGCTCTTGCAGAAGAACCTCTTCTTGACCGATCAGGAAAGACGTCTCATGGATATCGTCCTTAGGGGAAAAGAGCAGTTGGAGAGCTTCATGCAGGACTTTCTCCTCTTCATCCGCCCTCTGCCCGGGAATTATGACGAGTTGGCTATCGGTCAGGTTATAGAGGAGACAATCGAGTCGCTACGGCTGGTGCCGGACTGGCATGAAGACATCGATATTGGGACCTCTCTTCTCCCGGGGCCAAAGATCAAGATGAAAAAAACCGAGCTCAGGCAGATTGTCTGGAACCTCTTATTGAATGCGGTTCAGGCGCTGCCCGGTCCCGGGCGGCTCACCGTGGCGACGGAGTACAGACATTATCCTCCGGGAGGCGGCTCCTGGGTAATAAGGGTAAGGGACAATGGAATCGGCATCGATAAGGCGGATCTCAAGAGGGTGTTAGAACCGTTCTATACGAAGAAACCGGCGGGGACAGGCTTGGGTCTGGCGATCGTAAACAGGATCGTCTCCGGCTATGAGGGCTCCGTTTCGATAGAAAGCGAGACGCAAAAAGGGACGACGGTGGAAGTCCAGCTTCCCTGTCCGGACGGCGGGAGGGCTGAAAATGGCGAAGATTCTCGTCGTTGACGACGATCAGGGGATAAGAGAACTCCTGGAGATCCTTCTGGCCGGAGAGGGCCATGAGGTGGTCGGGGTTCAAGACGCAATCCGGGCCTTAAACATCTGTCGCAAGAAAGGCTTCGAACTGATTATCACGGATCTCAAGATGCCCAGGATGGATGGTCTGGAGTTTATCAAGGCGGTAAAGGAGATCCTGCCGGATGCGATGTTTATTCTGGTGACGGCCTTTGCCTCCGGGGAGACCGCCCTGGCGGCGATGAATCTGGGGGTTTACGACTATATCGAAAAGGGCTTCGATGTGGAAGACTTCAAAAAGGTGGTCGCCTGCGCCCTGGAAAAAAAGGGACTCAACAGGGAGGAGCTGCAGTTCATCAGGGATGTGGAGGAAAACGTCTCTTTCGGCGGGATGATCGGCAAGAACAGAGAGATGCTCAAGGTGTATTCGACGGTCCGGAAGGTGGCGGATAACCGGGCCAACGTTCTGGTCCTGGGGGAGAGCGGAACGGGAAAGGAGCTCGTGGCCAGGGCCATCCACCAGCACTCGCCGAGGAAGACGAAACCTTTTGTGGTTATAAACTGTGGCGGGATCCCCGAGACCCTTCTGGAGAGCGAACTGTTCGGACATATGAAAGGGGCCTTTACCGGGGCCAATCAAGACAAGCCGGGATTGTTTGAGGTGGCAAGCGGGGGAACCATATTTCTCGACGAGATCGGCGAGCTCTCCCTAGCCCTCCAGGTGAAGCTCCTCCGGGTGGTCGAGGAGAAGAGTTTCCGCAGGATTGCCGGGACGGAAGACATCAAGGTGGATGTGAGGATAATCTCCGCGACCAATAAGGACCTTCTGGAGAAGGTGGGCCAGGGGACGTTTAGAGAGGATCTGTATTATCGCCTGAATGTGATCCCGATCAGGATTCCCCCTCTTCGGGAGAGGAAGGACGACCTCCCGGTGCTGGCCGAGTATTTCATAAACAAGTATGCCCGGGAATTAGGCAAGGAGATCAAGACGATCTCCTCTTATGCCATGGAGTTGCTCATGGAATATCCCTTTCCGGGAAATGTTCGGGAGCTGGCCCATATAATTGAAAGAAGCATCGCCCTGGAATCGTCTAAGATCATCCTCCCGGACAGCATGCTCCTTTCGGCCTCGGCCTTTGAAACAAAGGAAAAGGCCGCCCCGGAGATTGCTGAGGAGGGTCTTGACTTAAACGACGAGCTGGCAAGATACGAGAGGAGCCTGGTAGAACAGGCCCTGCAAAAGACCCGGAACTCGAAGACCAAAGCGGCCCAATTGCTTAAGGTAAGCTATGATTCCTTAAACTATCGCATCGATAAGCTGGGGATCAAGTAGCGACCTGATACCCCCCCGGTTCTATGTCCCCGGATCAAGATTGGCCATGTCCTTCATCTTTAGTTGCAGATCCGCCGACCCGTTCCAGTAATTGAGCTGGGGCGTGAAGACTATATCGAAACGGTTTCCTTGTATTTCCTGACTGAAGGAGCCTTTGTTGAACCAGATCGAACTGCAATTTATGCCGTCTCCGGCGATCTTCATCTTCAGGTGTTTGTTGCCCACGACGGTTTTTGAGCTTATGCTCACCCCCCGGGTCAGGAAAACCGGCTCCGGGTTACTGGCGCCGAAAGGGGCCAATCGATCAAGCTGGGCGAGAAAGTCTTCTTCCAGGTCCTGAAGGCGGCAGGAAGAATCGATAAGGGTCTGGGGGGCCAGATCCCGCGAGTCAAAATGCGCCTTCGCTATCTCGTTTAGTTTGACAGCGAAATCCCCGATGTCCTCTTCTCTGATGGAAATCCCGGCGGCATAGCAATGCCCCCCGTAGGACAGGAGATGGTTGTCGCATTTCTTCAGTCCCTGATAGATATTGAAATCGTTTAAACTCCGGCCGGAACCCCGGCCCAGACCATCCTTGAGGCTAATAAGGATCGCCGGTCTGTTGAACCGGTCCACCAGCCGGGAGGCGACAATTCCCATAACCCCCGGATGCCAGTCGGGCGAGGCCAGGATCAGGGCATATAGATCCTTATGCTCTGCGATATCGGTCAGTTTAGCCGCAATTTCCTCGAAGATGCTTTTCTCTAAGGCCTGTCTCTTCCGATTGTACGTGTCGAGTTCTTTCGCCAGCGATCGCGCTTCTTCGATGCCGGGTGCTAACAACAGCTCCACCGCCCTCCCGGCGCCGGCAAGACGGCCGGCGGCATTGATCCGGGGGATAAGGGCAAACGAGGCCCGCATCGTATCGATCACCTGGTTTTCCAGGGCGCAGATCTCCTTTAAGGCCTTGATACCTGTGCGTCCGCCGGTATTGATGAGCTCGAGGCCGATCCGGGTGAAGAGCCTGTTTTCGTCGATCAGGGGCACGACGTCGGCGATGGTTCCCAGGGCCACAATATCGAGATAGGTCCTGAGGTTGGGGTAGTTTTTCCCGTTCCAGAAACCCTGTTCCCTGAGGCAGCCCCGGAGGGCAATGAGAAAGTTGAAGACAATCCCCACCGCCGCCAGATGTTTAAAGGGGAACAAACAGTCGGCCTGTTTCGGATTGATCAGGGCCACTGCCTTAGGCAGTTCGTCGGCAACCTCGTGATGGTCAAGGACGATGGTGTCGATCCCCAGGCAAGACGCATGGGCGATCTGTTCTCTGTCGGAGATGCCGCAATCTACCGTGATGATCAGGCTGATCCCCTGGGATTTTATTGAATCAATTGCCCTGACATTTAAGCCGTAGCCTTCTTCCGTTCGGTCTGGTATGTAGTAGCCCACCCGGTCGGTGATTGCCCTCAGGAAATCGTAGAGGATCGCCACCGAGGTGATGCCGTCGGCGTCGTAATCGCCGTAGATGATGATCTTCTCTCTGCGGTTGAGGGCGGATAAGAGCCGTTCAACCCCGGTTTTCATGTCTTTCATGAGGAAGGGGTTATGCAGGTCCTTGAGATTGGGGGACAAAAACAACCTGGCCTGGGTCGGGTCCTTGATCTTTCTTGCCGAAAGCACCCGGGCAATCAGGGGATTGAGGTTGAGTTCGGAGGCAAGCTGCCGGGCAGCCGGGTTATCCTCCTCGGCGACGCGCCAATTTGTAGTGGGCAGGTTAGGCATATTTCCCGCGGGCTTCCTTGGTTTGCGGCATCTTACCTGGATATGGCTATAAGTCAAGGGGTAAAGACAACCCAAATTATCCCAAATTATCCCTTGACAGGTAATATTCTTTCTGCTAGATGCGCGGTGATTTTTTCAGGCGCCGCAGGGGATAATCCCGGCGGCGCCTGACAGGTTGCAGGAAAAGCGCCGGACTACCTTATCTGTACAGACAGAAAAGTTGTTCGGTTTTTTTTACAAAATATTTTTGAAAGGGGTTTTGGGTAATGATTTGTCAGACGATCAAAATAGGAACGGATTGCGCCTTTATGGGTAAAAACGGCTGTGGTTACAACGGAGGGAGCTGCCATGTAATCATAGATAAATGTGAAGAATGCAGCAAGGTCTTCGACCTGGAAAACGGTAAGTATTGCCGGGTCTATCCGGATCCGGCCAGCAAGTGGATATATGGGAATTGTCCCACCGCGTCCCATCTTAAAAGGGTAATTGCCGAACCGACCCAGAAGTTGAATCCCCTCAAGGCCTCGAAAAGATCGAAAAAACATTAATGGGAATGGCCGGCTCAAAGGGAGGTGTCCCTGTGCCCAAAAGACCACTTAAGATGGAAGAGATTCTTCCCGGGGAATGGCGTTTCGGGTATCCGTCGAAGCAGGCGAAGCTGATAAAAAGACTCATCGATGCGGTTTCGCAATTAGAACGGGGCGATCTGGACGGGGCGGAGGCAAAACTCCGGGGTCTGATAGATCAACATCCTCCCTACATAGACGGCCGGCATTTCCTGGCGCTGGTCCTTTTCAACAAGAAGCTCTATGACGAAGCCCTTGCCCTCTGGCGGGAAGCGGTCGAACTGGGGATGAGCTCGCTTCCGGAGAGGTTTGTCCTGGGAACGGCCCGTCTGGAATGGATGTGGCCGGAGAATAGGCCTTTTCTTAGGGCCTATGCCTGGCTGGGCCTGGCCCTGAAACAGCAGGGTGAGGCTGAGGAGGCCCTGACGATCTTCCGCAACCTCCTGGCCTTAGACCCGGGCGATCATCAGGGGATTCGCGCCTCGGCGCTTGAGGTGGCCTTTGCCGGAAAACTGCCCGAGGTGGTCCTGGAGATTTGCGGGCGGTTTCCGGCTGACGCTTTAGTTGACGTCGTATATGCCCGGCCCCTTGCGCTCCTTCAGACGGGGCGAAAGGAGGAGGCCGAAGAAGACCTGGCCCGGGCGATCGAAGATTACCCCCTGGTGGCAAGGGAGCTGATCAAAAAGAGACACCTGCCGGTAAGGCCGGCCCAGCCGGGATATATTGAAGTAGGCGGGGCCGACGAAGCCTACCTGTACTGGCTTAAGATGGGTAAATATTGGAAGGGCACCCTGGGCGCCCTGGATCTCGTTAAAGTCGTCAGCCGCGGTCCGCAAGAAATCGCTTGATTGACCGGTCGTAACACTTCTCCCCGCTGCTTGTGAAAAAACATCCCGGGATTTCGTTGTTCTGCCGGTGATAGAAAACGCACTGGCAGCATTTGGCCTTCCTTGCGCACGGCTCGTAAGAGCAGGTGCATAAGACCTTATTCTCCTCTATTCTGCATTCCATTGGCAAGACCTCCTAGCCGAATTTTTGCAGCTCGTTTATTTTTTCAATAAGTCTCTTCTCCGAGACCGGAAAGAGGGTTTTGAGTTCCTGGGCGAAGAGGGATACCCGGAATTCCTGGATCGTCCAGAAAAGATCGCAAACGGCCCGGCGCAACTCTTCGGGGCTCTCCGGGGTCAATCTTGCCTGCCAGGCGTTCCACTTGTCTTGATAAGTTCTGACCAGTCTTGATTTCTCCTCCGCCTTCTTCAGGTTGGAAATTCCCCGTCTGGCCCGGATTCCCTGGGCTTTGAGATAGCGGACCAATCTGCTTATCTGATCCAGGTTATAACGGGAGAGGAAATCCCCAGGCAGCAAATCCCCGATTTCCTCCTTCAGGCAGGCGAGGTAGTCAAGGGCGGGTTTGATCCTGCCGTTTTCCCGTTCGAGATCGGCGATGATCGAGGAGGTCTGCCAATGCTCCTTAAGGAGCGGAGCTACGGCCTGGAGGATTTCCAGCCCCCGGGGGATAATCCGGGCCGCCCTCTCCCGTCTGAGCCGATCGAATCCCTCGGCGTCCCTGATATTTGCGCCAAAGAGATCCCGGGCGACCTTTTCTTCGATTCCCTTGACCAGCTCTTTTTCCCCGGGGAATCGGTCGGCCCAGAGTTTCAGGTCGGAAGAAGGTTTCAAAGACTTCCTCAGGCGGTCGAAGTCGGAACGGAGGACGATTCGATAAAGGGCTGCAACCCCTTCCGGATGGGATACGGCCGCCTGGCCGGGGGAGTTGAAAAGCCGGAGGCAGACCTTGTCTTCCGCTTTCGCCAGGGCGGGAAAACTATAGCCTACCACCTGTCCCCCCGTCTGAAGCGGGATCATCTCGGGCAAACCAGGGAAATCCCACCCGGTAAGCCCCTCCCTTTCCCAGCCGGCCCGCGCCTGACCGATCAGATCATGATCGCCTCCGGAAAAAAAATCTCTCTTTAAATCATCGAGATCCCGGCCGGATACGAGCTCTTTCTCCTGTTGGTCCTCCAGGGCGTATCTCAAGCGGAGACGTTCTTCCAGATCCGCATCTCTCCAGGCGCTCCCGGGAATATCGATGCCGAACCTATTTTTCATAAATTGGCTTAAGTTATGAGAGAGACTTCCCTTGCCGGGGGAGAAATCCTCAAGGACTATCCGGAAGGTATCCTTGAGGGGGTGGAGCTTTTTTCTGGTCTCCTTGGGCAGACCCTTTAAAAGCGCCTGAAGTTTTTCCCGCCAGAGGCCCGGGATCGCCGCCTCGTTTATCTCTTTGGGCAGGTGGGCAAGGAGGGAAAGGGGTATCTTCAGGGTCGCCCCGTCGTCTTGCCGGCCCGGGGCGAACCGGTAGCGGATGGGCAGCGTCTTATCTCCGATGGTGATCAGCTCCGGATAGAGGGACAGCTCCTCTTCATCAGGGTGCTTAAGCAGGAGACCGGCCTCTTCCAATCTGAGGAATTCATCTCCCCTCTCCTTTAGAACCTTCCGTAAGGCCCTCAAGTTGAAGATTCCCGGAAGCCTTTCGGCGTAGAATTCGAAAACCTTCTCCTCCCCGGCAAAGAGATCCCTCCTTCTTAGTCGCTCCTCGATCCCTTTTATCTTTTCGATGACCCGGCGGTTATGATCGAGGAAAGGCAGGCGGAGGGAAGAGGATTCGGAAACAAGGGCCTCTCTGAGGAATATCTCGGTGGCGGCCTTCTGATCCACCCGTCCCAGGGCAACCACCCGGGACGGGATGATTACCAGTCCAAAGAGGCTGACCTGTTCGTCGGCTACCGCCTCCTGTCTCGTTTCGTCCCAGCGGGGATTGGAATATTTGAAACGGCAAAGATCCCGTCCCAGTTCGTACAGCCAGAGGCTTTCAATCCGTGCCACCCTTCTTGCGTACAGCTTGGAGGTCTTGACCAGTTCCGCGGCCACAATCCACTGGCTGCCCCGGCCGTAGAGGCCGGATCCGGGAAAGATCACCGCCTCCCTCCCCTTGGCTATCTGGTAGATGTTCTTTTCTTTCTTTAGGCCTGCCTGGGAAAGGTAACCGCTCAAAATAGAACGGTGAATCCTCTCGTAGAGATCGTCGTCGTCACCGGCGGCGGGGGTCTGCCGGTAGCCGTTTTCCTCGAGGATGGAGGAGAGTTGTTCGTAGACATCCCGCCATTCCTTCATCCGTCTGAACGAGAGACAGTGTTCCTGGCAGAATTTCTTCATTTGAGATTTGGAGGCGGTCTCGGCCGTCTTGCCGTAGAGCCGCCAGATGTTCAGGAGACTCATGAAATCCGAAGCGGGATCTGCGAATATACCGTGGATATCCGCGGCCTCTTTCCTCTTTTCAAACGGCACTTCTCTGGGATCTCCTGTGGTGAGGGCAGCGGCAATGGCTATGACCTCGCTTAAACAGTTCTGCCTTTTGGCCTCGATGACCATCGCACCCAGACGAGGGTCGAGGGGAAGGACGGCCATGATCTGCCCTTTTGGGGTCAGCCTTAAATCCGGCCCCTCCTTCCCGGGAGATGATCCGCTTGACTGTTTTACCGGTTCGATCGCGTTTAGTTCCAAAAGGGTGTCGATCCCGTCCTGAATATGGCGGGAAGCCGGTTGATCGAGGAATGGGAAGGACTCAATCCGGCCTAACTTAAGATAGAGCATCCTGAGAATGACCTCGGCTAAGTTTGACCTCAGAAGCTCCGGCTGGGTGTAGGGAGGGAGGTTTTTATAAGTCTCTTCGCTGTAAAGGCGGAAGCAAACCCCGGCTTGAACCCGGCCGCAGCGTCCCTGGCGCTGGATTGCCCCGGAGGCGGAAATCGGCGCTACCGGAAGGCTTGTGGTCTTGATCCGGGGGTTATAAACTTTGATCCTGGCCAGGCCGGAGTCGATGACGTACCGAATATCGGGGATGGTAAGGGAGGTTTCGGCGATGTTGGTAGCCGCGATCACCTTCCGTCTGGGATAGCGTCTGAAGGCCCTTTCCTGCTCCTGGCGGCTCAGGCGGGCAAACAGAGGCAGGATCACCGCCTCTGTACCGATTCGACCCTCAAGAATTTTGCAGGTCTCTCTGATATCCGCCTCGGTGGGCAGGAAGATCAGGATATCGCCCTCCGGCCAGGCAAAGATGATCTCTTCGGCGAGATCCGCGGCCATCTCGGGGTAAGAGAGATTCTCTTCATCCTCCGCCGGGATCAAAGGCGGGCGAAAGCAGGTTTCCACGGGATACATGGTTCCCGACACCTCGATAATCGGAGCCTGATCGAAGAATTCCGAGAACTTGGCGGCGTCGATGGTGGCGGAGGTGACGATTACCTTCAGGTCCTTTCTTTTCGGAAGGATCTTCTTTACGATCCCCAGGAGGAAATCGATATTGAGACTCCGTTCATGGGCCTCATCAATTATCAAGGTGTCATATTGCCTCAAATAGGGGTCCGATTGGGCCTCCATGAGCAGGATGCCGTCGGTCATGACCTTGATTTTCAGGTTTTGCCCCATTCTGCGGTCGAAACGGATCTTGTGGCCAACCGTTTGGCCGACCTCCTCGTTGAGCTCGGAGGCGATCCTTCTTGCCGCCATCACCGCGGCGATCCGTCTCGGCTGGGTGCAGCCGATGATTCCCCTTTCCCCCCTTGCCGCCTCGAGGCAGATCTTGGGAAGCTGGGTCGTCTTCCCCGAACCGGTCGCCCCGGTGACCACCGTTACCGGCGCCCTCAAAACGGTCTTAATGATCGAGTCTTTGCATTTAACGATGGGCAGTTCCGGCGGGTAGGAGATGTCTCTGATCGGGTCTTGGTTAGGTTTTTGCGTCATGCTGCCTGATTCCCTGGTTTGCTCCGGTGTTTCATACCATGACGGATCAGGGAAGATAAAGGGCAATTTGCCCTTTCAGGGATTGCCGCAAACGGCAGGTTGCATAGAAGGCCGATTTGGGTTAAGAAAAATCATGTTTGAGATCGTTGATCAATATTTGAGCTATCTCGTCATAGAGAAGGGTTCGGCCGCCAACACCATCGAGGCCTACAGCAGGGATCTCGACCGTTATCTGGCCTATTTGGAGACGAAAGTAGGGAAGGATTCCCTAAGGGATGCTAAAGAAGAGGACCTGATTGCCTATATGGGCCAGTTGCGGAGGGAGGGTCTGTCGGCGAGGTCTGTTAATCGCTGTGTGTCGGCGATCAGAGGCTTCTTTAAGTTTATGCAGAAAGAAAGGCTTATCGTAAATTCTCCCGCGGCGGATTTGGAGCAGGCCAAAACCTGGCAGAGCCTTCCTGATGTCTTGTCCAAAGACGAGGTAGAGCTTATCCTTTCGGTGCCCGTCAGATCGACGGCCGTCGGGATGCGGGACAGGGCGATGATGGAGTTGCTCTACGCCACCGGTTTGAGGATCTCCGAGTTGAAAGACCTGGCCTTAAACAGCATAAACTGGCAGGTAGGGTACCTCCAGGCCGTAGGAAAGGGGAACAAGACGAGACTGGTGCCGATCGGCCGGGTGGCACAGGAGGCTCTCAGAGAATATATCCAGGGCGCCCGCCCGGCTTTTTTGAAAGGGGGCAGGTGCGAGCTGCTCTTTCTTACCCGTCTGGGGGAAGGTTTCACCCGTCAGGGGCTCTGGAAGATCATCAAGGGATATGTCAGGCTCTCCGGGATCAATAAGAGGGTTTATCCCCACACCTTCCGTCATTCGTTTGCCACCCATCTGCTGGCCGGGGGAGCGGATCTCCGGGCGGTGCAGGTGATGCTCGGCCATGCCGATATCTCGACTACCCAGGTATATACCCATGTTACCCGGGAGAGGCTCAAGGAAATCCACAAGGCCTATCATCCCCGGGGTTGATAAGGAGAAAACAGGTTTGATCCATCGGGATTTTAGAAAAAGCAGGTTCAAGAGAAGAAAAACCTTAAAAAAAATAGTTTTGATAATTCTGCCTTTTGTCGCCGGCACCCTTCTCTGGGGAGGATATGGTTTCCTTGCCGCTCATCCCGAGAAAAGAGAGGAAATAACCTTTGCCGCCGCCAGGGTGAAGAATTCCCTGGCCCACTATCTTTTCAACGCACAGCCGGTATTCTACTATCTCCTTGTCGAAAAGAACGGCGAAGACTTGAGGCTCCTTCCCGATCAAGGGATGGAGGTTTTCTATCGAGATGAATTCGTCATCAAAAAGGTCGTCTCCGATGATCTCACCGGCCGGCACACCTCCGTTGAGGTTGCCGGACTGGACGCAGGCGATACCTACCAGGTTTTGCTCAGAGGTAAAGACCTGGTTGATAAGGTGATCTCGGCCAGGAGGAGCGCCGCGCGGGATGATTCCTCATCCTTTCAAATCAACGTGGCCTACAAGGGAAATGTCTCGGCATCCCTGCCTTTGACAGTCAGGATCACCCCTCAGGACTGGTTGAGACATGCCCGGTTGACTGATGACCCTCGCCTGCAGATAGATTTTTTTAAAAAAGCCCTTTCCCAGAACCTCAGCGATCCGGGAATCAGAAAAGCCCTGGCCGGATTGTACGAAAAAACCGGCATGATAAACGAGGCCATCGGTCAATATCGGCTTGTCCTGGCGGAAAACCCGGGGGATCGGTCGGTCAGGCGGGAGCTGGCCAGACTTTATCTCTCCGGGAAGAATTATCGGAGGTTCATCGAGGAGGGGCAGGACATATTAAAAGAAGACCCCGGTGATCACGGGGCGAAGTTGAACATGGCCCATGCCTACAAAAGCCTGGGGAACTGGGAAAAGGCAGCCGGGTATTATCTAAGTGCCCTGGAAGACAAGAATCCGGATCCGCTCCTTCACTACCTCTTAGGAGAGGCGTACGAGAAGTTAAACAAGACCAAAGAGGCCCTCGAGCAATATCGCCTGGCGGTAAAACGGAGGCCCGGTGATCTCAATGCGATGATTGCCCTGGCAGACACCTCTCTTAAGGCCGAAAGTTATGACGAGGCGATAAAATGGTACAAGGAGATTATTGGCAGGAACCAGAAACAGGGGGCGGTCTATGCCAATCTGGCCCTGGCTTACGGCGGCAAGGGGTTGCTCAGGGAGGAGATAGCAAATTACCGCAACGCCCTGAGGATGGATCCTAATAACTATAATGTCCGCTTCAATCTGGCGGCGGCCTTGGAAAAAGATAAAAAAGAGAAGGAGGCGGCGGAGGAATACTTAAGGCTTCTTAAGGAGAAGCCGAAAGACGCGGAGGTTTCAGAGAGACTGGCGAATCTTGAGTTCAAAAACAAAAGATACGAACAGGCCGTAAGGCACTATGAGCAGACAGTCAAGACCTCGCCCAGGAAGAGGCATCTTTATGCGAACCTTGGTTATTCCTATGGGGAGCTGAAAAAATTCGAGGAATCGGCCAGGAATTACGAGCTCGCCCTGAAACACGGCCTGCAGGATCCCCAGATCCACTATAACCTCGCCGTGACCTATGATATGCTGAAGAAAAAAGAGCAGGCGATCTTACAGTACGAGAGATACGCCGCTTTGACCCCTAACCGGGAGGTGCTCTCCCTCCTTGCGGATCATTACTTGAAGAGCGGTAAATACGATCAGGCGATCAAGACCTATTTGAGGCTTGTCTCGGGCGAGGCGGGGGAAGATGAAGACATCTTTTTCAATCTGGGGGTTGCCTATGAGAAGAAGGAGATGTACCGGGAGGCCCTGAATTACTACGAAAAGGCCTTTGAAATAAATCCTGTAAGTGAGCGGGCAGGAAAGATCCGCCAGATGAAGGTAAAGATTCTGGAGGCCAAGCACCGGGAGAAAACCAAATGAAAAAAGTGAATATCGCCGATTATCTCGTTGGCGGCGACGAGCCGTTTTTTCTGATTGCCGGTCCCTGCGTCATCGAGGATGAGGAAATTACCAGAGCGATAGCCGTCCGCCTCAAGGCGCTTACCGGGGAGCTTGCCATTCCCTTTGTCTTTAAGGCCTCCTACGACAAGGCAAACCGCACGGCGGCCGGTTCATTCCGGGGGCCGGGGCTTAAGCGGGGCCTGGAGATCCTGCGGGACATAAAAAGGGATTTCGACATCCCGGTCCTTTCCGATGTCCATCGTTTCGAAGAGATCGGGCCGGCAGCGGAGGTGCTTGACATTATTCAGGTCCCCGCTTTCCTTTGCCGTCAGACGGACTTTCTCTCCGAGATTGCCCAGACCGGGCGGGCGGTAAATGTCAAGAAAGGCCAATTCCTCGCCCCCTGGGACATGGAAAACGTAATCGAAAAGATCCGCTCCCGGGGCAATGATCGGATCCTTATCACCGAACGGGGCGTTTCGTTCGGATATAATAACCTTATCTCCGATTTCCGGGGACTGCCCATCATGAGAAGGATGGGGTTCCCGGTGATCTATGATGCGACCCACAGTGTTCAGCTTCCCGGGGGGGCCGGCACCGCCTCTTCCGGGAACCGGGATATGGTGCCTTATCTGGCGCGCGGCGCCGTGGCGGTGGGGGTAGACGGGCTTTTTTTCGAGGTTCATCCCTGCCCGGAGGAGGCCCGTTGTGACGGCCCCAATTCCCTCTCATTAGACAGCCTTCCCGGGCTTCTGCCCCTTCTTAAGAGGCTTGATCTTATCGTAAAGACCGAAGGTTGACCTAAATGATCAGGAGAACTGAGATGGATATAGAGAACCGGGAGAACCTGCGCAGGTTGCTTGAACCGATCAGGCTTCTCATCCTGGATGTTGACGGGGTGCTGACCGACGGCCGGATCATCCTCGATGGGGAAGGGCGGGAGTGCAAAATTTTCGATGTCAAAGACGGCCACCGGCTTGCCATGATGATCGGGCAGGGGGTTGAGGTGATCGTTATTACAGGAAGAAATTCGCAGGCCGTTGAGATCAGGTCCCGGGAACTGGGGGTGGCGGAGACCTATCAGGGAATCCGGGACAAGGTCAAGGTATATGAAGAGATCATCGCGAGGAAAAACCTCTTGCGGCAAGAGGTTGCCTTTGTCGGAGACGACCTGGTCGATATCCCCCTGCTCAAGAGGGTGGGGTTTGCCGTTGCCGTTTCCGACGCCTCGGAGCAGGTGAAGACCGTCGTCCATTATGTGACCGGGAAGCCCGGCGGCAGGGGGGCTGTCGGCGAGGTTTGCGAAATGATCTTGAAGGCCAAAGGGAAATGGGAAGCAATGGAGAAGAGATACGAATTTTCCCGGGGGGATGGACGAACCTTTTAGAACTTTACATAGGATTGGGGGAGTGTTATAGCTCAGGGACCGGAGAGATAACTGGCCGGTGACTTTTATCCATCAATACTGTGATGGGCTTTGGATGAGCTTTGAAAAACTTATGACCGGGAGATACTGAAGTTGAAGTTGTCCAGGAAAGGGTTGATCGCAGCGGTTGGGGCCTTGACCGTTCTTGTCGTTTTGACGATTATCTTATTTCTTGTTTTAAGAAAGACGCCGCCCCTTGCCCTGTTGAATATTCTACCTAAGGAGATCGATGTTGAGGTTAAAGACGTCATCTACCGGGAGGTCGGCACCACCGGGGCCAAGTGGGAGGTGAAGGCGGATCAGGCGAGGTACCTGAAGAATGAAAACCTGGCCGTTTTCGAAAAGGTCAGGATCCGATTCACCCTGTCCGATGGCCGGGTTGTTGTCTTAGAGGGTGACCGGGGCAGGCTCAGGACCGATTCCCAGGATATTGATATAAGCGGAAATGTTACGGTAAGCACATTTGAAGGGGATCGTTTTCGAACCAATAGCGTTCAATTTTCAAAAAAGACAGAGATTGCATCGACAAGGGATCCGGTGGTCCTGGAAAGTGGAAACGTCCGTATCGAGGCGGTGGGGATGGTTCTGTCGCTCAAGGAAGAGACCTTGACCCTTACGTCCCGGGTGAAGGCGAAGGTTTATTGATGAAAGGAGAGGAATGAAAAGGTATCTTTCAGCGTTATTAATCTCGCTGGTAGCGGTGGCTCCCCATTCTTTGGTCTTTGCCCAGAAGGCGGATCCCCGGAAGAGGCCGCCGGTTGAAAAGGAACAGCGAATCCCGATCCGAATCGAAGCGGACAGGCTCGATGCCCTCAATGAAAAGCGCCTGGTGATCTTTACCGGTTCGGTGGTGGCCAAACAGGAAGACAAGACCATCAAGGCGGACCGGATGATCCTGTATTACAAGAAAGAGGCCGCGGCGGCGGATAAGGCGCCGGTGACCCGGGACCCTTTAAGGGGAGGCGATCTGGAGAGGATCGAGGCGAAAGGCAAGGTTATAATCATCCTTGAGGAGAGGACGGCCACCGGCGATGAGGCGGTATTTTTCCAGGACAGCCAGGAGATGATCCTTACCGGCAATGCGACCTTAAGGGAAGGGGACAATACGGTAAGCGGCCACAAGGTAACGGTGTATCTCAACGAAAACAGAGGCATCGTGGAGAGCGGAGAAAACAGAAGGGTTACCGCCACCATCTTTACAACCGAAGGTCAGGGTTTAAAGAAATAGGCCGTTTTGGGACATGGGGATGTTGTCTGCCAGGGGGTTGACCAAGAGCTATGATGGAAGAAGGGTGGTGGATGGGATAGACCTGTCCATCGGGCAGGGCGAGGTCGTGGGATTGTTAGGTCCCAATGGGGCGGGCAAGACCACCACCTTTTATCTGATCGTAGGGCTGGTAAAACCGGACGGCGGGTCGATGGAACTGGACGGGGAGGCGGTTGATTCGTTTCCCATGTACCTAAGGGCAAGAAAAGGGATAACCTATCTGCCCCAGGAACCTTCGATCTTCCGGAGGCTCACGGTAGAAGAGAATATCATGGCGATTCTCGAGACGGTAAAGATGACGGGGGACGAGAGAAGGGAGAGACTCTCATCGCTTCTCGACGAGCTTGACCTCAAGCCTCTTGCCGGCCATTACGGGTATTCTCTCTCCGGGGGGGAGAGAAGGCGGGTGGAAATAACCAGGGCCTTGGTCAGGTCGCCTAAGTTCATCCTCCTTGACGAACCCTTTGCCGGGATAGATCCTCTGGCGGTAGCGGACATCAAGAAGATCATCGCCAGGCTGAAGGAAAAGGGTATCGGGGTGATCATATCGGATCACAACGTAAGAGAGACCCTGTCGGTCTGCGATCGAGCCTATATCATAAACAAGGGGAGCATCCTTGTTCAGGGGGATCCGGCGACGATCGCCTCCTGTGAAAGGGCCCGGAAGATCTACTTCGGTGAAGACTTCACCCTTTCAGACAAAAACGGTAAAAAGTCCGAGGTACCCGGTTCAGATGGCCTTTGAGATAAAGCAAAGCTTGAAACTGGCCCAGCAACTGATCATGACTCCCCAGTTGCAGCAGGCGATAAAACTTCTCCAACTGTCCCGCTTGGAACTGGCGGAGGTAATCAGTCAGGCGGTAGAGGCCAACCCGCTTCTTGAGGAGGTCCGGCAGGAAGAGGAGTGGCCCCAGGAAGAGGAGTGGTCCCGGGAAGAGCCGGGTGAACCCTGTTCTCTGGAAGGCGATGATCGGAAACCGAGACAGAGGCTGGAGGAAATAACCGGTCAGGGTGACGGACGGGAGGAGTATGACTGGCAGAGCTATTTCGAAGATCGGATAACCGTAAGCCCGCGGACCGAGACAAGGGAAGGCGACCCTCCCAACTGGGACAACCTGCTTTCGGCCAAACCTTCCCTGACTGATCATCTCATGTGGCAGTTGAAGCTCTCCAACTTCCCCGGCGAGGAGATGAAGGTCGGGGAATATATCATCGGTAATATCAACGGCGACGGCTACCTGGAGGAGACCCTGGAATCCATAGGCCAGGCGGTCAATTGCGAGGTCGCTCTCGCACAGGAGGTGCTGAAGAAAATTCAGAATTTCGATCCGCCGGGGATTGCCGCCCGGTCCCTTGCCGAGTGTCTCCTGCTGCAGGCGGAGGCCGTGGCAATAGAAAATCCTCACGTGAGAGAAATCATCAACCATCATTTGAAACACCTGGAGAATAAAAATTTCCGGATCATAGCAAAGAGCCTGGGCATCTCTATCGAGGAGGTGATGGAGGCGGTTTCCCTTATTAGGGGGATGGATCCGAAACCAGGAGAGATCTACAATGAAGAACGGATCGAGGCGATAATACCCGATGTCTACGTCTTGAGAGTGGGGGATGAATATAAGATTCACTTAAACGAAGACAATTACCCTCGTCTGCGGATAAGCGCCTATTACCGGGATCTGCTGTCCATGAAGAGACCGGTCCGGGGGGCTGATGCCAGCAAAAAATATCTCCGGGAGAACCTCCAATCGGCTTCCTGGATTATCAAGAGCCTGCAACAGAGGCAGAAGACAATCTACCGGGTGGCCGAAAGCATTCTGAAATTCCAGAGGGATTTCTTCGATCGGGGGATAAATCATCTGAGGCCCCTGGTCTTGAGAGATGTAGCGCAAGACGTGGAAATGCACGAGTCGACGGTAAGCCGGGTGGTAACAAACAAGTATATGCAGTCGCCCCGGGGATTGTTCGAGCTGAAATATTTCTTCAGCAGCAGCCTGCAAAAATCAAACGGTGATTCCATAGCCTCAAAAAGCGTCAAGGAGGAGATCCGAAGGATAATAAGCCAGGAAAACCCCGCCAAACCGCTCCGAGACCAGGAAATCGAAAAGATTCTCAAATCGCAAGGGATATCCATAGCGAGGCGGACTGTTGCCAAGTACAGGGAAATGATGGGCATTCTGCCTACCCCGAAAAGAAAGAACCCGATTGTTTAAGGCTCAAAGCCTGCCTTGGATATAAGATACAGCCAAAAAATTAGGTTGACATTATTGGTCATTTTACATATACATCCCCTTCTTTAGCTGGCTCCGGGGACCCCGGGGCGGCAGACATACCGGGAGGACAGGAATGAACGTTTCCATTACATTCAGGAACACCGAAGGTGAGGCCTGGCACAAGGATATTATTGAAGACAAGGTAAAGAAGCTCAAAAAATATGTCGATGGTCCCATTGATCTTCATGTCGTCTTGACAGCGGAGAAATTCCGGCACGTCGTTGAAATTAATTTTTCCGCCGATGGATTCAAGGTGATCGGCAAGGAAGAGGCCAAGGAGATTGCTCTGGCCATCGACAATGCCGTCGAGAAGGTGGAGCGCCAGTTAAAAAAATATAAGGAAAAGCAGCGGGAGCATAAAGGGGCAACCAAAACAGAAGGAGAGGAACCCTATCCCGAGGCAAACCCCGAGGAACAAAACGGATCGTTGATCTCTAAAATAGCTGAAGTCAGGAGGGTTATCCTGAGGCCCCTTTCTACGGAGGATGCAGTCCTGGAGATCGAGGATTCGAAGAATCGATTTGTCATCTACCGGGACGCCCTCTCGGGTAAAACCTGTGTGATTTATCGTCTGGAAGAAGGGAAATATGCCCTCCTTGAAACGAACGGCTAGGTGCTCCGCAAGGAGGGGCGACCGATGAAAATAACCGATCTGCTTAAGATTGAAACCATTATTGAGGAGCTTTCCGCGGGGACGAAGCGGGACGTCTTGATAGAGCTGGCGAAGGTGATTCCCGCCACCGATTTATCCCACGATTTCGATTACGTGATAAACGTTCTTTTGGAGCGGGAAAAGCTCGGCACCACCGGTATAGGCGACGGGATTGCCATTCCCCACGGCAAGGTGTCGGGCCTTAATAATTTGATCATGTCTTTCGGCAGGAGCAGGTCGGGAATAGACTTCAATGCGATGGACGGAAAACCGGTCCATCTCTTTTTTCTGCTTCTGGCGCCGGAAAACTCGGCAGGCCAGCATTTGAAGGCCCTGGCCAAGATCTCCCGGATGCTCAAAGACGTATCCTTCCGGCAGCGGCTGCTCCAGGCCGCCTCAAGCGAGGAGATTTACCGGTCCATACTGGAAAAAGACCAGGAGTCCTGATTCATTCTCTCAAAATTATGACTGATTCATTTGAGGCTGTAAGTCCCAGGGTGGTTATCATAACCGGTCTTTCGGGCTCGGGGAAGAGCTTTGCCTTAAGGGCCCTGGAGGATATCGGCTTCTATTGTGTAGATAACATGCCCGTTGCCCTTTTGCCGAAATTCTTAAAGATTCAGACCGAAGCGAAAGACACCAAAGATGTGGCCCTGGTTATGGATTTGCGGGAGAAGGGCTTTCTCGACAAGTATAACCGGATATTTTCCCGGCTCAAACAGGACGGCTACAATATCGAGATCATCTTTCTTGAGGCTACAGACGAGGCGCTGGTCAAGCGGTACAGCGAAACGAGACGCGCCCATCCGCTCGCCAGGAAAGGTTCGATCAAAGAGAGCATCGCCCTGGAGCGGGAAAAGCTGATGCCGGTGAAGCGGATGGCCGGGGCCGTCCTGGACACCTCCACCTTGAATGTCCACGAACTCAAGGAGATGATCCAGCGCCGGTACCTCTCCCCGGATGAAAGAAGAGGGCTGATGTTTTTACAGATCGGCTCGTTCGGCTTTCGCTACGGACTGCCGGAAGACGCCGACTGTGTTTTCGATGTCCGGTTCCTCCCTAACCCCTATTTCGTAGAATCCCTGAAAAAACTCGACGGCCATGACGCCAGGGTGGGGGCCTATGTTCTTGCGGCCCCGGAGGGTATTGAATTCAAGAAGAAGATCGAAGAGCTCTTTGCCTTTCTTCTGCCCCTTTACCAGCGGGAAGGGAAAACCCGCTTAAATATCGCCTTTGGCTGCACCGGCGGCAAACATCGGTCGGTTATCTTCGCCAATCTGTTCGGCGAATTCCTGGAACGGAGGGATTACCGGGTCGCTGTAACCCACCGGGACATCTTGAAAGGCTGATGAAGACTACCTGATTGCGGCAGCCAGCTTCTCGGTTACATTATCCGCAATCCACTTCCCGTCCCACCATTCCTTGGGATCGACGAACCTTCCCCCGGCGATGATGGAAAAATGGAGATGATCCCCTCCGGCCAGGCCGGAGATTCCCGTATTCCCGATCATCTCGCCCTTCCGGACCCGCCTGCCCGCCTCCGGGGTAATGCTGCTTAAGTGGGAGTAAAGACTGAATATTCCCAGACCGTGGTCGATGATTACCGTATTGCCGTAGATTCCCAGGTAACCAACATAGGCTACGATCCCGTGATTGGCCGCGGGAACAGGCGCCCTCTGGGTAGAGGCGAGATCTACCCCCAGATGGACGCTTCCTCCGACCTCTTTGCCGGAGAAAAGATACGTCCTCTTCTCGCCGAAAAGGGCCATCGGCGCCGCATTCATCATTCTCAAAAAGGTCCCTTCCCAGAGTTTTTCCCCCTGGGTATTACGGCAGATCTCCTGGATCTGTCTGAAGTTGGCATTTCTTAAAGAATCATTTAAATGGGTGAATACCTCAAGGGGGGTCTTTCCCTTCAACTCGGGATAACGCTCCGTGAATTCAGGCATCTTTTCATCAAGAAACCGGGGGCTTAGGGTCATCTTATCGCTGCGAAAATGCTTCGGCCTTATCCGGTGAGGGATCGGAAGGTGGGACCGGTTTCCCGCAGCATCCTCGGCCGTTATCGATAATTTTATGGGATTTTTCGTTTCCAGGGGAACGGGAAAATAGACCACGATCCCCTCTTGCCCGGAGGCGGCCGCCCGATGGCCCGGGGTAAAATGATCGTTCACCGTTACCCCGGTTGCCGAAAGCGCCTCCGACGATTTGTAGAGGATTACCCCGGTGCCGCCGGGATTCAGATAGTTCTCCGGGGTGAGGAGAAATATCTTAGGAGGCGTCATATCTATCAGGACCTTATAGTTCTCCACGGTACGATTTTTCCACAGGGAATGATCGCTGACGGAAACGACAAGCTCGGCCTCCTCTTCTTTCAATTTGAGAGCGACGGGATTTATGATGATTTCTCCTTTAAACTCTCGTTGGCCGGGGGCGGGAAAATCCCGGGAGAGGAGGGTGTGAGTGACGCTCCCCTGCAAGACGGCAACGGTAATCGATCTGATTCCCCGCGATTCATCCGCAGCCAGAACCTGGAAAGGTCTGTTGGGGCCGATTGAGCCTTGAAAACCCCCGGCGGTAACCTGGGGTTTCCCGAGTTCAAGGTAGGTCTGAAAAAGCCAAAATCCGACAGCCGATAACAAAACTGCCGCCGAAACAATGAGATAAACACCTGACCTTTTTTGCATCGTGCCGTCCTTCGCTGGATTTAAGGAATGCAACCTATACCTGATTTTGCATGGATGCAAGACAAACCTGGATCAGGAATCGCTTGCTATTTGCCGGTCGCCTTGGTAGTATGGAATCCATCGCTCTTCAGGATATAAGCTTAATGCTTGCGGAAAGAAAAATCATCCTCGGGATAACCGGCGGGATTGCCGCCTATAAGGCCGCTGAGCTGGCCAGAGAACTCGTCCGGCAGGGGGCGGAGGTCAGGGCGGTCATGACGAAAAACGCCGTGGAGTTCGTGGCCCCCTTGACCTTTCAGACCCTGACCGGTCATCCGGTGGGAGTGGATATGTTCCAGACGCGGGAGAGGAGCGCAATCGAGCATATCTCCCTTGCCAATTGGGGGGAATTGATAATCGTGGCGCCGGCAACGGCCGATATCCTGGGGAAGGTGGCAGGAGGGCTCGCCTGCGACCTTCTCTCCACGACGATTATGGCAACCAGGATGCCGGTACTGTTTGTTCCCGCCATGAACGATCTCATGTGGGAAAACAGACTCGTCCAGGGGAATATCCAGAAGCTCAAGGAGGCCGGTTATTTCTTCCTGGATCCCGATACCGGGGCGTTGGCCTGCAAAAGTGAAGGCAAAGGGAGAATGCCCGAGACAGCGGCGATCGCCGGCGAGGCCGACCGGATCCTCTCCCCGAAGGATCTTTTAGAGGAGACCATCTTGATTACCGCGGGACCGAAGGATTTCGCCGCCATGACGCTGAGGTTCATCAGTAACCATTCCTCCGGTAAGATGGGTTTTGCCCTGGCAGCAGAGGCAAGGAGGCGGGGCGCCCGGGTCATTCTGGTAAGCGGACCGACCGGTCTGAAGCCTCCCGCCGGGGTGGAATTTGTCCCCATAACCACGGCAAGAGAGATGAGGGAAGCGGTGATGAAGGAGCTTCCGCGGACGACGGCGGTGATCAAGGCGGCGGCGGTGTCCGATTACCGCCCGGCGGAACTATCCAAGAATAAGATAAAAAAGCAGCCGGGGAAGATGACGATATCTCTGGAGATGAATCCCGACATCCTATCTGAGATAGGGGCGCTGAAGGGAAAGCGGATCCTGGTGGGATTTGCCATGGAAACCGAGGGGCTCCTGGAACATGCCCGGGGGAAGCTTGCGGCAAAAAATCTCGATCTCATAGTGGCCAACAACCTAAATGAAGAGGGCGCCGGATTTCAGTGCGATACCAACGTGGTTAAGATTATCGACCAGGAAGGCGGAATTCAGGATGTCCCCCGGATGGAAAAACTGAAAGTGGCCGGGATAATCCTCGATAGGGTGAGGGCCCTTAGGGATAAGAGAGCCGATGGAATTCGTCTCTGAACTTCGTCTGGAACTGCTTCAACTGGTTCGTTCTCTGAAGGGCGGGATCCTGCAGAGGAGGGAGAGCGGTGAGGACCTCTCGTTTCTCAGAAGAAATGTTTCGGCCCGGGGAGGGAAGGCGACGGGAACATATACAAACCAGATCAGACCTGAAGCCGCCTCCGGAGAGGGCGTGCCTTCGACCTTGACCGGCCTTAGGGACGAACTGGGTGAATGCACGAGATGCCGTTTGAGTGAAGGGCGACGCAATATAGTTTTCGGCGAGGGCTGCGAGGCCCCGCAGCTTATCTTTGTGGGCGAGGCGCCGGGGGAAGAGGAAGACCGCCTCGGCCGGCCGTTTGTCGGCAAGGCGGGGCAGCTCCTTACCAGGATAATCGAGGCCATGGGGATGAAAAGGCAGGACGTCTACATCTGCAATATCTTGAAGTGCCGGCCGCCGGGGAACAGGAATCCCCTCCCGGAGGAGATCAAGCTCTGCGAGCCGTTTCTCCTCCGGCAGATCGAGATTTTGCAACCGCGGATCATCTGCGCCCTGGGGACCTTTGCCGCCCGGAGTCTCCTTAAGACGGAGGCCCCGATTACGACCCTCCGGGGTAATTTCCACCGGTTCAGGGGGGTGAAACTTATGCCTACCTATCACCCCGCCTATCTCCTGCGGAATCCGGCGGCCAAGAGGCAGGTCTGGGATGATGTTCAGAAGATTGCAGCCGAACTGATTTGAAAAAGGAAGCTTACTTAAGGTAAACTATGACTTACCGGAAAAAAATTCTGCCCTATCTTAGTCTTGTTATCCTTTCCCTTGCCTGGCCCCTAGCCGGGCTCGGTCAGGAAAGGGCCCCGGTTTTTCACACCATTGCGATCAAATCCGCCATCACCCCGCCGGTTGCCGAATACATCGTCAAGAGCATTTCCGAGGCAGCCAAGGAGAACGCCGCGGGCCTTATCATTCAGCTCGATACGCCGGGGGGGTTGGATCTGGCCATGCGGGACATTGTCAAGGGGATCCTGAACGCCCCGGTTCCGGTCATTGTTTACGTCCATCCCTCAGGTGGCCGGGCCGCCTCTGCGGGGATGATGATCACCGTCGCCGCCCACGTAGCCGCCATGACCCCGGGAACCAATATCGGCGCCGCTCACCCTGTTGCCATCGGGGTGGGAGGAAAGATGGACAAGACCATGGCGGATAAGGTGGTGAACGATTCCGTCGCCTATGTGCAGGGGATCGCCAGGAAGACCGGCCGCAATGAGGAATGGGTGGCAAAAGCCGTTCGGAAAAGCGCTTCGGTTGCGGCGGAAGAGGCAATGCGCCTTAAAGTGATCGACGTGGTTGCCCAGGATATCAACGACCTCCTCTCCAAGATTCACGGGAATACCGTTTTACTTCCCACGGGCAGGAAAACCATAACCACCGCCGGGGCGGTTATCGTCGAGAAAAAGATGGGATTCCGAGAGCGGGTGCTCACCGCCATCACCGATCCCAACATCGCCTATATCCTGCTTATGATCGGTCTGGCCGGCCTGTACTTCGAATTCACCAATCCCGGGGCCATCGTTCCCGGGGTAGTGGGCGGCATCTCCCTTTTGCTCGCCCTGTTTGCCCTGCAGGCCCTCTCGGTGAACTACGCGGGAATTGTGCTCATCCTGTTTGCCATTGTCCTGTTTATCGCGGAAATAAAGGTGGTAAGCCACGGACTGCTTACCATAGGGGGAGTGATTGCGCTTACGTTGGGGTCTCTTATGCTGTTTGACACGCCTGATCCAAGTATTAGAATATCACTTGAGGTTCTCATACCCGCGGTTATCATAACCACCCTTTTCTTCGTGGTGATAGTAACCCTCGGACTTAAGGCCCAAATGAGAAGGCCTACGACGGGGACGGAAACGATGATCGGCGAGACCGGGGTGGCGGTAACGGACATCTTAAGCGAGGGGAGGGTGTTTGTCCGGGGGGAATACTGGAGCGCCTCGAGCGACTCGTTTATCGGCAAGGGAAGGAAGGTGCGGATACTCGGCTTTGACCATACCTATTTAACGGTTGAAGAAATAAAAAAGAAGGAGAATTGACATGGGGCTCTACGGGATTTTTGTTATCGTTGTTCTTGCGGTGATGTTCTTATCGGCGGCCATCAAGGTCTTAAATGAGTATGAAAGGGGCGTCATCTTCCGGCTGGGAAGAATAATCGCCACGAAGGGTCCCGGGCTGATAATCCTGATCCCGGTCATTGATCGGATGGTCCGGGTCGATTTGAGAACGATCACCCTGGACGTTCCGACCCAGGACGTAATCACCAAAGACAACGTTTCGGTGAAGGTCAATGCGGTCATCTATTTCAGGGTGCTCACCGCCCAGTCGGCGATCATCGAGGTGGAGAACTTTCTTTACGCCACCTCCCAGCTCGCTCAGACCACCTTGAGAAGCGTCTGCGGCCAGGTAGAACTTGACGAACTCCTTTCCGAAAGGGAGAAGATCAACCTCCAGCTCCAGGAAATCCTCGACAGAAGCACCGATCCCTGGGGGATCAAGATCTCGATGGTCGAGGTCAAGCACATCGATCTTCCAGAGGAGATGAAAAGGGCCATGGCCAAGCAGGCCGAGGCGGAGAGAGAGAGAAGGGCCAAGGTGATCAATGCGGAAGGCGAGTTCCAGGCCGCCCAGAAACTGACCGAGGCCGCCCATGTAATGAGCACAAGTCCCATTACCCTGCAGCTTAGATATCTGCAGACCTTAAATCAGATCGCCTCGGAGAACAACTCGACGACGGTCTTCCCGATCCCCATAGATCTGTTTACCCCGTTTATCAAGATGGCGCAACTTTCCGACAATAAATAGGGCAGCCTTCCCGTCCCGCCGGGCGGAAGAGGTCCGGCGGGAACGGCCTTGGAAACGGTCTATGGAAGTAAAACACTTTCCCGATAAAAAGATCCTGATCCTCTCGGATTTTGACGGCACCGCCTGCGCGATAGACCTGGGAAACAGCCTTTTTCAGCGGTTTGCCTGTGAGGGCTGGCAGGAGATCGACCGATCTTACAGCGCCCGGGAAGTGGGATCCCGGGACGCTTACGGCCGGGTAGCGGCCCTGATCAGGGCGTCGAAGGAGGAGATGCTGGCCTATATCCGGGCAAATGGGGCCCTTGATCCCGGGTTCCGGGATTTCTTTCATCTATGCAAGATAAAGGGTTTGGATATCAAGGTTGTCTCCGACGGCCTGGATTTCTACATCAACGCGGTTTTCGAGAATCACGACCTGGGAGATCTCGAGTTCTATTCCAATCACGCCGTATTTCTTCCCGATTCCACATTAGCGGTGGACTTTCCCGAATTCAACGGCGACTGTCGGCGCTGCGGAACCTGTAAAACGGCGATCGTTAAGGGCCATAGAGGGCAATACGACCTGATCATCTATATCGGCGACAGCTATTCGGACCTCTGCGCGGCGAAAGAGGCGGACCTGGTCTTTGCCAAGGATGTTCTCTACGAGAACTATCGCCAAAACGGAAATCCCTGTCTGCCTTATGAAAATTTCGGCGATATAGAAAGTCAGCTAAGAGGCATGGGCTTAGTCTAGGAGAGCTTTAAACAAGGTCATTTAAGGAGCCTGTTCGAAGAGAAATCTTAATGCCTGCGACCTTGGCGAGATTTCTCCCGGCGGTCGGAATGACAAAGAACGGTCGGATTGAATAAAACATCGGCATTTTCAAAACTCGTCTAGAACAAAAGGGCGAGGCTATCGGCCAGGGCGAGACCCTTCCCCGTGGGACGGAGCGAGTCGCCGGTTATCATAACCAGCCCCTCCCTCTCCAACCTTGCCGCAACCTCTTCTTTGCCTGCCAGTAAATCCCTTTGAAATCTTCTCCGGAAAGATTTGAGATCGATGCCGTCTTTCGTTCTCAGGCCGAGATAGATCGTTTCGAGCTCTCTTTCTTGCCTGCTTAAGACCTCCGACCCGCCCGGGGGCCTTTCCCCATTTTTAACGCAGCCAAGATACCCGTTTAAGGAAGATGTGTTCCAGAGGCGTCTTTCCCCGTCAAACGAATGGGCTGAAGGCCCCAAACCCAGGTAAGGGACGTGCCGCCAGTATTTCTGATTGTGCCGGGAGCGATAGATATCGCCCCGGGCGAAGTTTGACACCTCGTAATGATCGAAACCGGCCTCTCCGAGGATTTCTGCGGTCGTTAGAAATAAATCCAACGCTGCCTGCTCTTCGGGAAGGGCAAACAGGCCCTTGTCCAGCATTTTCTTGAGGGGCGTATCTTCCGCCGGTGTCAACTGGTAACAGGAGAGGTGTGTCGCCGGGAGCCGGAGGGCAATATCTAAGGTTTCCCGCCAGGCGGAGATATCCTCTCCCGGAGACCCATAGATGAGATCGAGACCGATCCGGTCAAAACCCGCCCGGGCGGCGATTTCTGCCGCCGTCCGGGCCTCATGGGCGCTGTGTCTCCGGCGGAGAAAGGAAAGGGTGCGGTCGTTGAACGACTGGGCCCCGAGGTTGATCCGGTTGAAACCGAGCCGTTTGAGCTCTTGAAAGTAGGAGAGATCGCCGTCGCCGGGGTTGACCTCGATGGTAATTTCGCTTTCCTTGGCCATCGGGAAGTATTTCTTGATTCCCCTCCATAACCCCGCCAGCTCCGGGATCGAGAGGACCGAAGGGGTCCCGCCGCCCAAGTAGATCGTGTCGAAGAGGCGCGAATCATCCTGATTGAGGGCCATTTCCCGGGCCAGGGCCTCGAGGAAATCCGGGATCAGCAAAAGATCCGTTGTGGAATAGAAATCGCAGTACCGGCATTTACTTGCGCAAAACGGCAGATGAACGTAGAGACCGGCAAGACCGGAGGGGCCTGGAGAGTGGTTTGCTGTCTGATCATCCATTGCCCGTCGGGATCGGAAAACAATCTCTAATCCGGTTCGCTTTTCAGCACCGACAGGAAGGCGCTCTGGGGGATGGTTACCTGGCCGATCATCTTCATCCTCTTCTTTCCTTTCTTCTGTTTTTCCAGAAGCTTCCGTTTTCTCGTAATATCCCCGCCGTAACATTTGGCTGTGACATCCTTGCGGAAGGCGGAGATGGTGGACCGGGCGATGATCTCCCCGCCGATGGCTGCCTGGATGGCAATTTTAAACATCTGACGGGGGATCTCCTCCTCAAGCCTCTCGCAGGCCTGGAGTCCCCGGGCGCGGGCCCGTTCCCGGTGGACGATTTGAGACAGGGCGTCGACCTTTTCGCCGTTTACAAGAATGTCAAGCAGGACGAGCTGACTTTCCCGATAGTCGAGCAGATCGTAATCGAACGAGCCGTAGCCCTGGGTTGCCGACTTGAACCGATCGTAAAAATCATAGATCGCCTCGGACAGGGGCATTTCATAGGTCAGATTGGCCCTTCCCGGGCTGGGATAATGGATGGTGGAGCCGGTGCCCCTCTTCTCCATGCACAATTTCATCACCGCCCCTAAATATCGGTCCGGCAGGAGCATCGAGGCCCGGATATAGGGCTCCTCGCCCTTTAATATAGAGATGGGATCCGGATAGTGAGCGGGATTATCAACCGCGACAATCGTCTTATCCTTCAGGGTGAACCGGTAGCGAACCGAGGGAACCGAGAGGATGATCGAGAGGTCGTATTCCCTCTCGAGCCTTTCCTGAACTATTTCCAGATGGAGAAGTCCCAAAAATCCGCAGCGAAAACCCTGGCCCAGGGCGACGGAGGAATCCTTCTGATAGACGAAGGAGGCATCGTTGAGCTTGTATTTATCCAGAGAATCCGCCAGGTCCTGATAATCGTCCGAGGCGACGGGATAGATCGAGGCGAAGACCACCGGTTTGCTCTCCCTGAAGCCCGGCAGGGGGTGTTTGCAGGGGTTTGCTTCGCTGGTGATGGTATCCCCGGTCCGGACATCGGAAATTGTCTTTATTCCGGCTAATATATAGCCCACCTCCCCGGCGGAAAGTTGATCTCGCTTTTGGCGTTTGAGAAGGAAATGACCGACCTCCTCGACCTTATAGGAGGCGTTGTTGTACATGAAACGGATGATGTCCCCCGCCTGGACCTTCCCTTCGAAGAGACGGCAATGGATCACCGTGCCCCGGAAGGGATCGTACTGGGCATCGAAGATCAGGGCGGCCAGGGGTTCGCCGTCCAAGCCCGCGGGGGGCGGAATCCTCTTTACCACCGCCTCGAGAATCTCCTCGATTCCCGTTCCCTCTTTGGCCGAACATTGCAGAGACTGTTCCGGATCGAGTCCCAGTTCCGAGTCGATCTGGAGGGCTACCTTTTCGATATCCGCCGAAGGGAGATCGATCTTGTTTATCACCGGGATGATCTCCAGGTTATGTTCCAGGGCGAGATAGAGGTTGGCTATCGTTTGGGCTTGAACTCCCTGGGAGGCGTCGATAAGAAGCAAGACCCCCTCGCAGGAGGCAAGGGACCGGGAAACCTCGTAGGAGAAATCAACATGGCCCGGGGTATCGATGAGATTGAGGGTGTAGATGAGGCCGTCTTTGGCCCGGTAAGGGAGAGATATCACTTGACTCTTGATTGTTATCCCCCGTTCCCTCTCGATGTCCATGTTGTCGAGGATCTGATCTTTGAAGATCCTCTCCGGAACGACGCCGGTGTACTGGATGAGGCGGTCGGCCAGGGTGGATTTTCCGTGATCGATATGGGCTATGATGCTGAAATTTCTAATGTTTTTTGTCATGTTTTTCTCTGGCGACGAAAAAGCCCTCCTGTCCGGGAAGGCCTTTCGATCTAAACTGATTTCTGTTCTACCCGATCCCTTTCAAAATACTCTCCGAGACACCGGCCACATCGCCTTGACCGTCCACCGAGATCACCCTGGTCTTCCCCCGCAGGTAATCGACGGCGGCGAGAGTTCCTTTTGCCCGGTCGTAATAGATGCCGTGCCTCTTATCTATTGCCTCGGTGTCCTGATCGTCCGGGCGGGAGAGCAGGTCTTCGCTGCCGCAGACCCGGCAGACATATCGGCCGTCTTTGACCGCGGGGGCGATCGCCTCGATGAAGATATTATTCGGGTGGTTGTTGTCTTGGGGGCACAATCTTCTCCCCATGATCCTTTTCTTGGCCGTATCCCGATCTAAAACGATTTCAATCACCAGGTCGAGGGGAATCTTTTCCTTGTTAAGGGCCTCCCAGAGGGCCTCGGCCTGGGTAAGATTCCGGGGAAACCCGTCAAGGAGCCAGCCGGATCGGCCGTCGTCCTCTTTCAGCCTGGCAAGAAGCATCGGGATTGTCACCTCATCGGGGACGAGTTCCCCCCTCCTGACGAATTCCTGGGCCCTAACCCCCAGTTCGGTCTTTTTTTCGATATTCTTCCGGAAGATCACACCGGTTTCGATATGAGGTATTCCGTATCTCCTCTGGATAAGGGCGCCCTGGGTGCCCTTACCGCTGCCGTTGGGTCCAAAGATGATGATGTTCATATATTCCTCGTTCTGCCTGGTTTTATCTGGATGGTGGTGAATCCTGGTTGGCGTTTTGAACCGTCAGTGGCACGAACTGCAACTGGAGGAGGTGCAGGAGGAGCAGCCCGAGGAGGTGGCGGCGGTGTTCCGGATCCGCCCGCCGAAGATCGACATCACCCGCTTGACCTTTTTTGAGCCGCACTCGGCGCAGACGATCTTCATCTTATCCCCTGCCGACCTCTGCAAGATCTCGAAAATCTTCCCGCATTTGTTACAGTTGAATTCATATATCGGCATATACCCTCCGGGTCATCTTAGAGAATCCAAACCCGCCTGATTGGCTCAATAATTACAGCCGGATGCTATAACAGCCCCACTCCAAAGTCAAGTACGCAATGGGGTCAAATCTTTAAACTTGACAATTCCAAATTCGAAGCCGTACCAGTGAGCTGAATTGTCAAGTTTAAAGATTTGACCCCAGGAACAAGGCGAAGCCGCACCAGTGAGCTGAATTGTCAAGTTTAAAGATTTGACCCCAGGAATCCCCGATTGACACCCCTGCCGGTTCTTACTATATTGTCCCAGGCAGGAGAAGGATGGCCTGTCATATACCGTTTTTCGAGGTGAAGACATGGTAACGAAAACCTTCCTGTTCAAGGCTCCCGCGCTGATCGTAAGCGGCGCCGGCGCAGCCCGGGAGGCGGGGAATCAAGCCTTCGGTCTCGGGAAAAAAGCCCTTATCGTCACCGATCGAACGGTAGCGGGACTGGGCCTCCTTGAGGAGATAACAGGATCCCTCAAGGAAAAGGGTATCCCCTGGGAAGTTTATGACGAGGTGAACGAGGAACCGACCGTAGAACACGTGGAGAAGGGTCTTGTCTTTTTACGGAAAACGGAGGCGGATCTTCTCGTCGCCGTCGGGGGCGGAAGTCCCCTGGACGCCGCCAAGGCCATCGCCGCCGTAGCGACGAACCCCGGCAGGATCGGCGACTTCGCCGGGGCGGGGAAGGTGCAAAACCCCAGCCTGCCCCTCATCGCCATCCCCACCACCTCGGGAACCGGCAGCGAGGTCACCCAGTTCACCATCATCACCGACCCGGACCGGGAGGTGAAGATGCTGATCGCAAGCCCGAACCTTATGCCGAAGGCGGCCCTGGTGGACCCGCTGCTCACCTTGGCAATGCCTCAGGGAATCACTGCGGCGACCGGGATAGACGCCCTGACCCATGCCATCGAGGCCTATGTTTCGATCAAGGCCCAGCCCCTCACCGACACCCTGGCCCTGGAGGCGATCCGGCTGATCTCGGCTAACCTCCGGCCGGCCTGGGCCAATGGGGACAATATCGAGGCCCGGATCAACATGGCCAACGGGGCCCTTTTGGCCGGGCTGGCCTTTTCCAATTCTTCCGTGGCCCTTATCCACGGGATGGCACGGCCGCTGGGGGCCTATTTTCACGTCCCCCACGGTCTGTCCAACGCGATGCTCCTGCCTCAGGTAATGGAATTCAGCGTCCCGGGGAACCCCCGGCGCTACCGGGACATAGCCCGGGCGATGGGCGAGCAGACCGATGATCTCTCGGTGCTCGATGCCGCCTACCTTTCCTGCGAAAGTCTCTTCGATCTCACCTGCGATCTGAAGATACCCACCCTGAAAGAATGGGGAGTGGAGGAAGACAGGTTCAACGGGGTAATTGATAAGATGGCATCAGACGCCCTGGCCAGCGGCTCGCCGGCCAACAATCCGCGAAAGGCCGCCAGGGCGGAGATTATCGAACTTTACCGGATAGTTTTTTCCTGAAGGCCCCTGAGATGGACGAGACGAAACTGACGGGATTCATTATCCAGGCCGCCCTTGCCCTCCTGGCCGGGGTGTTCCTGGCCCTGTGGGTCATCGCCCGCAGGAAGGGTCTCCAAGCGATTAAACAGGCGGGTGAGGCGAACCTCGATCGGGCCAGAAGCGAAGAAAGATCGAGGTATCTAGAAGAACGGATCGAAGGAATCAAGGAACTTCTGGCGGCGGGGGAGAAGGAGATCGCCGATCTTCGGGAAAGGCTGGCCGGGGAGACCGCAAGAAGGGCGGCGGCGGAGGCGGGCAGCAAAGAGAAGGAACTGGCTCACGAGGCAAGGCTTTCCCTTTTAACCGAGGCCAAGGACCGCCTTACCGATGCCTTCAAGGCCCTCAGTGCCGAGGTACTGCAAACCAACAGCCGGCTCTTCCTGGAAAGGGCCAAAGAGACCTTCGATCGTCAGATAGAATCCTCCAGCCGGGATTTAGAGTCAAGGCAGAAGGCCATCGACGAGCTCATTCATCCCCTCCGGGAATCTCTTGCGAAAATGGAAGGGGGAATAAACGAGCTGGAAAAGGCCCGTACCGGGGCCTACGCCTCCCTGACCGAGCAGATCCGTTCCTTAAGCGGCTCCCAGGATCAGTTGCAGAAGGAAACCGCCCGGCTGGTGAAAGCCCTCCGGACCCCTACGGTCCGGGGCAAATGGGGGGAGCTTCAGCTCAAGCGAACGGTAGAGATCGCCGGCCTCCAGGAACACTGCGATTATTTCGAACAGAAATCCCTTTCGACGGAGGAGGGAAGACTCCGTCCCGATATGATTGTCCGGCTGCCCGGGAACCTAAAACTGGTCATCGATGCCAAGGCCCCTCTTCTGGCCTTCCTCGACTCCCTCGAAGAGGAGGATGAAACGGGGAAGACGGCAAAGGTCAAGGAACACGCCCGGCAGATCCGGGACCATATCAACAAGCTTGCCGACAAGAAATATCAGGAACAATTTCTCCCGACGCCGGAATTCGTGGTCCTTTTCCTTCCGGCGGAATCGTTCTTTACCGCCGCCTTGACTTTCGACCAGGGTTTGATCGAATACGGGGTCGAAAGGAAGGTAATCCTGGCCACTCCCACCACCCTGATCGCCCTTTTCAAGCTGATCGCCTATGCCTGGCGCCAGGATGATCTGGCCAGAAACAACGAAAAGATTCAACGTCTGGGCAGGGATCTCTACGAGCGCCTGGCGGTTATGGCGAGGCATTTCGCCTCGCTGGGCAAATCTCTCGACGACGCGGTGAAACAATATAACGACACCTTGGGCTCCCTCGAGAGCAGGGTGCTTGTGGCGGCCAGACAGTTCAAAGACCTGGGCGTCTCGTCGGGAAAGGAGCTTGCGGCCTTGCCAGAGGTAGAGCGGGAAACCAGAGAGGCCGCCTTAGCCGGGGCAGCCCGTGCGACCGCGTCTTCGGACCAGCCCTGAGGCCCTATCTCCAGGTAACCCGCGGCGGTTGTCTTTTGGGCTGGCGGAGAAACTTGACCTTCGGATACCCGATCATCAGGGCGCCGAAGTTCCCATGGCCCGCGGGCAGTTTGAGGGCCTCTTTCAGGGGCGGATAGATCTGGCTTGCCACCATGAAAAAACCGGCCCAGGTGGCCCCCAGCCCTAGAGACGGGGCGGCGAGCTCCGCGTAGGCCAGGGCTAAAACGCAGTCCTCTTTCGCCAGCCGCGCCTTTTCGTCGGCATGGGCGACAAACAGGTGGGGGGCGTGGCGCAGGATGGGATCCCTGCCCTTCCGGGCGAGTTCGACAATCCGGTCGAAGCCAAGCGGCGCCGCCCAGGCGGGGGATTCCTTCAGCACCCCCTCCATCCATTCGATCACGAGCCCCGCAAGATGTCTCACCGATTGGGGATCCTCAAATACCAGCAGACCAACCGGCCGGGCATTATGGGCCGACGGGGCAAATCCGGCAAGCTCCACCAGCTTCGTCAGTTTTTCCCTCTCCACGCGCCTGTCCTGATAACCCCGGATGGAACGCCTCGATTTCAGGAACTGTTCCCCCTGGGCCTCGTTTAATACCAGGTCCCTTGCGATTTCCGGGCATTCCTCCGGCCTCATCGCCGGGATGCTCAAGGCCCCGGTGGGACAGGCGCAAACGCAATGGCCGCATTTCAAACAGAGGTCTTCCCCCCCGGGGGCAAGTTCGGGGAATCCCCCTTTTTTCATGCGGATTATTAAGCGGCCGCAGGCCTCGACACAGATTCCATCCCTCTTGCATCTTTCGGGATCGACAAGAAACATGACCATCCTCCTTAAGATTCTCCAAGTTCGGCCTTCACCACCCGGGCGATAAGATTGCAGTAACGGGATGCCTCCTCCTCGGTGGGGGCCTCGACCATGATCCGGCAGAGGTTCTGGGTTCCCGAATAACGGACGAGCACCCTGCCTTGCCTGCCCAACTGAGATTCGACCTCCCGGATTACCCGGATGATCGCCGGAACGGAAGATAGGTTTTTTTTAGTTTTAACCTCGACATTGACGAGCTTCTGGGGAAATACCTCCATGATCTTCGCCAGTTCCGAAAGAGGCTGTCCGGTCTTCCGCATCGCTGCCGCCACCTGAAGGGCGGTGATGATCCCGTCGCCGGTGGTATGATAGGGGAGAACTACCAGATGTCCCGAATCTTCGCCGCCTAATACAGCGCCCCGGGCCAGCATTTCTCCCAGAACGTAACGGTCACCCACCTGGGTCATGGTGGAGTCTATCCCGAGCCGGTCCAAGGCGAGGCCGAGGCCGATGTTGCTCATTACCGTTCGCACGACCATATTGTTGGCCAGCCGGCCCTCGTTCTTGAGCTGCCGGGCGAGGACCGCGAGGATCTGGTCTCCCGTGAGGACCTTCCCTTCTTCATCGACGGCGATCACCCGATCGCCGTCGCCGTCGAAGGCAAATCCTACCTGGGCCTTTCTTCTTACCACCTCGTCAGCCAGACTCCGGGGATGCTGGGAGCCGCAATTCACGTTTATGTTCAAGCCGTCGGGTTTGTCGAAGATGGCGGAAACCTCCGCCCCGAGCTCAAAGAAGGTCTCCGGCGCCACCCGGTAGGCGGCCCCGTGGGCGCAGTCCAAAACCACCTTCATGCCCTCCAGGGAGAGCTCTTTCGGGAAAGAATTTTTGAGAAACACGATGTACCGTCCCCGGGCGTCCTCCAGGCGATAGGCCTTGCCGATTTGTGCAGGCGAGGTCGCGGGACTGCCGCCGGGGGACAGGACCAGTTCCTCGATCACCAGCTCGGCCTCGTCGGACAGTTTGAACCCGTCGCCCCCGAAGATCTTGATCCCGTTATCCTCGACGGGGTTGTGGGAAGCGGAGACAACCATCCCCGCATCGGCCCTCATGCTGCTTGTGAGAAAGGCGACCGCCGGAGTCGGCATCACCCCGACCAGGATGGGATTTACCCCGACGGAACAGAGCCCCGCGGCCAGGGCGTATTCGAAGATGTATCCCGAGAGCCTGGTATCCTTGCCGATGACGATCTTCGGGTTGTGGCCCTTCCGTTTGAAAAGGGAGGCGCAGGCCCTGCCCACAAGAAGGGCCATTTCCGCGGTCATAGGATACTGGCCCACCGTCCCCCTGATTCCGTCAGTGCCGAAAAGACGTTTCATCATCTCTCCTTATCCCGGTGTTTTTTCGTTGATCCGCCCGGGCGGTTAAGCCCCGGGTTAGTTTCTTAATCCACTCGGAGAGGATTTGCAACAACAACGAAGTTCTCCATTGTAAATACCCCGGTTTTAGGATACAAAAAACCCTGTTGCAGCCGGACCCATTGCCGGCAAATCCAAAAGAAAAAAATCAAGGCAATATCTTTTCAGGAGGTTAGAAAATGGACAAGAAAATAACCGTAATCGGGGCGGGAAACGTCGGGGCCACCGCGGCCCAGCGCCTTGCGGAAAAGGACCTGTGCGATGTGGTCCTCATCGACATTATCGAAGGGGTCCCCCAGGGGAAGGCCCTCGATCTCACCCAGGCGGCCCCGATCGAAAAACACGACGCCCGTCTCGTTGGATCGAACGGTTACGAAGCCTCGGCGGATTCGGATATCGTAATCATCACCGCCGGTATCCCCCGCAAACCGGGAATGAGCCGGGATGATCTTCTTTCAATAAACAAGGGGATCGTCAAGGGGGTTACCGAGCAGGTCGCCAAATATTCCCCCAAGGCGATCCTCATCGTCGTAAGCAACCCCCTGGACGCCATGTGCCACGTAGCCTACGAGGCAAGCGGCTTCCCCCGGAACCGGGTAATGGGGATGGCGGGGGTTCTTGATTCAGCACGGTTTAGGGCCTTCATTTCCATGGAGCTTAAGGTTTCCGTGGAAAACATCCACGCCTTTGTCTTAGGCGGTCACGGGGACACCATGGTACCCCTGGCCCGCTATTCAACGGTGGCCGGCGTTCCTTTGACCGAACTAATTCCGAAGGACAGGCTCGAGGCCCTCATTACCCGGACGAGAAACGGCGGCGCGGAGATCGTAAGCCTTCTCAAGACGGGAAGCGCCTACTACGCCCCGGCCTCCGCGGCGGTCGAGATGGCCGAATCCATTCTCAAGGACAAGAAGAAGATCTTGCCCTGCGCCGTTTATCTCGAAGGGGAGTACGGGATCAACGGTCTTTTCGTCGGCGTCCCGGTGAAATTAGGGGCGGGCGGCATGGAGGAAATCTTCCAGATCAACTTGACCAAAGAAGAGCAGGAGGACCTGCTGAAATCGGCGGGGGCGGTGCGGGAGCTGGTTTCCGCGATGGCCAAGCTGTAACGGGCCCGGCCGGGATATTCCAAACCGCCGGAGGCGGCCAAACAGGCGCCCCCGGCGGTTTCTATCTCTTTACCGTGCCGAAACGGGTAACCAGGACGCTTCCCATCCCCACGACAATAGCCAGGGTTTTGGTCAGCCAGCCCAGGTAAGGGATCCAGCCGATCACCCAGATGACCACCAGGCCGAGGGAGGTCTGGGTCATGATCCCCCGTTCTTTCTTCAATCGGAGGAGAACCTCCCTTCCGATGAGTCTTGCCGCCGCGATGAATCCCATCAGGGCAACAAGAACCCCCAGGGCTATTTCCACCGGCACCAGGACTATCCCGACCACGGACATGGTAAGGAGAGCGGCCAGGGGGACGATGGAAATCAGGCCGACCACCCCCCAGAAACCCGCCCGGAGGGGGTTTGTCTTGATATCTTCGGAAATCACCCCCATCTGTCTGGGCAGGAGGGCGTTTATGATAAAGGCCAAGACCAGGAGGCAAAGGAAGAAAAAGATCGAAACCAGGGCGAATACCCAGGACCAGCCTTCCCACTCTTCGCTCAACACCAGGGCCAGAGCCCGGGAAATTTCATCGAGATTGAGCTCCATCAGATGCCCCTTGACCTCTGTCCCCCGCCCGCGGACTATCACCCCTCCCAGGGAAATCACGTCTCCTGCGACTTCGGCCGAGCCCTTGAGCACCACCGAGCTCCCGAAAGCCACAACGTTTCCTTCCACCCGGCCGCTTACCGTAATCTGACCGCCGAAGGAAACGGCGTGGCGGACCATCTCATCTTTTTCAACAACCAGTTCCGAGCCGACCTTAAATACGCTCTTCGTCCCCCCGTAAGCCTGTTCGGAAAGGATAAGACAAAGGGGAAAAGCGATAAAATACAGGGCAAACCTTCTCATTTTTCTCTCCTAAAGGTATCTGAGCAGAACGAATCCGCCGATAAGCAAGATAACGAAAACAACTGTAAACAAATTGAAATATTTTTCAATAAGCTCTTTGATCGAGGGGCCGTAGATGTTCAAAAGTCCCGCCACGAGAAAGAACCGGCCCGCCCGCCCGAGGAGAGAGGCCAGGATCAATACGGACAGGGGGATTTTGAATAAACCCGCCCCCAGGGTTATGGCCTTGTAAGGGATCGGGGTAAAGGCCGCCGTAAATACGGTGAGAAACGCGTTTTCGCTGTATTTCTGCCCTACATATTCCAGGGCGGCCTCGAGGCGATAGAACTCGACGATGGTCCTCCCCACGGCCTCAAAAAAAGTCCAACCGATCAGATACCCGAGCAGGGCGCCGGCTACGGATCCGGCGGTGCAGATCGCCGCATTTTGCCACCAGCGTCTAGGATCGCCGATGACCAGGGCAATGAGCAGAACGTCCGGCGGGATGGGGAAAACCGAACTTTCCGCAAAGGCGATAAAAAAAAGCGCCCAAGCGGCGCTCCGCCTTCGGGAGAGGCTGATGGTCCAGAGGTAGAGTTTACGGATAGCCCGAAGAGGCCAGGTGAGGGTATCTCGAATCACCGGATGTCGATGCCTTTCTAAAATGGTGAGGATATCAAAAGATTTCGGCGGGAAACCGCCGGCCACTTCCGGACAATATAGGAGGGGCGACGGGGATAGTCAATAGGGAATTAAAGCGGCAACCGGGGAAGAAGGGGGTTGTTTGACCGGCAGGGCCATGTTATAAGATCTTCCGTCCGCCTGGGGATGCCGTCTATTTTAAAAACGGGAGTTTTGAAAAAATGCCTGTCATTTCTGCTTCTCCCCTTGTCATTTCGAACGAAGCGAAAGATCTGGAGGCGGCCAAACCTTAAAGATTTCTCATCGGTTGCGCTCCAGATGAAATGACATTTTTCAAGGCTCTCAAGGGGCCCGGCGATACCCCGGAGCCTGCCATCAAAACAGGAGCGAATCTCACCCTATGCACGAACTGGCGATCATGGAACGGGTACTAAAGACCGTCCTCATTCATGGTGAAAACAATCAGGCAGCCAAGATAGTTGCGATCAATCTGCGGGTCGGGGAATTGAGCGATCTCCTTGACGAATGGATGCAACGCTACTTCGATTACTTAAGCAAAGACACCGCGGCCCAAGGCGCCGTCCTGAAGATCGAGCGGACGCCCATCGTCTGTTCCTGCACCTCCTGCGATCATTCCTTTACCGTCTCCAAGGATCAGCTGATGAGAAGCTGCCCTCGCTGCGGGGGGGACAAACTTGCCCTTACCGCGGGCAGGGAGTTTTATATCAAAGATATCGAGGTGATGTAATGACGGAGATAAAGCTGATCGAAATCAGGGAAGAGATCTTAAAGGACAACCTCATCCAGGCGGACGACATCAGGGCAAGGCTCAAGGGGAAAAAGATATTTCTCTTAAACCTCATGTCCTCGCCGGGAAGCGGCAAGACCAGCCTCATCTTAAAGACCATTTCCGCCCTGGGTTCGGCCTTTAGGATCGCCGTGATCGAGGGGGATATCGAATCGGTGGTGGATGCGGAAAGGGTGGCCAAAACCGGGACTCCCGCGGTGCAGCTCCGGACGGGCGGGGCCTGTCATCTTGACGCGCCGATGATCGATTCGGCACTGAACAAACTCCCCTTAGACGATCTGGATCTCGTCATCATCGAGAATGTAGGCAATCTCGTCTGCCCGGCGGAATTCGATACCGGCGCCATGGCAAGCGGGGTTATCCTGAGCATCCCCGAGGGGGACGACAAACCCCTCAAGTACCCCCTGATCTTCACCACCTGCCAGATCGTCATCATCAATAAAATGGACTACCTGGAAGGCTCCGACTTCGATCTGGACGCCTTCCGGCAGAGGGTGAGGCGCCTTAATCCGCAAATCAGGATAATCGAGGTCTCCTGCAAAACCGGCTCGGGCCTGGAAAGCTGGACCCGTTGGCTCAGGGACACGATCGAGGCCGAGTTCCGCTGATCCTTCTACCTTTCCGGCGTCGGCCGGAGGCAGACCTGCGCCTGCCCCGCCGGGTTTCGAAGTTCAGCGTTTCCCCCGCATCTTGAGCTGGAGAAGGGGCAGGCCGAGATGTTTCCGCCTGGATTCCCCCAGGAGAACCGTCTCCTCCCGGGCGGTAGGGGAACCCCGGCGGCCCCGGCCGAGCACCGCCAGGGGATGCGAGGCCCCCAGATGCAGCGTATGCTTCCCGTAGCGGGCGGAAAGCAGATCCACCGCCTTGTAGAGATCCCGGATCCGCTCGCCCCGGAGGGGATCCTCAAAAAGGGAATACTGGACATTCCGATCGGGCAGGAGATCAAGGAGGATTATCCCCGTCGCCCGGTAAAGGACCCTTTCCTCTCTCAAGGCGAGGAAGGCCTCCCGCAGGAGCCCGGAGAGTTCGCTCGGATAGGCGGAGGGGCGGGACAGGCGGATCTCCCGTCCCAGGGTGGTAAAGTCGTTTCTTTTCAATAGTGCCACCGCTCGGCGGGCGGCCAGGTTATAACGTCTCGCTTTGATGCAGGCGGATTCGAGATTCCGCATAAGTTGGGCGAAGAGATACTCTTCGTCCCCCGTGGGCGGGGCGAAGGTTTTCATCTTGCTTATCGAGGCATAGCTGCTCTTTTCCTCGATGGAGACGGGATAGACCGACTCGCCCCGGAGCTCCCGCCAGATCTCTCTGGTCGGCTTGACAAAACGCTCCCTGATCATCCGCTCGGGAAGCCGGGCAAATTCCAGGGCCGTTTTAATCCGGAGCTTGGCCAGGTAATGGGCCGTCGCCGGGCCGATCCCCCAGATCTTCTCCACGGGAAGATCCTTAAGGTAAGAGGCGATCTCCCGGCCGGGGATAACGGTCAGACCGTCCGGTTTCCTGTGCTTCGAGGCCACCTTGGCCAGGACCTTGGTGACGCTTAAACCCAAGGAAACGGTGATTGCCAGTTCCCTCTCGATCTCCCGCTTCATCCGGGCGGCGATCTCTTCGTAGGAACCCTTGAGAACCCGGCGCATGCCGGTGATGTCGGCGAAGGCCTCGTCTATGGAATACTCCTCCACCTGGGGGGTGAACCGGCGCATGATGTTGAACATCCGGCGGGAAAAGAGGCTGTAGGTCTCGTAATCCGAAGGCAGGACGATCAGATCGGGGCACAGGGCCCGGGCCTCGCCCAGGGGAACGCCTCGTTTTACCCCCTTGGCCTTGGCCGCGTAGCTGGCGCAGGCCACGATCCCCCGTTCACCCCCGGTGATTAAAGGCTTGCCCTTGAGCTCCGGATGGATCGCCTCTTCACAGGAGGTAAAGAAGGCATCGCCGTCGATATGCACGACCGCCTCAGGCCAGGAACGGAGACTGAAGATAAGGTCACTCACCTTGCTCCCCTTTTTAACCGTTAAAACTCCCGCCCCCAGACCATCGGGAAACTAACGACGGTACTTCCTGATCACCGCCACCACAACCCCACCCAGGTTCAATTCCGCCTTCGGCCTGATCGGGGGATACTTGGGATTGGCCGACTCGAGCACAACCCCTCTGCCCGCCTTGCGGAAATACTTCATCGTCCATTCCCCGTCCACCTCGGCCAAAACCACATCCCCGTTTAGCGGCTCTCTCCCCTTTTCCACGATCACCAGGTCCCCCTCCCGGATCCCCTCCCCGTCCATGGAATCCCCCTTCACCTGCAGGAGAAAGGAGGCGTCGGGCCGATTGATGAGATATTCGTCGAGGGAGATCAGGTCCCGGAGTTCCTCCTCCGCGGGGCTGGGAAACCCCGCCCTGATCTCTCCCAGAAGGGGCAGGCAGAAGGCGCTTCGGGCGGGTTTTAAATGACCCGCCTGATCCTTGAGCAAAATCCCCTCTTTGATGAGTTTGTTGATCCAGAAATGGGCCACGCTTTTCGAGCGCACCTCAAAGAGCTCCATCATCTCGCCGTAGGTGGGCATCCGCCTGTTTTCCCGGAAAAATTCGGCCAGCAGCCCCGCCACCCGCGAAATCGTTCTCTTCTGCCCCATCGAAACCTCCTCCCAAACCAAGATGCCTTGTCTGCGGAACAATCAAGTTGTTTTATATTGTTGCGAAATTCAGGCCTTAGCCGCAACGACCGGCGCAGGTGGTTTAAGCAAGGCCCCAGGAACCTTCCTACTAGAACATCCGTTCTAATGCAAGATTTTTTTCGGGTGGTTTTAATTCGGGGGACATAACACTTAATTCACCGCGCCCGTTTATTCGTCTTCGGTCCGGGCTTTTGACGCTGAAGCAAACGCCCTGTCAGTTCTTCTATCTTTTTCACAAAACCTTCATTGCCTGCCGG
>JBBIJM010000006.1:0-54193 GCA_037445955.1 Syntrophobacterales bacterium
GGCTCGCAGCGAAAGAGCCCGGGCAAACAGGGGGAGTTCCCTCAACGTCAGTTCATAGATCCCCCGGCGGTCTCTATCTTTCCCGAGATCACCCCAGCCGGGATGCCTCAGGCTCAGGAGGTACTCCCCGGCGTAAGGGGCGAGACCGGAATTGAAGAAATCTTCCTGGGGGACATGGGAATTGAGGAAGAAGGCCTTACCCGCCCGGTAGTGGAGCCAGGGGAAATCGGCGGACTGGATCCCGGAGCCGGAGAAATGATCCCGGATGTAGGAGTCCGTAAGGAGCTGCCTCATAAGCAGTGCCTCGATCGATTCTATCTCTATTTCCTTCAACGAAGCGCGGAGCCTCTTGTTTTCCCGGATGGTTTCGTCCGCCGCCGCGAGACCCGCCGCGGTAAATTCCCGGTTGGAAGCCAGGATGAGGAGATCCTTGTCCTCCCCCAGAAAGACCTGTACGTTCTTGAATTCGTTGCTGATGGTGTTTAGCACCATCCCCACCATGGCCGGATCGGCGGAATAGGTGTGCATCCACTGGAGGAGGATCCCCCGCTCCGTCAGGCGCCGGGCGGCGAGGGAATAAAATTCCCGGGTGAAGAGGAGATCCACCCCCACGGTCCAGGGATTGCTGGGCTCGGAAATGATGAGATCGTATTTCCCGGGGGAACGCCCCAGGATCCGGAAGGCGTCGCCTAAATGAAACCGGATTCGGGGGTCGGAAAGGAGATCGTGGGTATCCTCTCTGAAGAAGGGGGCGGCCTTGATCACCTCCGGGGAGATCTCGGCTATGTGGATCTCCTTGATGTCCGGATAGAGGGTGAGTTCCCCCGCCGTAACCCCGGTGCCAAGACCTATCACCATGACCCGGTCCCTCTCCGGGGAAAGAAGGGCGGGCAGGTGGGCAAGAAGCTTCAGGGTGATCATATCGCCCAGGGTGTCCGAATCGGACTTGCCGTTGACGATGATCGCCCGGGATTTCCGGTTGAATTCCTCCCGCTCCTTCCCTTCCACGACGGAGACGGTGGCGGTGGATCCGTCCTTGTGATAGACCAGGTTCAAGTGGCTGTAAAAATGCCTGAAGAATTCCCCCGGCCCGGCGAAGGTGTAAGGCCCCGGCGCCGTCTTGCGGAAGGTGCCGATCTTGAAGCGGCCCGTCTCGAAAAAGGGAGTGGCGATTATAAAGACTAGGGCGCAGGCGGAAAGGGCCAGGGCGGGGAATAGATAACCCCTCCCCAGATACCGGCCGGCCAGACAGGCGGAGATCCCGGATAAAAAGACCGCGACAAGATAGATCCCGGGAAGATCGAGAAATTGATAGAAAAGGGCCCCGCCGACGATGCTGCCCAGGAGGTTCCCCAGGGTGTTTAAAGAGAAAACATAGCCCGCATGCCTCCCCGCCTGGGCGAGTTCCCGCTTCGCGAAGTGGAAGACCAGGGGCACCGTGGCCCCCATGAAGGATACGGGAACGATCAAAACCAGGAGCAAAACGCCAAATACGCTCGCCCAGTACGCCCAAAACCCCGCCATGTTGTCCTGGAAGGCCACCCGGAGCACGTGGGAGGCGTACGGCCAGGTATCGAGACTCAAATAGATAACTAAAAGAGACAAGGCGATAAACAGCTGATTGAAATAGAGGTATCTCTCCGGGATCTCCCTCAGTCTGCCCACGAAGTGACTTCCCAGGGCGATGGAAAAGATAAAAACGGAAACGATGAGGGAATAGGTGTAGGAAGAACTCCCCAGAGACAGGGCGGAGAGCCGCATCAGGATATTCTCCAGGGTCATTACATAAAAACCGCTCAGAAAGGCGATGGCGTAGAGGGCCGGAGAAACGGTCTTCCGGGAAACCGGCTCCGCGGCCAAGGCTTCCTGAGTCGTAACGGGCAATGCCTCCCGCCGCTCACAAACGAGCCCCAGGGCGTAGAAAAAAAGAAAAGCAGCCAGGTTGATGACGGCGGTTGTCATGACCGTCAGGGGCAGGCCGTATTCGGGCAGGAGATAGAATCCCGCAAGCAGGGCGCCCAAGAAGGCCCCGGCGGTATTGATGGAGTAAACCCGCGCGGTCACCCGGGTGGCCTCTTCAATCCTCTCGGATACGGCCCGGGTGAGGAAGGGGATCGTGCCGCCCATGGCAACGGTAGGAATGCCGATGAGGAGCACACAGCTAAAAAACCCCTGAAAAATCATCAGATAGGGTACGGAAAAACTCCAGGCGGCGGTCATTTTCTCCACCGTCGCGAAGATCGGGGGGAAGAGGAGCGCCCAAGCCCCGATTATCCCTTCCAGAACCGCAAAGGCCTTGAAATGATTCTTTACCCGGGTGGTGAGAACCCCGCAGAGGTAGTATCCCGCGGAAAGACCGCCCAAAAATACCCCGAGGATGATGGCGGTGGCAATACTGTCCGCGCCGAGCATGCGGCTTAGGTACTTCTGCCAGGCCACCTGATAGATTAGACCCGCCGAGCCTGTGGCAAAAACGACCAGGTACAGGAAAAAGACAAACGGCTTCCCCCTCATGTTCCCTTCCCCCCCCAAAAGAGCTCTTCCGGCATAAATCAGCACCCTCATAGACCCAAAGCCTCATCCCGTCAACACTTAATAGACATACCGGACAACAATCCTCACAATTTCCTTGATTTTTGTAACCATAACTGGTATTTCGCCTTAACTAGAAAGGATAACCCTATGACGATACTGACTACTTTCCTTGTTTCAGTCATTATCCTTCTCGGCTACGGGCCTGTTTTTTCCGCCGGCATCCTTAACATCCGCCACTTCTCCGCCCCGGACAGCACCAGGGTTGTCATCGAAACGACGGAAGGGTTATCCTACTCAAGCGAACAGTCGGCGGGCCGGGTCAGCCTGCTTTTTCCCACCGGCACCCTTGCGGAAAGGATCCCCCGGGAGCAAACCCTGATGAAATCCGGGGTAAACAGGATTACCGCGGCGGCTTCCGCGGGAGGCTCTCTCGTCGAGGTTTTCCTCTTGGAGGGCACGGCGGTCAAGGTCTTCAAACTCCAGGCTTTTGAGGGCAGGCCCGAGCGGGTGGTCATTGATGTGGTCTGCCCGGAGGTGGAAAACCAGCTCGCTAATGAAAGACAAACGCTCCGATCCCAGTTGACAAAGCGGATAATCGTCATCGATCCCGGCCATGGGGGGGATGACCCCGGCGCCGTGGGTAGGCGGGGCACCCAGGAAAAGGACGTGGTCCTGGAAATGGGAAAACGACTGAAGGAGATCCTTGACCGCGAGGAGGGATTCCGGGCGTTTTTGACTAGGGACGGGGATTATTACGTCCCCTTCAAGAAAAGGATGAAGATAGCCCGGGACTTAAACGCCGATCTCTTCCTTAGCATCCACGCGGACGCCTCGACGAACAGGAGGGCCTCGGGCAGTTCCGTCTATACCCTCTCGACGGGGGGCGCGGTAAGCGAAGCATCCCGGATTCTGGCCAGGAAGGAGAACCTGGCGGACATCGTGGGCGGCATCCCGGAGGGCGAACTGATTCCGGAGGACTCGACCCCTATCATCCTCGACATGCTCCAGAACAACACCATCAATACCTCGAAGAATTTCGGCGCCTCACTCCTCTCCCGGCTGGGCGAGGGGTTTGCCTTAAAATTTTCCTCCGTTCAGGAGGCGCCGTTTGTAGTGCTGAAACTTCCTGAAATCCCCGCCGTTTTGATAGAAACCCTCTATATTTCCAATCCCCTGGAGGAGAGGCGGCTTAGAAACAAGGATGTTCAGAATGCCTTTGCCCGGAAGATCGCCCAGACGGTTACGGAATTTTTCTCCGGCCAGGAGGCGGCTATGAGCCCGGCCAAAGCAAAGGCGGCAAAAAGGGAAGAGGTCTCCCTCCCCGGGCGGGAAAAGATTCCCCAATCGAAAGCCTCCCCTTCCCCCGGGAAAGAAGACCCGCTGGAGATGTTGACAATAGGCCAGGGTGTGCACAGAAAAGAACCTCAAAGAACGGCTAAAGGGGCAACCACCGCCATCGACCGGGATAAGGCGGAGATCCGCAAGAAAAAACCCGCCCCCCCGGAACAGAGGGCCGGGCATCTAAAGGCCAGGGGAAAGGCGGCAAGCCCCAATGTCAAGGCTAAATCCCATCTGGTTAAAAAGGGCGAAACCCTGGAGAGAATCGCCCTCCGCCACCAAACCTCGATCCGGGAATTGGCCAGGATAAACGGGATCAAGAAGGGTGCCCCGATCCACCCGAATCAGCGGCTGAAACTTCCAGAGAAAAATCCCCTCCCGAAACCCCCAATTCGGGGGACATAACACTTAATTATTCGCCAAAGTCATTTGCTGGCTGCCGTCAGTTATGTGGAGAACGGTTAACGCGGGCATGGTGAGACATGGGTGGGAATACAAGCGTAATTCGGGGTAATTCGGGGGTAATTCGGGGGACATAACACTTAATTATCTTGACCAGCGCGTAAAATGATTTAAACATCAGCTATGTCTAGAATAGCCAGAATCGAATTAAGTGTTATGTCCCCCGAATTCGCTTTCCCCCTTAAGGCCGAATATTTTCCCGTCCGGAGTCAAAAGGATTCGTTGAAAACCGAGGCCCTCTATAGTATATGGCTTCCCTTGTTACTCCGGGCCGTTTCCCGGGGAACGGGGAGACGTTGGGGGATATTGAGCTTTATCGCTTCGTTCGAAATGACAGAAAGAGGCGGCGAAATTAAACGAGAGCCGATCAAGCGGCATTCTCATCCCTGATTGACGGGGCGGTTCATGGTGGCAATGCACAGCAATAAAGGATTCAAGCTGCTTGTACTGGCGGTCTTTCTCATGCAGTTCGGCGGCGCCGCGGGCTCCATCGGGGTGCCCATTCTGGCCAAAAAAGTTTTCCAGACCTCATTCTGGGGGCTCGCCATGCTCGGGGTGATCGGGGCTCTGGTTTACAGCCTCGTCTGCTTTGCCATGGGGGATCTGTCAAAAAGGGCCAACCCGTATAAGATGATGCTTCTGGGAACCTCTGCCTATGCCGCCACCTTTACCCTGGCGGTTTTCGCCACGGCCACCTGGCATTTGATCCTCGTTTACATCTTTGCGGGAGGGGCGACGGCCTTCTTCTGGCCCATGGTGGAGGCGGCCATGGCCCACGGCACCACCGGACAAATCCAAAACCGGCGGATCGGAATCTTCAACGTCTCCTGGAGCCTCGCCGACGCCCTGGGCACCGCGGCGGCGGGAGGGCTCTACCTTATCTGGCCGCGGCTGCCCTTTGTCGTTCTCATCGCCGCCATGATGGCGGTTCTCGTCATCACCCTCATCGCCTACGGCCTGGCGGAAACGGAGGAGAGGCCCCCTGGGGAAAATGCGCCGGAGAAGACGGGGCCAGGAAGGCCGATCCCTCAGGAGACGAAACTCAATTACGCCCGGGCGGCCTGGTGTTCCAACTTTTTCGCCCACGGGGTTACAAACGTGTTAAGAAGCGTCTTTGCCGCCCCGGCGGTGGATGTCTTTAAGATGAGCCCCCTTACCATTGGTCTTATCGTCGGCGCCTTCAACGCGACTAGAACCATCACCTTCGCCGTCCTGCGCCGGAGCTCCGCCTGGACCTACCGGTCTTCGGTCCTGACCGGGGCGAACCTGCTGTTGATCTCCGGCATGGCCTGTGTCGTGGGCGCCGCCTATTTCGCGCCGGCGGATTTCGCCGTAGGCATCGTGTATTTCGCCATGATCCTCTCGGGACTGGGCTGCGGCATTATCTATTACTCGAGCATCTATTACAGCATCAATCTCTCCAGCCTCGTCGCCTCCAATACGAGAATTCATGAAGCCTTTCTCGGGGCCGGCGCCGCCACCGTCGTCTTGGCCTCCGGAGGGCTCCACTCCCTCGTTTCGTCCCCCCTGGCCGGCCGGATCCTCCTTAGATTCGGTCTGGATCAGTTCGCCGTAAGCTCCCTTGCCCCCTTCATCCTGGCCGCCACCGCCGCAGGTCTGGCCTTGGGCGTCTCCCGCCGGCTCAGGAAATAGGGGGACAGCGCCCCTATTTTCCCCCTATTTTTTCTGTCTCCCTATTTAAAAGAGGTTGACAATTGTGTTATAGAAGTTATAATCGTACTACCAGCTCTAAAACAGCCGAGGCTGGAGAGGAGAATAATGCACATATCCGAAGGGGTCTTATCGGCGCCGTTACTCTTGACCGGGGCGGCAGGCACCCTCCTGGGGGTCGCCTGGGGGCTAAGAAAGATGGACTACCGGACGATCCCTCAGGTTGCCGTTCTCTCGTCGGCCTTCTTTGTCGCCTCCCTGATTCAGATCCCCCTGGGGCCGATGAGCGTCCATCTGGTTCTAAACGGCCTCCTCGGGATCATCTTGGGCCCCCTGGTCTTTCCCGCAATCGTCGTGGCCCTTTCACTCCAGGCCCTGCTGTTTCAATTCGGCGGTTTTACCACCCTGGGGATAAATACCCTCAACATGGCCCTCCCGGCGATTCTGGCCTTTATAATCTTCCGCCCCCTGGTTAGATCTGGCTTGCCTCAGGCGATTATGATCGCCGGTTTTTTAGCGGGCCTGACCGGAGGCTTAGGGGGCGTTGTGCTCATCGCCCTGTGCCTTGTGACCACCGGCGAGGTCTTCATCAACATCGCCCAGGCGGGGGTTATCGCCCACCTGCCGGTGATTGTTATCGAAGGCTTCATCACCATGTTCACCCTCTCGTTTATAAAAAAGGTCAAGCCGGAAATCCTGGAGGTAACCGGATGAGACATTCCCGGGGAGAGAAGATATCCTTAGCCGCTCTGCCCGCCCTCATCATCGTGCTTTTATTTTTTTTCTCCCCGGGGGCCTGGGCCCACAAGCTCAACCTCTACGCCGAAGCGAAAGAGGGACTGATCATCGCCGAAGGATACTACGCAGGCGGCGATAAGGCCAAAGATGCGGCGGTTTTGGTTTATGAAAACGAAAAAAATGCCCTGCTCAGGGAAGGCAGGACGGACAGCCGGGGATTCTTCTCCTTCCCCATCCCGGCGGCAGTGGAGCTCAGGCTCGTCCTTAAGGACAGAAGCGGCCACCGGGACTCTTTCCTGATAGCGAAAGAGGAGATCCAGGCCGCCCTGCCCCCGGGCTTCGTTTCAAACCTTCAAGACCAAAAAGACCAACCGAGGGCGCCGAAAGCGGCCCGCCCCGCCGCGGCCATGGCCCAGGCCAGGCCCGGGGCGGAAAAGGCCGAAACCGGAGAATCCGCCGGATATCAGCGGTGCCTCAGCCGGGAGGAGATCGAGCTCCTCATAGGCGAGACCGTGGAGAAGAAGCTCGCCCCGGTTCTTCTCTCCCTGAACCAGCTTAAGAAAAATGAACAAAAGGCCCGGTTCACCGAGATCATAGGCGGACTCGGCTATATCGCCTTCCTGTTTGGTCTTGTCCTGTATTTCAAGGCCCGCATCCGGACCAGGGAAGGGGGAAGCTAGAAGATGCACCTGGAGGAATTCGCCTGGGGAAAGTCCTTCTTCCACCGGATCGATCCCCGGATCAAGTTCGCCGCCTTCTTCCCATACCTCTTCTTCCTCGCCTTGCTGCCCGGCCTCAGCCAGGCGGCGGCGGCCCTGGTCCTCTCGACGGCCTTCGTCATCCGGGCCGGACTCGACACCCGGAAGGTGATAAACCGGCTCCTGATCGCAAACGGGTTCATTGTGCTTATCTGGGTCTTTCTCCCCTTTAGCCAGCCGGGAGAAATCCTCTTTGCCCTGGGACCGGCGGCGGCCTCCCGGGAGGGAATCCTCCTTGCCCTTACAATAACCCTCAAGACCAACGCCATTATCCTTGCCACCATCGCGATTTTGGGCACCTCGGAGGTGTTTGCCCTCACCCACGCCCTGGTCCATCTGAGATGCCCGGAGAAGCTAATCCATCTGTTTTTCTTCTTCTACCGCTACTTGAGCGTCCTGCACGAGGAATACACGAAATTAACCGGCGCCATGAGGATCAGATGCTTCCGCCCGGCGACAACCCTGCACACCTACAGGAGCTATGCCTATCTCATCGGGATGCTCCTCATCAGAAGCCACGACCGGGCGGAAAGGATCTACCAGGCTATGCTCTGCCGGGGCTTCAAGAACCGGTTCCACCTGGCCCGCCATTTCCATCTCCACCGGGAAGACGGGGTCTTTGCCCTTTTGATGCTTGCCGCAACCGGCGTCATTTTACTCTTTGGCCTTACGGAAACTTTATGATAATAGACATCGAAAATCTCCACTTCCGCTACCCCCACGGCAGGGAGATCTTCTCCGGCCTCGATTTCTCCCTCGGCCGGGGAGACAGGCTGGGACTGGTCGGCCATAACGGGTCCGGGAAGACCACCCTCCTTCATCTGATTATGGGTCTAATCAAACCGAGCGGGGGAAGGATAAAGGTGGCGGGAGAGGAGCGCCGGACGGAAAAGGATTTCGAAGAGGTGCGCCGGAAGATCGGCCTCCTCTTTCAGGATGCCGACGATCAGCTCTTCTGCCCTTCGGTGGCTGAGGACATCGCCTTCGGCCCGTTGAATTTGGGCAAGAGCCAGGAGGAGACCCGGGGGATCGTGAGAAGAACCTGCGACCTCCTGGGCTTAAACGGGCTCGAAGAGAAGATCACCTACCGGCTCTCGGGAGGGGAAAAGAAGTTGGTAGCCCTGGCAACGCTAGTTGCCATGGAGCCCGAATGCTACCTTCTCGATGAGCCCTCCGCGGGCCTCGATGAGGGAACAACCGCCCGACTGCTTAGCCACCTCCGGAACCACTGCGACACCTACCTGATCATCTCCCATGACCGGGATTTTTTGAAAGGGGCCGCAGACCGGATCTACCGGCTGGAAGGAAGCCGTCTTACGGAAGTGACGGCGGGCTGAGAAAAAGGATTACCGGGCAAGAAAGGTTAAGAGATGGGGCTTATCAACCTCCTTATCAACGATCCGCAAACGTTCATCCTCCTTACCGTCCCCCTTCTTTACTCGATCATCTTTCACGAGCTCGCCCACGGTTATGTAGCCTACCGCCTGGGGGATCCCACGGCAAGCTGGCTGGGGAGGCTGAGCTTAAATCCCCTGAAACACCTCGATCCCATCGGCACCCTGATGCTCTTTGTCGTCGGCTTCGGCTGGGCGAAACCGGTCCCGATCAACCCGAAAAACATTTCAGACCAACGCCGGGGACTCCTCCTTGTCTCGTCCGCCGGAATAATTACCAACTTCCTTTTGGCCTTTATCGCCCTTTTCCTCTTCCGCATCCTGGAGGCGTCCCCCGGCGAGGTGCTAGGGAAAATATTGTTCTATACCGCCCAGATCAACATCATCCTGGCCGCCTTCAACGCAATCCCCCTGCCGCCGCTGGACGGGTCGAAAATTCTCATGGGCTTCCTCTCTCCCCGGAATCAATACCTCCTCGCCCGGATCGAGCCCTACGGCCTGTTCATCCTGATCGGTCTTATGTTCATAGGCGCCCTGGACCCGCTGATCCGCCTCTTCCGCTGGATCATCTTAAGGCTGCTTGCGGTTATCCTCTAGGAGAGAAAGATCGAAATCCCTTCTGTTGACATCACCTTCTACATATGCGATGAAGGCTAAGTTCTGTCTTTAAAAAGAAATCGGGAAAGGGGGAAACAGATATGCGGAAACATTCGCCGTTCGGATTCACGCTGCTTTTGATCGGGGCAATTTCCCTGTCCGCCTGGGGCTGCGCCACGACCCCGCCTGGGGCGGATCCGGCTGCCGGGACCCCCAGGCTCACCGTAAGCCCAACCACGGTAACCCTGGGGGTGGCCAAGATCATGGGAACCAGATTCACCTTCCAGGGCTCCGGGTTTCCCGCCGGGGAAAATGTGATCATCGCCGTTTCCGGACCGAAGGACACCTATGTCACCCTGGCCCTGGCCCGGGTAAACCCGGACGGGACCTTCTTCGAGGAGATGAGCGACGGGGATACGGCAAGACTCGTCAAGGCCACGGCGATCCTGAAGGCCGATATCACGAGAAACGAAAAGATGGAGGCGGTTTTGGTGATCTCAAGACCGGCGATCCCGGTGGGGAAATACAAGGTGACCGCAACGAGCATGATCAAAAACGTGACCGCCGAGGCGGCCCTTGAGTTCGACGAGCCGTCGGGGATTGATTTTGTCATGGACTGGCTGGGTAAGGTTACAGGAAAGATCGCCTATAAGTGATCAGGCAGCAGGGCTTGAAAACGGCGAATTATTCCGGGGGCTTTAAATAATGTCACCTCGAGGGGCCCAGGCGACGGGAAATCTTGGTGTCATGATCTTGGGGACGGTTTAAGATTTCTCCCTGCGGTCGAAATGACAAAATAACCGGTTTTTCAACGCTCTCCTTGCAATACCTCAAGGCTCTCACTTTCGTCTATCGCCTTGATCAAGGCGACGGCCAAGAGACCCCGGGCGGCCTTCTAGCTTAGCCCGGGGCCCGTTTTTTCATTTTTTAAGCCTTTTCTATTTTAACCACGCAGACCTTGAGCTCCGGGGTCTTCGAAATGTCGCAACAAGCGGTGTTGGTAAGGCAGTTCGAAGGGGCCGCGGCGAAATGAAAGGTCATAAACACCACCCCCGGGGTTATCCGCTCCGTCGTCTTTGTCCGCGCCGTGACGCTGCCGCGCCGGGAAGAGACCCGGACCGCATCCCCCGGCCCGATCCCGAGCTTTCCCGCATCCGAGGGATTTATCTCCACGAATTCCTCCCCGTGGAAACTGACGAGACCGTCGGTCTTTCCCGTCATGCTGGCGGTATGGTAGTGATAGAGGCTCCGGCCGGTGGTGAGGATATAGGGATACTCGCCGTCGGTCTCTTCCGCGGCGGGCCGGTATTCCACCGGGGTAAACCTGCCCAGGCCCCGGGTGAATCTTCCCGCATGGAGGAAGGGCGTCCCCGGATGATCCGCCGTCGGGCAGGGCCACTGAAGGCTGCCGGCCTCGAGGCGACTGTAGGAGATGCCCCCGTAGGACGGGGTCAGGGCGGCGATCTCTTCCATGATCTCCCCGGGGTTCTCATAATTCCAGGCAAATCCTAACCGGCCCGCGAGGAGTTGAAGGATCTCCCAGTCCGGTTTTGCCTCCCCCCGGGGTTTGACGGCCCGGCGGATCCGCTGAACCCTCCTTTCCGTATTGACGAAGGTCCCGTCCTTTTCGGCAAACGAGGCGGCAGGCAGGACCACGTCGGCAATCCTTGCGGTCTCGGTGAGGAAGATGTCCTGGACCACGAGGAAATCCAGGGCCTCGAGACATTCGGCGGCGTGGTTGACGTCGGGCTCGGTCAGGAAGGGGTTTTCCCCCATCACATACATCGCCCGGATCTCTTTGGCCTCCGCCGCCTTAAACATCTCGGTCATGGTGAGCCCCGGCTTGCCCGATAGTTCCACCCCCCAGTAGTCGGCGAATTTCCTCCGGATATCGTCGTTGGCGACGGGCTGGTAACCGGTGAAGACCACCGGGAGGGCCCCCATGTCGCAGGCCCCCTGGACGTTGTTCTGGCCGCGCAGCGGGTTCATCCCCGTACTTACCCTCCCCAAGTTGCCGGTAACCAGGGCGAGATTGGCCAGGGCCAGGACATTCTCCGTTCCGCTGGTATGCTGGGTCACCCCCATGGTGTAGAGGATCACCCCGGTCTTGGCCGCAGCAAAAGACCGGGCGGCGGCGATGATGTCCTCCGCCGGGACCCCGCTTAGCTTCTCGGCATATTCGGGGGTATATCTCTCCACGACCCTTTTCATCTCCTCAAAGCCTTCGGTCCGGGCGGCGATGAACTCCCTGTCCTCCAGACCCTCTTTGATGATCACGTTAACGATGCCGTTTAAAAGGGCCACGTCGGTGCCGGGTCTTAAGGGAAGATAGATCTCGGAAATGTCGGCAAGGGGAATCTTCCGGGGATCCGCCACAATCAGCCTCGTCCCGTTTCTTACGGCCTTTCTCACCCGATAGCCGATGACCGGATGATTCTCGGTGGTGTTCGAGCCGATTACGAAGATCGCCTCGGAGCCCTCTATCTCGTCGATCGAATTGGTCATCGCGCCGCTGCCGAACACGGTGGCCAGACCGGCCACGGTGGAGGCGTGTCAGAGGCGGGCGCAATGGTCTATGTTGTTTGTCCCCAGATGGCGAAACAGCTTCTGGAAGAGGTAGTTGTCCTCGGTCGTCGCCCGGGCCGAGCTTATCCCCGCCAGGGCATCGGCACCGTACCTCTCCCGGATGCCGGCAAGCCGGCCGGCCACCAGGTCCAGGGCCTCCTCCCAGGAGGATTCGGTCAAGACCCCGTCCTTCTTGATCAGGGGGACGGTGAGCCTTTCGGGATGATTGACGAAGTGGTAGCCGAACCGGCCCTTCACACAGAGTTCGCCCCTGTTGACCGGGCTTTCCCTGTTCCCCCGGACCGAGACGACCTTATCTCCCCGGATTCCTAAGGAGATACCGCAACCGACCCCGCAATAGGGACAGATCGTCTCCACCTCCCGGGCGGGCCTTTCGTAACCCTTCCTGGCCAGGGCGCCGGTGGGGCAGCGGGTGAGGCACTCGCCGCAGGATTCGCAGACCGATTCCGCCAGGGGTCCGTTGCCGAAGGTAACCACGGCGTTCTTATACCCTCTGAAGCCGAAGTCCAGGGCGGAAACCCCGTTTATCTCGGAACAGGTTCTAATGCAGATGCCGCAGAGGATGCAGCGGGTGCGGTCTATGGTGAAAAAGGGATTGGTTTCGTCCGGCTCCACCTCAAGGACGTCAGACCGGAACAGATCCATCCGCCCTTTCGTTATCCCCACCGCCTGGGCCACCTCCTGGAGGCGGCATTGGCTGTCTTTTACACAGGTGAGACAGTCCCCGTTGTGGTTGGTCAAGGCCAGTTCAACAACCGTTCTCTGGAGCCTCCGGCCCTCGTCCGTATCGGTTTTCACCACCATCCCCTCCTTCACCGGCGCCCGGCAGGCGGTGACGAGCTGGCCGTCCGCCTCGATCATACAGACCCGGCAGCCGCCGAAGGTGGTGAGGTCGGGATGTTCGCATAAGGTCGGGATATAGATGCCGAGCTTCCGGGCGGCCTCAAGGATCGTTGCCCCCTTTTCCACGGTAACCTTCAAGTCGTCGATGTATAAAGAAACCATAAGCAGACACTCCCCTCAATTAGTGGTTTTGTCGTTGCCGGAGACGCACCGGACGGCACCGAAGCGATCCGGGCATACCTCCAGACAGATCCCGCACCGGGTGCATTTGCCCTGATCTATCACGTGGATTTCCTTTTTCGCCCCGGTGATGGCCTCGACGGGACAGGCTTTGAGGCACAAGCCGCAGGCCTTGCACTTGTCCCCGTCGATCAGGTAGGAGATCAGCTCCTTGCAGACCAGGGCGGGACAGCGGTGTTCTCTTATATGGGCCTCGTACTCGTCCCGGAAATAGCGGATCGTGCTTAGAACCGGGTTCGGGGCGCTTTGCCCGAGGCCGCAGATCGAGCCTTTCACCACCGCCTCGCCGATCTCGACCAGGAGATCGATATCCGTTTCCCTGCCCCTGCCCCGGCAGATATCGTTTAGGATCTTGAGCATCTGTTCCGTGCCGACCCGGCAGGGGATACACTGGCCGCAGGACTCCTCCAGGGTAAAGTCGAGGAAATATCTCGCCACATCGACCATGCAGGTGCTGTCGTCCAGGACCACCATCCCCCCTGAGCCCATCATCGAGCCGGCCTCGGAGAGCGAGTCGAAATCCACCGGCAGATCGAGACTCTCTTCCGGGAGACAGCCGCCGGAGGGACCGCCGGTCTGAACGGCCTTGAAGGTGCGTCCGCCTGCGACTCCGCCGCCGATCTCGTTGATGATGGTCCCTAAGGTAATCCCCATCGGCACCTCGATGAGGCCGCAGTTCTTGATCTTTCCCGTGAGGGCGAAAACCGCGGTGCCTCTGGACCTCGGGGTGCCGATGCCGCTGAACCACTTGGCCCCGTGGTGGATGATCTGGGCGACACAGGCAAAGGTCTTGACGTTGTTGAGCAAGGTCGGCTTCCCCCAGAGGCCCGCCTCGGTGGTCCGGGGACGGGGCAGGGGCTTGGGCATCCCCCTTTTCCCCTCGATCGAAAGGACCAGGGCGGTCGATTCGCCGCAGACGAAGGCGCCGGCCCCCTGAAATATCTCCAGGTCGAAATCGAAGCCGCTTCCCAGGATATCCTTTCCCAGAAGCCCCCGCTCCTTGGCCTGGGCGATGCCCCGCCGGAGCTGCCGGATGGCCAGGGGATACTCCGCCCGGACATAGACATAGCCCCGGGAGGCGCCGATGGCGTAACCGGCGATGATCATCCCCTCGATAACCGAATGGGGATCGCCCTCGAGGACCGAGCGGTCCATGAAGGCCCCGGGGTCTCCCTCGTCGGCGTTGCAGATGACATACTTCTGATCGCTTTTGACCTGAAGGCAGGATTCCCACTTTCTCCCCGCCGAAAATCCCGCCCCGCCCCGGCCACGGAGGCCGGAGGCCTTGACCTCGGCGATTATCTCTTCCCGGGTCATCTCCAGGGCCTTGGCCAGGCCCAGATAGCCATCCCGGGCCAGGTAGTCGTCAATGCTCCCCGGATCGATGTGGCCGCAATTCCTCAAGACCACCTTGACCTGGCCCTTGAGTTCGGGGAGTTCCGAGAGGTTCTGCAGGCCGTCCAGTTTTCCCGGGCCCGTGATGCCCAGGGCCAGATCGGGCCGGGGATTGCCGTGGACAAAGAAGTCCTCGACGAGTTCCCGGGCCGTCTCCGGTTTTATCCCGCCATAGGTGATCCGTGGCTTGCCCGGGGCGATAATATCCACCAGAACCTCCCGGTGGCACATCCCGACACAGCCCACCTGACGGACTATGGCCTGCCTGCCCAGTTCGACGAGCTTGTCTTCCAGGGCGGAGATCACCTCCAGGGCGGAGGCGGCCCGGCCGCAGGTGGCGGCCCCCACCAGGATTACCGGAAGATTCCCCTCTTTTTCCGCCTGCTTTCTTTCCAGGGCGCGGTTTCTGATCGGTTCGAGCTTATTTCGCATACCTGTCTAAGACCTCCTTTACACTCTTGGTCTCCAGATAACCATAAACGTCTTCCCCCACCATCACCACCGGGGCAATGGCGCAGGAGCCGACGCAGTTGACCCGCTCCAGACTGAATTGATAATCTTCCGTAGTGCAGCCGCAGGAGATGGCAAGTTCCCGCTCAAAGGCCTCCATCAGCCGGCCGCCGCCCTTTACATGACAGGCGGTTCCCAGACAGACCTTGACCCCGTGCTTCCCTCTCTTGGTGAAATAGAATTGGGCGAAGAAGGTGGCCACCCCATAGATCTGGCTTGAGGGCGTCTTCATAAAACGGGAAATTTCCGCCATCGCCTCCCGGGGAAGGTAGCCGTACTGGGCCTGAACATCCTGGAGAATAGGGATCAATTCGTGGCGGGCGCCCCGGTAACGGGACAGGATCGTTTCTCTGATGCTTGCGCTTTCGGTCATATGAGATCTCCTCCTGAGGAATATTATAACGCCTAGCTTGCGAAACAATTTCGAAACGAGAAGGTTTTTTCTTAATCAAGAAGCAAACACACGAGAGACTCGCGGGCTTTCTATCACAAAAGGCAGTTTATGCAAAACGAAATAAATTCGAAATAAATTCTTTGACAGAAAAGCTCCTCCCGACTTATATTGGAGTGGATGCAACTTGGGCCCCGCCGCCTGGGGCTTGGCTGAGGGTATAAACAAGAGACTTAGAACGCGATCCCAATTGTGAAACATCAGCACTGCCTGATCCACCGGAAGCCCTCAAACCTCCGGAACGGATAAAAGGCCGCCGCCTGTCGACGTAAAGCAAGGGGGTTTTTCAACCACACCGGCCGTTTACTGGGAGGAACAGATGCCCCTGGTTGTCTTTTACCTGCAACTTCATCAGCCCTTCCGCCTCCATCCCGAAAGGAAAAGTTTTCTCTGGGATGATCTCAACCGGGAGGTGTTCGAACGGGTGGCGCAAAAGTCCTACCTGCCGGGACTCGAGATGTTTTGCGAACTTCTGGCCGCCCACAGCTCCTTTAAGATCACCCTGAGCATGTCCGGCACCTTCCTGGAACAGGCCGAATCCTTCCGGCCCGAGGTAATCAACGTCCTTTTACGGCTGAAGGAGAAATGCCCGGGGCAGGTGGAATTTCTCCAGGAAACATACTATCACTCCTTGGCCAGCCTCTTTGCGGACCCCCAAAAGAAGGAATTTCACAAACAGGTATCCCTCCACCGGAAAAAGATTTTCGAATTGTTCGGCGACTACCCCACCTCCTTCCGCAACACCGAACTCATGTACAACAACGAAATAGCCGTCCAGGTGGCCGACTTAGGTTATCTTTCGATCTTGTGCGAAAAAAGGCCCGACATGTTCATCGGGACAGGGAGGCCCATATCGCCCAATGCGGTTTTCCGTTCCCTTGACGGGAGGCTGCTGGTCATCCCCAGAAACAGGGAATTGAGCGACGATATCGCCTTCCGCTTCCCCCAGCGGCCCATCTCCCCGGAAGAATACGCCGCGTCCCTGGCAATGGTCGATGGGGAAGCGGTTCTTTTAGGATTCGATTTTGAACACCTGGGGGAACACATCTGGGATGATAGAGGGATCTTTGATTTCTGGCGCAAATTGCCCCCCGCCTTGGAAAATGAAAAAACCGTCATCGTTACCACCCCCGGGGACGTGGCGGAAAGATTCAAAGGCGCACCCTGCCCGGTGGTGGACATTCATGGCCTTGCCACCTCCTCCTGGGCCGACGACTCCCGGGATACCCAGGGCTGGCTGGGCAACCTGACCCAGTACGGGCTTTTCCAGGAAATCGAAAAAATGGAGGAATCCGCGGGAAAGGCCGGGGGGGAACTCCTGCAGAAGTGGCGTTATCTGACCACCTCGGACCATGTTTACTTTCTCCACGAAGGCCGGGGAGGCGACCAGGCCGTCCATTCCTACTTCAATCCTTACGGTGGTTCCGTGGCTCAGGCGGCCCACGTGCTGACGAGAAAGATCGATCAGCTCAATTTTTCCTTAAAACGGGTGGAAACCGCAAGAAGACATGAAAAGACCCCGGTCTTGATCATCTCTCCGGAAACGGGACGCCTGCCGGAGGATATGGGGGCGCTCGCGAAATACGTCTCCGGCAAGAGCGGGGGACAGGGCGAGGTGGTCTCCGCTCTCTGTGAGGGTCTGTCGGACAAAGGCATCGACGTCCATCTGATCACCCTCAACTTAAAAAGGCGTTTTCAAAGGGAGGCCGGGCTGGATGACAAGCAATGGCGGGAGATGCGCTACCGGATCGATCCGGAAAACATCCATTTGGTGAGCTCCGCGGTTTTCGCCGACAACTTGAGCGCCTATGAAGGCGATCCCCTGGCCACGGCCGCGGAGTTCCAGCGGCAGATCATAAACAACCTCGTCAAGGAGATCCGGTCCCGTCATGGCGGCCGGCTCATTATCCACTCTCACGACTGGATGGCCGGAGGGATTATTGCGGCCTATGCGCGCGCAACCGGCATCCCCGTTTTGCATACGGTTCATAATGTGTTTACCGCCCATCTACCCTTGAGTCTGCTTGGGGGAATCCCCATCCGGGGCCTGGAAGAGCTGATTTACTTCTCCTCGAATCAGGGGATCTCCAGCATCGATTGCCAAGCCACGGCCATCAAAAACGCCACCCTGATAAACTTTGTCGGAGAAAGATTCCTTGAGGAGGTGGTTAGGGATTATTTCCTCGATCGAGAGATCATCCCGCCCAGCGTCCGCCAGGAGGTGAAGGCCAAGTTTGAAAACGACGCGGCCCTGGCGGTAATTAACGCCCCTTCCCATAACCTCTATCCGGAGGTTCTGGAGTGTCTGGCAAGGAAATATGGCCCGAAAGACGATATCCTGCGGGCGAAAAAGAAAAACCTCCTGGAATTTCAGAGGAGAACGGGGTTGAATATCAATCCGGAAGTGGTGCTTTTTTACTGGCCCTCCCGGCTTGATCCCTTTCAGAAGGGGGTTGAGTTGCTGATAGAGGTGGCCCTGCCCTTCGTCTCGACACATCCCGAGGCCCAAATCGCCGTTGTGGCCGACGGGGTGGGAGGCGACCTGACTCAGAAGGAGGCTATCGTCAGGATCGCCCTTGCCTCCTCCGGACGGATCACCTATCAACCATACAGCCAGGAGCTTTCCCTGCTAGGCTACGCCGCGGCCGCCGACGTGTTCGGGGCTTCCCTTTACGAGCCCTGCGGCCAAATCGATCAGATAGGAAATATCTTCGGGGCCACCGCGACCAACAGGGACACCGGCGGCTATCATGATAAAATCAAGGAGCTTTCCCTGAAACGCCACGGGGCGCCAAGGGATACGGGAAACGGCTTTCTCTTCCGGGATTACGACCCCGGCGGTCTCTGGTACGGCCTCACAAAGAGTCTCGCCTTTCATCTTCTCCCGGCGGAAATCCGCAATGAGCAACTCAAAAGGATAATGAGCGAGGCGCGAGAGGCCTATTCCCTGGAAAAAATGATCGAGTCATATATCGGTCTCTACGAAAGGCTGGGGTCAAAAAATTAAACTTGACAATTCCAAGTTCGAAGCCGACCGGTGAGCTGAATTGTCAAGTTTAAAGATTTGACCCCATTGTCACCTCCGGCGGATCTGGGCTAAAAACCCCGGATCGCCGAAAAAAAACAGCTGCACCCCGAAGAAAAGCAGCCCCAGATCCCGGAAGAGATACCAGCCCATCCGGCCCGCGCCCCCGGTCGGGGCGGAAAAGCAGCCGCAATCCACGTCGATGCCCCGCAGGATATTGATCAGGATGGCGAAGGTAAAAACCGCCAGGAGCAGGGAAACCATAAGCGCCCCTCCTCGGAAGAGGATACCGGAAAGAAGGCTCAATCCGATCATGATCTCTACCCAGGGCAGAATCACCGCCGCAGCGAGCGCCGCCTGAGGGGGCACAAGCTGATAGTTACCGATGGCCTCAGCAAATCCGGACGGATCACCCGCCTTAAGCACTCCCGCATAGAGGAACAATCCCCCGAGAAGCAGCCTCCCTGCCAGGGAAAGCCAGGGGGATGAGATTATACCGCTGACAATTTGCATGATCCCTACCTCTCCCTCGGGTATCCCCGGGCCTGCCAGCTTCCCCAGCCGTCAACCAGATAGGCGACCGGCTTCACGCCCCGCCCCTCTAAGACCTGGACGAGATTCAACGCCGACCGGCAATTTTTCCCGGAACAGTAGGCAACGAGCCTTTTCCCCCCGGCCAGTAAGGCGCTAAGTAACGGGACAAACTCTCCTTCAGAGCCCTCCTGAATGTTGAGCGCCCCGGGGAGCCTCCCCTGCTGGTAGCTCCAGGGATCCCGGGCGTCGAGAAAGACCACGGCATTTTCCCGGTAGAGCCGGTAGGCCTCATCGATGGCCATGGCCCTTTCCCCGGCGCCTGTCCCCTGCCTCGGGATGTCTCCGCCTCCAGAAAGCGGCGGAAGCTCCGCCGGTCCAAGGAGATAGTAGCCGCCCATCCCGACCAGGGCGATCGTCACCAGGATCAGCCCCTCATAAAGGCCCTTCTTAAAGTTCCTGAGGAGTTCTTCTCTCGACTTCATGGCTCGATCCGTTTTTGTCCGATTCTATCAGGAAGATGTTTCTTGTCCAGATTTATCTACAGGGATGTCATCTACAGGGATTTGTTATCCCCGGATCGCAAGAACCAAAAAACCGCTATCGCCAGAATTATCCCGAAGAGGAGGTAGGCATTCTCGAAATTCAGGAAAACACCCAGGGAATATGCAATCAGGGGACCTAAGGCGGCGCCGCAATCGGTACCCGTGGCGAATACCCCGATGAAAAGATGGGGTCTTCTCATCCGCACCGACAGGTTGCCGGCGAGGGCGCCTAAGGTTATATTGAGGCCGGCGCTGGTGACAAACAGCAGGGCCAGAAGCGGGAACAGAAGCGGTCCCCTCGTCCACCCCAGGCCCCCGAGGCCCGTCATAAGGAGCAGGACAAGCAGGATCAGGGTCCGTCGTTCTCCCAGCCGATCAAACAACCGGCCGATCACCGGGGCGAAGATGATGTCCGAAGTCCAGCGCAAGGCCAAAAGGAGTCCGGCCAGGGTGCCGATATTGATCGCGAAGGGGAGAGATAAATCCCCGTTTCCCAGACGGTGGGCAAGAAACAGGGAGGCGGTGGAGATGACGATCCCTTCGAAGGCGCTGTGGGTGAGACCGGCCGCCAGAAGCCGGCGGGCGGGCGGGCTCTTTAACGCCTCCTGCCAGCCCTGAATCAGGGGTGAGCGGGAAGGGGAAATCCCTGCCGTCTCCCGGGGCCAGGGGATACTCATGGCGACGGGGACGGCGATGCCCGTTAAAATCAGGAGCCCCCAAATCCCCGCCTGATAGCCCGCTACATCCCGGAGAAACCCGCCTAAAAGGACGCCAAAGGCGCTGCCCAGACGGATGATCCCCCAGAGCAGTCCCATCAGGCTTCCCCGGTTTGATTCCCCGCCGGTCCAGATCGCCTGATAGCCGGCCTGCCGCAAGGCCGACCAGGCGACGCCCCAGCCCGTTCGGGCGATGAAAAAGACCCAGAATCCCCAGGCGGCTCCGTACAGCGAGGTGGTGACGAGGGCGCCTATCGTTGCCAGGACAAAAGGAACCCGCGGCCCAAAGCGCTCAAAGATCCCGCTGGCCCAGGTGTTGGAAATCAGCCTTACCAGCCGGTTTACCGAAAGCAAAACCCCCACCAGAGGAAGGGCGATACCCAGACTTTCCGCCTCGAGGGGCAGGCTCCCGTAGAGGAACGAATCGCCCATGATGGAAAGACCGACGGCCAAACCGACAGCCGCAACCAGCCGTCGCGGTTGGCAGGTGGGCTGATCCGAAGACTTCACTTACTCGCTTCCCCGTCCGAACCGCTTGAATCCGTAGAAAACAATGGTCCCTAGCACCAACCCGACCAGAAACCCCTGGGGAACCGCGAAGGCAACCACCCCGACCAGAAGGGCAATCGCCGTATCCCGGGCGGAATGACCCTGGTCACGCACCAGGACAAGAAGGGTCAGGGCCTCAAAGAGTAAAACGACCCCCAGGATCGGCAGAGGAAACACCTTGATGACCTCGTGGAGCGGTCCGCTCAAAAACAGGCCCAGGATCAGATAAAAGGCGCCGTAGATGACCACCGATCCACCGGTCCGGGCACCGAACGCATAATGACCGGCGAGCCCTCCGCACCCGTGACATACCGGAATCCCGCCCAGAAAAGGAGCGAGCAGGTTTAACAAAGAATAGGTGATCCCGATTTTGGCCACCGAGGCAGGTCGCTGCGGAAAGAGATCGCGGATCGTCTGAACGGTGGCGATAACGGAGTTCGAGATAGAAAGCGAAAGCTGCGGCAGTGCCAGCACCACAAAGCCGGTAGCGATGTCGTCGAGGCTCGGGCTCTGAAGCGACGGCAACGAAAGAGTAATCCCGTCGGAGATAGCCTTAAGCGAAAGACCGGAGGCAAAAGCATAGACAACGCCGACGGCGATGATGAGGAGCCCCGGCGGAAAACGCCGGTTACCCCAGAGCGCCGCCATGATAACCACGCCGCATCCGGCCAGGACATAGCCGCTTAAACCCAGTGAGGGAATATAGCTTTTCAGTGCCAGGGCGGCCAGGGACAGGCCCAGCCCGAACTGAATCCCCCGGACGACGCAGCCCGGTATCCACCGTGCGAGAAAGGTCAGTCCTCCCGAAACGGTAAGTAAAAGCATCGCCAAGCCGATGGCAAGTCCGGCGCCGAATAAAACGCCGCCGGCAATCTTCTGGGTGATGACCAGTACCGCCATGGCCTTGAGCGGCTGGAGGGGCATCGGGAGTCCGTAGAGATAACCGGTGATAATCTGAAAGGCCCCGAAGACGATAAAGACACCTGCGCTGTCGAGGCCTGCCGCCAGGATAATGCCGACGATAAGCGGCAGGTCGGTGCCGATGTCACCGAAGCTGCCGGCCAGCTCGTTGCGGTCGAATCGGACCCGGCTTTTCACTGGAGTATCTCCCCAAGCGACCAGGACGAAATCCCTGTCTTCGCCGTTATTATTGAAGATCCGCTTGTCATTTCGGCCGTTATTCTTGTCATTTCGACCGCAGGGAGAAATCTTAAACAACCAAAAGGCAAGATTTCTCGTCGCTTTCGCTCCTCGAAATGACCGGGGGGTTGCCTTCGCTCCTCCAAATGACATTATTCAAAGGTCTCAATTTTAAAGACCTGACCCCTGGCTCCCTCAGATGCAATAATGCGCTTGTCTATAGATAATTATTGTTCTTGTCAATCACCGTTTCACAAATCCCTCATCAAGGGGGGCTTCCCCTTTCCGAAGGTCCTTGAAAAGAAGACCGGCCCGGGGTATAGGAAAAAAGAGATTGAACGATGTCCGGCAGCGCAGCCAAGACGTCCGCCGCCTGTCTAACCGATCATCCATACAACCGGATTACCCGGGCAGGAGGGCTTTCGACATGAAAGCAGAATCATCCCGGTCATGCCGGGCGATTATCTACGCCCTGCTGGCAGAGGCCCTGGCCCCGCCGGAGGAACCTTTCCTCAGGCGCCTCACCGCCGGGGAGTGGGGTGAGGAATTGAGGGAAAACTTAAGCCGCCTGGGTTACCCGGGCGAGACTCCCACGGAGCTGCAAAAACCGCAGCAGTCCCCGTTGCCGCTTAAGGATGAATATTGGCAGCGCTTCGCCCGGCCCGGCGGAGAGGCCGTCCGGCTGGTCGAATCGGTTTACAGACCCTGGACGCTCGATGAATCAGCCGCCCTCCCTTTCAGAAAAATGACCGGCCTCGTCGGAGGTGACGCCGCAGCCCATTTAACCTGGCTGTTCGGGCGGATGGGTCTATCGATCCCGGAGGAATGGCAGGCCACCCCGGATCACCTGGTCCTCGAGCTGGAACTCATGTCTTACCTGGCCGGCGGCGCGGATCGGGCAAGCCAGATCACCTTTCTTAATCAGCATCTAAACTGGCTTCCCCTCCTGCTCAAAAGGTGCGAGGAAGCGGGTATCGCAGGTTTTTATCGCCTACTCCTGGCATTTGCCGCTCAGTTTGTCGCCTGGGATCTCGAGAGCATAACCCCGGAACAAGGCAGCGATAAGCGGTCTGTCCCGCCCTGAGCCTCCATCCCCGGAGCCCGCTGCGGAAAATCCCGGTTTCGCCCGCCCTGGCCCTCCCCGACAAAATACTGTCAATTTTCCCGACCTTTTGTTATAGCCTAAGGAGGCTTGAGGAGAACCTCGAAGCCAACAGGAGACCGTCCGATGAAGATCGGGGAAAAGATGCGCGACTTCTCTCTGGAGAGCAAAGGCCTTTACTATCGGCTGCCCATCATCTTTGCCCTCTTCTTCTTCGTCCCCGTCCTCGGGCTCCTCTACTTTGGTCTGACGTACGATTTCCTCTCCGACCGCGCCCTTCCCCTCTTCTTCATCGGATTGTTCGCCTCTTTCCTGGCCGGATACGTGATGATCCGACGGATATTTGACCAGATCCGTAAAACCGGGGAAAACATCTCCCTTGTCCCCCGGCGCCTCAAGAAAACCGAAGAGAGAGCCGGCAACGAACTTGCGGATATCGGTCGCTCGTTCCGGATAATTGAAAGGGAGCTTGAAGACAGATTGGCCGATCTGGAAAAAAGAACCTCTCAGATTTCTTCTCTCAAGGAGCTGGCAGAGCTCTGCTATGTCACCTTCGATGGCGACGACCTCTTTTCCATCACCATGGAAAGGGCCTTGAAACTGACCGCCTCCGATGTCGGCTCCGTATTGATCCTCGAGGGTAAAATGAGGGAATATTTCGTCGTCCATGCCACCTACGGCCTGGGCGACCTGATAAAAAAAGGGGACAGGGTGGATTTCGCCTCGAGCATCGCCAAATTCGCCGTGATCAACAAATCCCCCCTGATCATTGCGGATATCGAGAAGGATCCCCGTTTCGGCCGGACAAATCGAACCCATTACTCTACCAAGTCTTTCCTGTGTATGCCTTTGAAGGGGATTCACGAGGTTTTCGGGGTGCTGACCCTTTCCCGCCGGATGGAAGAAACCCCGTACACCCAGGAGGAGGCGGATATCCTGACCCCTCTTTTGAGCAACGCCGCCTTCACCTTCGACAACCAGAACCTGATCAAGGGGCTGAGGGAAAAACGGGGACATCTTGCCGGCTTCGCCCGCATCGCCAAAGGTATAAACTCCTCTCTGAGAGGAAGCGAGTTAATAAACGAGATCCTCGTCCAGTTGCGGGAGCAGATCCCCTTTGAGCTCGGGGTCTTTTTCGGCGTCCCGGAAAACAAGCCGGATCACCTGACCGTCCTGGGAACACTTTCGTCGCTTCCGGTGTCTTTAGAGAAAAACGCCGATTACCATTGCCCAGGCTCATTGCTCGAAAGGGCGATCACCCAGGGAACGATCCGAATAATCAACAATGCCGGCCAGGCAGATAACGCCCTGGACCAGACCCTGATCATAAGGCCCGGTTATAATTCCTGCTGTCTGGTCCCTCTGCATATGGGCGGCCAGGGGATGGGGATCCTCTTTATGTACTGCCGCAACCCGGGGAATTTCGACGGCCTGGAAGAAACATTGGATCAACTCGCCTCGATTCTCCCTCTGGCGATAGAGAAGAACCGCCTCTACTCGTCGGTAATCAAGAGGGACCGGGAAATGGCGTCGATCAAACAGATCGGCGGCATGCTGGCAGCCTCCACCTTTGAGCGGGACGAGGTTCTGAAGCACACGATGGACATGATCCAAACGATGATGAACGTTGAAGCCGGGTCTCTGCTCCTTCGGGAGGGAGATCAGCTGGCATTCAAGATCACCTTCAACATCGACCCGGCAATCGACGTAACCCTGACCAGGGATTTCCGAATAAACCTCGGAGAAGGGATCGCCGGCTACTGCGCCGCAAGCGGCGAGGCGGTTTTAGCCACCGATATCAACAACTCCCGGCATTTCCGGCGGGACTTGGACCTGACGACCGGTTTTTGCACCCGTTCGGTCCTCTGCGTTCCCCTGATCTCCCGCGGGAAGGTCCTGGGGGTCATTGAGATAATAAATAAGAGGACCGGGGATTTCAATGACGATGACCTCCATCTCCTGCAGTCGATCGCCTCTTCGGTCAGCATTGCCCTGGAGAATTCCCGGCTCTACCGGGAAACCCTCTCGATTGCCGAACAGGAACGGAAGATCAGGAACCTGTTCCAGAAATTCGTCCCGCGGGAGGTGGTGGACAGGATCATCCACAATCGGGATCTGGGCAAACCCCTCGTCGAGGAGGTAAAGATCCTCACCCTGCTCAACATCGATCTGCGGGGCTTCTCCAGCCTTTCTCAAGAGCTCGGCTCCCAGCGGACGGTGGCCATTCTCAACCACTTCTTCGCAACCATGGGAGAGATCGTCTTTAAATACGGGGGAATAGTTGACAAGTACTTAGGCGACGGATTCCTGGCCGTCTTCGGCGCCCCGGTCTCCGGTTCGGCCGATGCGGACCATGCCATAGCCTCCGCCTTGGAAATGCAGAAAACGCTCCCCGCCGTAAACGACCACTTCGCCGAAGAAATCTCACCCCCCCTGACCATGGGGATTAGCATCCATACCGGCGAGGCGGTGGTGGGAAATATTGGATTCGAAAAGAAAATGGACTATACGGTGATCGGTGATTCGGTCAACGCCGTATTCAGATTGCAGGACCTTACCAAATCGATTCCCAACGCGATTGTCATCAGCGAAAAGACCCGCATCGCGGCGAAGGATTCGATCCTAGATCTTAAGGCTCTGGGCCTGTACGACGCCGGGAGCAATCTGGGGGAAATGAAGATCTATGAATTGATCGGCTGCCGAACGCGGGGCCAATAACAAAGCAGGGCCAGGCTCTTTTTTGTCACCAGCCTGGCCCTGTATCTGGTGGGTCAGGGCAGAATTGAACTGCCGACACTCGGATTTTCAGTCCGATGCTCTACCGACTGAGCTACCGACCCCTGGCATTCGCTGGCTGATTAAGTAGTAAAAGTAGCCCCTCTTGTCAAGGCCTTTTTTCCTCCTCCGATGAAACGGAACCCCCCTCCCCGGAAGCCTCGGAAAGGGCCGATCCATGCCCGGGGGGCGCGGCGGGCCCGGATTCCCCTTCCTCCCTTTCCCCCTGCTCCGCCGGCAAAACCGGCTCGTTTGAGGTTCGGGGTACGTAAACCACGAGGGTTCCCGCAAGCAGGTCAGGCCAGCCCCGTCTCTTCCGATTGAAGAGCATCCAGAGGAATCCCAGATAAAAGGCAAAAGCGGAAAGCAGATACCCGAGGAAGCGAATGATCGCCAGGCGGTAATTCATCCCGGCCCCGTTGGCCTGAATCACGTGCAGCCCCAGGAGCATCTTTCCCGGGGTTTGGCCGGCATACCCCCAGAAAAAGATAAAATAAACCGCTGCGCAGAGGAATACGGCCGCCGGAAAAAGGGAAAGGAAACGTTCGGTGATGGGCGTAGAATTGCCTGTGAAGAGGTCCCTTACCACTGACAAAGAGCCGGTTGCGGCAATCAGGGCGAAAAGCCCGATGAGAAAAAGGTAAAGGGCAATCGCCGCCAGGATCCCCTGATCCAGGAGAAAGGCCGCCAATCTTCGCCAGAACCCGCCATAACCGGTCATAACATCCTCCCTGCTCAAACCCTTCCCAGTACTCCCCGCTCATATTGAATTACGGCAACCGCCGCCGCCATCGCCGATTCCACCGTGAGCACCTGTCTGCCCAGGGTGGTTAAGATAAATCCTCCCCGGCGCGCGGCCTCCGCCTCCTGCCGGTCGAATCCCCCCTCCGGTCCGACTACCAGGGCAAAAGAATCGGCCCTCTCGGCGTCTGCCTGACGGAGGAGATCCTTAAGACCCAGCCGCTCTTCCTCTTCCCAAAAGAAGATCTTAAGGCAATGGGCGGGGATAGCGGCAAGCATCCCTTCGAAATCGACCAGCGGATCCACCTGGGGGAGGTAAACCCGCCCTACCTTTCTTGCCCCCTCCCGCACCAGCCGGCGCCAGCGGGCCTCCTTCAGTTCCGTTTTCTCGCCCTTGAGCTTTACCACCGAGCGGCGGGAGAGGTAAGGGATGATTCTTCGGACCCCGAGTTCCGTCGCCTTGACAAGCAGGGAATCCATCTTTTCCCCCTTGATTACGGCCTGAGCCAGGATGATCTCGATTGGGCCTTCGGCAACGACCACCCTTTCCATCACCCTTACCGCCACCCGTTGGGCCAGATTCTCGATTCGGCAGATAAACTCCTCTCCCGAACCGGAGGCAACAACCAGCTCGGCATCAGGCCTAAGCCTGAGCACCTGCTTCAGGTAGCGGCTCTCCTTCGTCCCCAGGCGGAAGGTCTCCCCTGGAGCTAGAGGTTGATTATGGAAGACCCGGGGTCTGGTCATACCCCCCCCTTTTCCAGACGAAACACAGCCATTCTTCTTCCGTTATGGTCTTTCCAAGGGTCAGGGGGAAGGCCCGAAACCCCTCCGCCAGCCCCTTCCCGTCCTGGGCGAGCAGTCCAGAAACTATCAGGTATCCGCCTTCCTTGAGCCTCGTTACGAATTCCGGCAGCAGTTCAAGGAGAAGGGGAAAGGTCAGGTTCGCCACGATCACCTCGAAGGGGGAATCGGTTTTATCAATGGTCTTTTCCGATATCCCGACGATCCCGTCCTGCCCGTTGGCCCGGACGTTATCCCGGGCCGCCTCCACGGCCAGCGGGTCAAGATCGATGCCCACGACTTCCGCCGCCCCAAGTTTTGCCGCGGCTATCGCCAGGATTCCCGTGCCGCACCCCACGTCGAGAACCCTCCCCAGCCCGCGGGGGAAGGCGCCTGCGGCAACCTTTTCCAGGGCCTCGGCACACATCCTCGTCGTGGGATGCTGGCCGGTCCCGAAGGCCATCCCGGGATCAATGGTAATCACGAGCTCTCCCGGGATAGCCTCGTAGTCCTCCCAGGATGGTTTTACAATCAGTCTCCGGCCGATCCTCACGGGGCGGAAATTTTTTTTCCAATCCTCCGCCCATTTGATGTCTTTAACAAACTCGGTTAAAAGCAAAATCTCGCCTACCGAGGGATTAAGAACGGCCAGTTCGGAAAGATAGTCGTTGAGCCGTGGGATAACGGCAGCGCCGTTTACCTCAAAAGGCAGATACCCGGTGATCGTCTGCTCGCCCACAACGGTTCCTTCAACGCCCAGGGTAAAGAGATAGTCCCCCAGAACATCAAGATATTCAGCAGGGGCAATGAGATCGATCTTGAGCCATTCGCCGCGATTCAAATCATCCTCCCTAAACTCCGGATGTTTTATATGCTCAAAACGGCCCAAAATTCAAGGAACTTGACTTTTACCGGTCTTCGTGGTTGAAAGGTGGTATCTTTCAATAAAAGGGACTTTGAGATTATTGAAGTATTATCCGATATTTCTCGACGTACGGAGACGGCGATGCCTCGTCATAGGCGGCGGGGCGGTGGCCTTGCGCAAGATCCGGCGTCTTCTGGCCTGCGGCGCCCGGGTGACGGTGATCTCCCCCCTGGTTAACGATCAGATTGCCCGCATGAAAGAAGATGGGGCAATCGAGCATATCGAGGCCTGTTATTGCTCCGATTTGATCGAAGAGGCCTTTCTCATCGTCGGGGCGACGGATGAGGAAGCTCTCAATAGACAGATATCAACCGACGCCCGCGGTAAAGGAATCCCGGCAAACATCGTCGATGATCCCGGCCTTTGCGATTTCCTCATCCCCGCCCTCTTCACCCGGGGTGATCTTACGGTTGCCGTTTCCACGTCCGGCAAAAGCCCGGCTCTGGCCAAATATATCGCCAAAGAACTGGCAGGGAACATCGGGGACGAATATGGGGTTTTAGCGGAGATCATGGGAGAGATCCGCCGAATCATGACCGGCGGAAAGATCAAGAATCGAAGGCGGCTTTATAACGAGCTTCTCCGCTCGGAGCTTCTTTATCAATTGAAAAGGAAGGACACGAAGGGGGCGAGAGCGACAATCTTCGCCATAACCGGGATCGACATGGATCTGGCATCCTTGAACGGTTTGGCGCCCAGATGACCCCCGACGATTGACCGATCATCTAATCCGGATCATGGACATAATCTTCTTCAACATAGCCCTCGGGGCGGCTTTCGCCAGTTTTTGCGGCTACCTTCTCTCCTTCCTTCTGAAAAGGGTTTTTGCCGCAAAGATCTCCATGTGGATCCTGGCGCTCGTTTTTGTCTTTCTCACCTCCTCCTTCGGAATCCGCTGTCTCACTACAGGTGAAAGTCAGCTCTTGAGCCTTCACGGCGTCTTGAGCTTTCTGGCCTGGGTGCTTACGGGAGGCTATCTTCTCCTCCAACTGAAGACCAAGACCAGGGTACTGGGGATTATCGTCTCCCCCCTGGTGTTGGTCATCCTCATCGTCGCCTGGGGAGGCATCGAGGCAAAGGCGGAGATCCTCCCCATTTTAAAGGGATCCCTCGTGCCCATCCATGTAATGCTGGTACTTGCGGGCGAGGGTCTGTTCATTCTGGCCTCGGGGGCGGGGGCCATGTATCTCCTGCAGGACCGTCTGATTAAGAAAAAACACAAGGGCACCCTGAGCAGGCTGTTGCCATCCCTTGCCGATCTGGACGGATTTAATCGCTTCTGCCTGCTTCTGGGATTTCCCCTTCTTACCCTGGGAATCGCAAGCGGGGCTGTCTCCGCCTCAACGGTCTGGGGCAGTCCCTGGCAGTGGGATCCGAAACAGATCTGGACTATTTTGGCCTGGGGATGCTTTGGCTTTCTTCTCTTTAAGCGGGAGGTCTCAGGGGCAAGAGGCAGGAAGATGGCCCTGTTTTCCGTAACGTTTCTTGTTTTGCTCCTGGTCTCGTATCTTGCCGTAAGGGGCTTCCTTCCCACCATCCACAGGTTTTCTTAAATGAACCTCCTCCTGGTCGGCATGAATCATCTAACCGCTCCTCTGGAGTTAAGGGAACAGATGTTTCTCCCTCCCGAGGAGGAAAAGGACTTCCTCCGTGAGGCGGCAGGATCGGACGCCATAAAAGAGGTCCTCTATCTTTCCACCTGCAACCGGGTAGAAATGCTCGCCTCGGTTTATGATTTGGCCGCCGGGGAAGAGGCCTTCAAAAGGCTTCTTTCCCTCCGGGCGCGGCTATCCCCGGAGGATATTTCCCGGTTTCTCTATATTTATCGGGACGAAGGGGCGATCCGCCATCTCTTTCGCGTCTCGGCGAGCCTCGATTCGATGATCATGGGAGAGCCGCAGATCCTTGGCCAGGTGAAAGACGCCTACCGGAAGGCAGTGGAAACAAAAACGATCTCCGCTATCCTGGGGAAACTCCTCCACCAGGCCTTCCGCGCCGCCAAAAGGGTCCGCTCCGAGACGGCCCTCGGGGAAAATCCCCTCTCGATAAGCAATGCCGCGGTCAATCTGGCTAAAAAGATCTTCGGCGAGCTTAAGGGGAAAACCGTTCTCCTGGTCGGGGCCGGGGAAATGTCCGAACTGGCGGCCCGGCAGCTTTTCAAATACGGGGTAGAGAGACTCCTTGTCGCCAACAGAACCTACAGCCGGGCCGAACAGCTTGCCTCGCAATTCCAGGGGCGGCCGGTGCCGTTTGATCTGCTCGGCCAGGCCCTGGCCGAGGCGGATATCGTCATCGCCTCGACCATGGCGCCGGGATACGTAATCACCGGGCCTCTGGTTGCCCAGGGTCTAAGGTCAAGGGCGGGCCGGTTTCTCTTTCTCATCGATATAGCCGTTCCCCGGGACATCGATCCGGTCTGCGGAGAAATTGAAAACGTGTTTCTCTATAACATCGACAACCTGCAGGAGATCGTCGATGAAAACTTCCTGAAGAGGACCGCGGAGGTCAGGAAGGCGGAGATCATCATCGAAGAAGAGATCCTCAAGTACCGGACCTGGCTGGACAGTCTCCAGGCTGTCCCCACGATCAACGCCCTGATCGGGAAGATCGAGGGAATCTCCAGGGAAGAGCTTGCCCGGTGTTCTTCCTGGGTGCAAAATCTAAACGACGATAACCGGAGGCAGGTCTCGGTCCTGGTTGAGTCGATAGTGAACAAGATACTCCACGACCCGATTACCGTCCTTAAAGAAGAAACCAGGGAAAATGGCGCGGATCTATACATCTCGACCCTGCGACGACTATTCAAACTCTGAGGAACCGGATGACCGCTTATAAAACGATCAGGATAGGAACCAGGGGCAGCGCCCTGGCCCGCGCCCAGGCAAAATGGGTAGGGGCAAGATTGCAGGAGAGATACCCCGGGCTCACAGTGGAGCTCTCAATCATCAAGACGAAAGGGGATATTATGCAGGACGTATCCCTGGCGGCTATCGGCGGCAAGGGGCTCTTTGTAAAGGAGATTGAAGACGCCCTGCTTAAAGGGGAAATCGATCTTGCCGTCCACAGCCTGAAAGACCTGCCCGCCGCCCTTCCCGAAGGACTCAAGATCGGCGCAATTCCCAAAAGGGAAGACCCCCGGGACGTCATCATCTCCCGGGACCGGCTGAAACTCGAGACCCTGCCCCGGGGCGCCCGGATCGGCACGGGATCCTTAAGAAGGAGCGTCCAGCTTCTGGAATTGCTTCCGGATCTCGAGATTGTCCCGCTGCGGGGTAATCTCGATACGAGAATAAAGAAAATCGAGACGGAAAACCTGGCCGGGATCATCGTCGCCGCCGCCGGTTTAAGAAGACTCGGCTGGGTGGAAAAGGCGGCCCAATTCCTCCCGGTGGAAACGATGCTGCCCGCGGTAGGCCAGGGGGCCCTGGGCATCGAAATCTGCGAGGGGCGAAACATGGAGGAACAGGTGGCCTTTCTCCAGGATCCCGCAACGGGCCTGGAGATTGCCGCAGAACGGGCCTTTCTCGAGGAGATCGGGGGAGGCTGCCGGCTGCCGATCGCAGGCTACGGGATGATGAGAAATGAGACGATCCTCTTGAGGGGTCTGGTGGGGAGCCCCGACGGTCGGATCATCATCAGGGATAAGGTAACCGGACCGGCCGGGCAGGCCGGGGAGCTGGGACGGCGTCTGGCCCAGGGCCTCATCTCCAAGGGAGGCCGGGAACTTTTAGCCGGAGGGGGATAGTGGAGACAAAAGGCAAGGTGTACATAATCGGGGCCGGACCGGGGGATCCGGGACTTCTGACCCTCAAAGGCTTCAAGGCCCTCAAGGAGGCCGAGGTGATCATTTACGACCATCTCGTCTCGCCGGGGATCATCGCCCTTAAGGCAGAGCAAAACCGGACCTCGGATTCCCCGGACGAGGGACCTGGGCAAATGAAGCCGACCCGGCTGATTTACGCCGGCAAGGAGGGGGGTGATCATACCCTCTCCCAGGACGAGATCAACGAAAGGCTCGTGGCGGAGGCGGCTCAGGGCCGGATCGTCGCCCGGCTCAAAGGGGGCGATCCCTTCGTCTTCGGCCGGGGCGGCGAAGAGGCCGAGGTCCTCGCCCGGGCGGGGATCCCCTTCGAAATCATCCCCGGGGTAACCTCGGCGGTGGCGGTGCCGGCCTATGCGGGTATCCCCCTCACCCATCGGGGCTTCACCTCGGCGGTGGCCCTGGTCACGGGCCATGAAGATCCGGGAAAGGAGAAGAGCGATCTCGACTGGCCGGCCCTGGCCAGGATAGGCACCCTGGTCTTCCTCATGGGGGTGAAAAACCTCTCCCGGATCGTCTCCTCGCTCCTTGAGGCGGGGAAGCCGCCGGAAACCCCGGCGGCCCTCATTCGCTGGGGGACGACCCCTTATCAGGAAACCCTCACCTCAACCTTGGGGGAGATCATAGAACAGACCTGCCGGAGGGGCTTCCGGCCGCCGGCGATTTTCGTCGTTGGTCAGATTGTGGGCTTGAGGGATCAGTTGAACTGGTTTGAGACGAGGCCTCTGTTCGGAAAAACCATAGTAATCACCAGGCCAAAAGCCCAGGCCGGCGAACTTTCCTCCCTTCTCGAAGAGGCCGGGGCGCGGGTGATCCGATTTCCCGTAATCGAAATCGTTCCCCCGGAAACGTATGACGACCTCGATTCGGCCCTCGGGAGGATCGAAAGTTACCACTGGATCATCTTCACTTCGGTAAACGGCGTCCGGCCTTTTTTCAAGCGGCTGCGGGAGCAAAGGGATATCCGGGACCTCAAGGGAATTAGAATCTGCGCCATAGGCCCGATTACCGCCCGGGCGGTTGCGGAGCTGGGCCTCCGGGTGGACGTGGTGCCCGCCTCCTATCTCTCCGAAGGGATAGTCGAGGCCCTGGGCCGGTTTGAGGTGGCGGGAAAAAGATTTCTCCTCCCCCGGGCGGAAGAGTCGAGGGAACTAATCCCCGAGGAACTGACCAGGCGAGGGGCGGTAGTGGATACGGTGACGGCCTATCGCACCGTCCGGGTGGATTCGGGCAGGGAGAAGATCGCCCCGTTGATCGAGGCGGGAGAAGTCGATATGGTCACCTTCACCAGCCCCTCGACGGTCCGGGGATTCATGGAGATCTGGGGAACGGATCCCTGGCCGGATAAGACCAGGGTCGCCTGCCTCGGCCCGGTTACCGCCGCGGCGGCGGAACGGTTCGGCCTCCCCGTCGACGTCCTCGAGGAGGTCTTCACCGTGGAAGGTCTGGTGCGCGGGATTATATCCTACGTCAAATCCGCCGGAGGGGAAAACTCGTGATCGGGATATCCAAACTATACTGCGGGGCGGTGGAGCCGTCGGACGTGCTCCGGTACGGAAGGGCCGCCAAAGACCTTCCTTCCCATCTGCTCCAGTTTTCTTGCGACAAGAAGCCGGTGGTGGTCTGGAACATGACCCGCCGCTGCAACCTCCATTGTGTCCATTGCTATTCCAGCTCAAGCGAGAGCCTGGCGGAAAACGAACTCCGAACGGAAGAGGCCAGGCGGATGATAGAAGACCTGGCCCGTTTCGGCTGCCCGGTTCTCCTCTTCTCCGGCGGCGAGCCCCTGATTCGGGACGACTTGCCGGAACTTGCCGCCTGGGCGATCCGGCAGGGGATGCGGGCGGTCATCTCGACCAACGGCACCCTGATCGACCGGGACAAGGCGGAGGTTTTCAAGAAACTGGGACTCTCCTACGTGGGCATCAGCCTCGACGGGACGAAAGAGACCCACAACCGCTTCCGGGGACATCCCGGGGCCTTCGAGGCCACCTTGGCCGGGATCAGAATCTGCCGGGAGGCGGGGATCAAGGTCGGGGTAAGGTTCACCATGAACCGGTACAACTACCGGGACATCCCGGCCATTTTCGATCTCCTCGAGGCAGAGGAAATCCCCCGGGTCTGTTTTTACCATCTGGTCTACGCGGGCCGCGGCTCCCGGCTCATCGAAGAGGATCTCTCCCCTGCCGAAAAGAGGGAGACCTTAAATTTGATCATGGACCGGAGCCGGGATCTGTTCGACCGGGGAAGGCCGAAGGAAATCTTAACCGTAGATAATCACGCCGACGGGCCCTTCGTGTATTTAAGGATGAAAAGAGAGGATCCCCGCCGGGCGGCGGAGGTGCTGGAACTCTTGAGGATGAACGAGGGGAACTCCTCGGGACACGGGATCGGCTGCATCAGCTGGGACGGAACCATTCATCCGGACCAGTTTTGGCGAAACATCATCCTGGGCAATATAAGGGAGCGTCCCTTCAGCGAAATCTGGCCCGGTGAAACAGACGGGCTCCTGCGGCAGCTTAAGGATAAAAAGCCCCGGATGAAAGGCAGATGCGCCGCCTGCCGCTGGCTTGACATCTGCGGGGGCAATTTCCGGGCGAGGGCGGAGGCCGTCACCGGAGACCTCTGGGCGCCCGATCCAGCCTGTTACTTAACCGACGAGGAGATCGGGGGATGATAACCGCGGGCATGATCCACCGTTGATAAGGAGGAATAACATGTATTACCCCGTTTGCCGGCCAAGAAGGATGAGGAAGAAGGAGAATCTAAGACGCCTCATCCGGGAAACAAGATTGAGCATCGACAACCTGATCCTTCCCCTCTTTGTAGTCGAGGGCAAGGGGATCAAAAGGCCCATCTCGTCTATGCCGGGGCATTTTCAGATCTCCCTGGAGCATCTCGACCAGGAGGTCCGGGATTTGAAGGAGCTGGGAATCCCCGCGGTGATCCTCTTCGGCATCCCGGAAAAGAAGGACGAACTCGCCTCCCGGGCCCTGGTCAAGGACGGGGTGATCCAGAGGGCGGCGGGCAGACTCAAGGACAGGCATCCTGATCTCGTGGTAATCACCGATGTCTGTCTCTGCGAATACACGAGCCACGGCCATTGCGGGATGGTAGAACGTGGCGACGTCGACAACGATACCACCATCGCGGTGCTCGCCGAATGCGCCGTTTCTCACGCCCGGGCCGGGGCGGACATGGTGGCCCCCTCGGCGATGATGGACGGCCAGGTGGAGGCGATTCGGACCGCCCTGGACGAAGAAGGGTACGCCTCCCTCCCCATCATGGCCTACGCGGCGAAATACGCCTCGAGTTTCTACGGCCCCTTTCGCGAGGCCGCCCAGAGCGCCCCGCAAAAGGGCAACCGGAAGTCTTACCAGATGGATCCCGCCAACAGCGACGAGGCCATCCGGGAGATAGCCCTCGACATCGAGGAGGGTGCCGACGTGATCATGGTTAAGCCTGCCTTGAGCTATCTCGACGTGATCCGCCGGGCGAGGGAGGAATTCGATCTGCCCCTGGCCGCCTACAATGTAAGCGGGGAATACGCGATGATCAAGGCCGCCTCCTCCCTGGGATGGCTGGACGAAGAGGCGGCGATGAACGAGGTTTTAACCTCGATAAAGCGGGCCGGGGCCGACCTCATCATCACCTATTTCGCCAAGGAAGCGGCGGCGCTCCTGAGAAGGGCGGGGCAATGAAAGCCGACCTCCTGCCCTCAACATTGCGCCTGATTGCCTGGGAGGTGACCAGAAGCTGTAACCTCGATTGCAGCCACTGCCGGGCGGCGGCTCGCCACGGCTCATATCCCGGGGAGCTTACCACCGAAGAGGGATTGAATTTTCTCACCGGGGTCTCCCGGCTGGGCAAGCCGGTAGTGATTTTAACCGGCGGAGAACCCCTTCTGCGACCGGACATTTACACCCTTGCCCGGTTCGGCACCGATCAGGGTCTACGGATGGTTCTGGCGACCAACGGCACCATTCTCGACGGAAAAGCGGTGGAAAGGATAAGCGTCTCGGGGATAAAGCGGGTAAGCATCAGCATCGACGGCGTGGATGAGGAAAGCCACGACGCCTTCCGCCGGGTCCCCGGGGCGTTCGCCCGGGCGATGAGGGGCATCTCGGCCCTGAAGGACGCGGGGATTGAGTTCCAGATAAATACCACCATCACCAAAACCAATCTGAATCAGATCGCGGGGATCCTCGATTTGGCCGTTCGGCTTGAGGCCGAGGCCCATCATATCTTCCTTCTGGTCCCTACCGGCCGGGGCCGGGAACTGGCGGACCAGAGCATTTCCGCCCAACGTTACGAAGAAACCCTCCACTGGTTTCAGGAGGCCACCCTTACCTGCCCGATCCAGGTCAAGGCCACCTGCGCCCCCCATTATTTCCGCATCCTCCACCAGAAAAAAGACCGGCGTCTCAGGGAGTCCGCAAGTCCTCTGCACGGCCTCACCAGGGGCTGTATGGGGGGCAGTTCGTTTTGCTTCATCTCCCATACCGGCCAGGCCCAGCCCTGCGGATACCTGGAGATCGATTGCGGTCAGCTTCAAAATGAGGATTTTCCGGAAATCTGGCAAAACTCGAAAATCTTCAACGATCTTAGAAATCTCGATCTTTATCGCGGCAAGTGCGGCCGGTGCGAGTTCCTGAAGGTCTGCGGCGGCTGCCGGGCCAGGGCCTACGAGGCAACCGGGGATTATCTCGCCCAAGAGCCCTGCTGTATCTACGAACCGGGGAAGACTCGAGGTGATGAAGGGGCGGGGGTAAGCACCGCCCCGAGAAACGGGCAGCCTTCATGAATGACCGCTTGGATAAAATAGATAAAAAGCTGCTCAACCGGCTGCAACGTTCCTTTCCCCTGGCGCCGGAGCCTTTTCTGGTCTTGGGCAACCTCGTGGGGATCCCGGAAGAAGAAGCCTTGGACAGGGTCAAGCGGCTCGTCTCATCCGGGGTCATAAGGAGGATCGGGGCGGTTTTCGATACGAAAAGGATGGGTTTTGTAAGCACCCTGGTCACCGCGGCGGTGCCGGAGGAGAAGCTGCCGGAATTCGTGGCGGTGGTAAACTCGTTTAGCGGGGTAACCCACAATTATCGACGCAACCACCGTTACAACGTCTGGCTTACCCTGATTGCAGCCAGCGAAGAGGAGTTAAGCGGCGTTCTTGCGGCAATAGGGGAAAAGACGGGAATCACGGACATCCTGAGCCTGCGTTCGGAAAGAACGTTCAAGATCGATGCCCGGTTTGAATTCGACGAGGACGAATAATGAGCCAAAAGGAAAAACTTCTCCTCGTTGACGGATCGAACTATCTCCACCGGGCCTTCTACGCCTTAAGCGACCTCTCCAATTCCCGCGGTTTTCCGACGAACGCCATCTACGTGTTTACCAACATGCTCCTTAAGCTCCTCAAGACCCAGAAACCGGATTACCTGGTCATGGTCTTCGATGTCAAGGGTCCCACCTTCCGCCATGAGGCCTACGCCCCGTACAAGGCAACGCGAAAGGCGATGCCTGAGGCCCTGGCGATCCAGATCCCTTTGATCAAGGAGATCGTCGCCGGATTTTCGATCAAAATAGTCGAGAGGCAGGGATTTGAAGCGGACGACATTATCGGAACCATCGCCCGCCGGGAGGCCGCCCGGGGCCTTTCGGTGGTCATCGTCTCCGGCGACAAGGATCTGATGCAGCTGGTTACACCGGACATAACCCTGGCGGACACGTTGAAAGACATTTCCTACGATGTCGAGGCGGTAAAATCCCGTTTCGGCGTTCCTCCGGAAAAGATCCCCGAGGTGCTCGGTCTTATGGGGGACGCGGTGGACAATATTCCCGGTGTCCCGGGCATCGGCCCCAAAACCGCCCGGGAGCTTATCGCCGCCTACGGCTCGGTGGAAGGGGTGCTTGCCGGTGTGGACGGGATCAGAGGCAGGACCACGAAAAGGGCCCTGGTGGAACATGCCGGAGACGCCCGCCTGAGCCGGGATCTGGCGGTGATCAAGACCGACCTCCCCCTTGATCTCTCCCTTGCCGACTGCCGCCTCGGGGAACCGAAGGGGGATGTTTTAAAAGGCATCTTCACCGAGCTGGAATTCTCCTCTTTGCTTCAGGAACTGCCCGGAGGGGACGATATCCTCTCCGGGAACTACCGCTTAACGGGAAACCGGCTTGACCTTACGGCCTTGCGGGAAAAGCTGGCGCATGCCGCCGCTTTCTCCCTGGAGGTCATATGCGACGGGCCGCCCCTTTCGGGAAAGACCATCGGCCTTGCCTTTTGCATCGAACCGAAAGAGGCCTTTTTTGTGCCCCTGGCCGGCATTTCCCCGGAGGACCGGGAGGATGGTCCAGCGGCAGATGAGGTTTTGCCGGCCCTCGAGGCAATTCTATCGTCGCCAAAGGTTACTATATACGGCCATGACTTAAAAACCGCCTCGCTGGCCCTTTTTCGGCACGGGATAAACCTTGCGGGCATCGCCTCGGATACCATGGTGGCCGCCTACATTCTCAATCCCACCGGTCACGGTTTCGACCTGGCGGATCTCCTCCGGCGTCACCTGGGCGCCAGGATCATCTCGACCGGCGAGCTTTTGGGAAACGGGGCCCGGGCGATTCCTTTCGACCAGGTCGAGCTTGACAGGCTGAAAATCTACGCCTGCCTCCGGGCGGACGGGGCAATGCGCCTGGCCGGCAAACTGGATCGGGAAATCAGGGAGGCCGGTCTTGCTTCCCTTTACAGCGAAATTGAAATCCCCCTGATCGCGGTTCTCAGGGACATGGAGGCAAGAGGCGTCCTCGTCGATGGAACCAGGCTCAAGAGTCTCTCGTCGGAGATGGAAGAGGCCCTTGACCTTTCAGAAAAGCAAATCTACGCTCTGGCAGGGGAGAGGTTCAATGTCAACTCGCCCAAACAGCTCCAGGGCATCCTTTACGATAAATTGAAGCTTCCCCGCGGCCGGAAGATCAAGGAGGGTTTCTCGACGGATTTTGAGGTCTTGACCGCCCTGGCCGAGAAACACGAGCTGCCCGCGGAGATTTTAGTCTGGCGGAGCCTGATCAAGCTCAAGACCACTTACGTCAACATCCTGCCCCGGCTGATCAATCCCCGGACGGGCCGGATTCACACCTCTTACAACCAGACGGTAACGGCCACGGGGCGTCTTTCAAGCAGCAACCCCAACCTCCAGAACATCCCCATAAGAACCCCGGAAGGGCGGAGGATCCGTCAGGCCTTTGTCGCCCCGCCGGGGGCCACCCTCGTTACCGCCGACTATTCCCAGGTGGAACTGCGGGTGCTGGCCCATCTTTCCCGGGATGAGGCCCTGATTCAGGCCTTTGCCGCAGGCGAGGACATCCACGCCCGCACCGCCGCCGAGGTCTTCGGGGTCTTTGCGGAAATGGTAACCTCTGACATGCGCCGTCAAGCCAAGGTAATCAACTTCGGCATCATCTACGGCATGGGGGCTTTCAGCCTGGCGAAGGAACTGGGGGTGAATCAAAATAAGGCCCAGGCTTATATCGACAATTACTTCCGCAATTTCAGCGGGGTCAAGCGCTTCCTCGACGAAACCTTAACCCGGGCCAGGACGTTTGGTTATGTAACCACCCTGTTTGACCGCCGCCGTTTTCTCCCCGAGATAAACAGCTCCAATGCCCCGCTTAGATCGTTTGCCGAAAGGACCGCCGTCAACACCCCGATCCAGGGAACCGCGGCGGATCTAATCAAGGTGGCCATGATCAACATTGCCCGGGTGTTTGCGGAGAAAGGCCTTAAAAGCGCCATGATCATGCAGGTTCATGACGAGCTGGTCTTCGAGGTGCCTCTTGAGGAGAAGGACGAGGTGATCAGACTGGTTAAGGGGGAGATGGAAGGGGTCGGGGAACTGGCCGTCCCCCTTAAGGTCGATATCGGCCTCGGCGAAAACTGGGACGAGGCCCACAGCTAAAGGGGGGCTAACGGACAGGGTAGACAACGGGCAATGATTTCTTCAGGCAGGCTTTCCGTTGCCGCCCCTTTATGCCTGTGCGTCCCATGCAGACAGGTGCTCCGGAGGAGCGTAAGCGACGGGAACTCTTTAAGCAGCAGGGGATCAAGATTTCTCACTTTATTTGAAATTGGGAAATAGTTACCTGCTATCAAATACATTCACCATTTCGGTATCTGTCCCCATTTATCCAAGAAAGGAGGAACAGGAAATGAAGACCGCAAAGGATATCCTGGATTACAAAGGCACCGAGGTCTGGCACGTCTCTCCCTCCACCCTGGTCTTTGAGGCCCTCTATCTTCTGAATGAAAAGGAGGTAGGGGCCCTCATGGTGATCGACGCCGCGGGCCGGGTGGCCGGGATCGTCTCCGAAAGAGACTATGCCAGGAAGGTGGCCCTGGCGGGCAAGTCGTCCAAAGAAACCCCGGTGGAGGAGATCATGACCCCCCGGGAGGACCTTTATAAGATAAAACCCGCCACGAGCATCGAAGACTGTCTGATCCTGATGGCGGGAAAAAAGATCCGTCATCTGCCCGTTTTCGAAGGAGACAATTTTCTCGGGATCATCTCCATGGGCGATGTGGTAAAATCGATCATCTCTAAACAGGAAACCCTGATCGAACAGTTAAGCAACTATATTGCCGGAAGGGTGTAAGTTTCCGTAAAGGCGGGTCTTATTCAGGGAGAAAACATGGGAGCGGCCAGGGCCTCGGTCAGGACGTAGGCCGCCTGAAGCGCCGAGGTCGGGCAGAGGGGAAAACATTCTTTACACGACCCGCATTCCCTGGCGGCGATCTCGGGGAGGAAGGCGATCTCCCGCCTCGCCCCGGATTCAACGAAGGCGACGGCGTGTTTCTTCTTGACCTCGGCGCAATACCTCACGCAAAGTCCGCAGAGGATGCAGAAGGAGGCCTCCTTTTCAAAGCGGTCCTGATCTGCCCCGTATTCCTGAGCCAGATACTTCAATTTCTCCGCCGCCGGGGCATGGGCGAGCATCAACTCAAGGATGGTCTTCCTGATCCTGTCCACCGCCTCCGAGCGGGTTCTCACCACCAGCTCCTCCTCGACCGGATAGAGACAGGCCGCCACATACCTGATGGATCCGCGGCTTTCCGCCTCTACCGTGCAGATCCGGCAGGCCCCGTAAGGATCAAGTTGCTCGTCGTTGCAGAGGTTGGGGATGGCGATCCCCGCGAGCTTTGCCGCCTGAAGGATCGTCATCCCCTTTTTAGCCGCTACTTCCTTCCCGTCGATGGTCAAACGAATCTGGCTCATTTCTCCTCACCTGTTCAATTACCCTGAAATCTTTGAATAATGTCGTCTAAAGGAGCGGAAGCGACGAGAAATCTTAATGTATTTAGGCTTTTTAAGATTTCTCCCCGCAGTCGAAATGACAAGGAATAAAGGCCGCAATGACAATCTCAGCAATACCTAAAAGCTCTATCCCTTAATATCCTCCGCCCGGAAAGGTGCGGCCGCAAGCGCCGCCTTGCTCAAAACATGGTTTCGTTACAGGGGGCGTTTGCCCTTATCGATCCCGGCCTCATATTCCTCTCGGAAATACCTGAGGGTGCTAAGCAAGGGTGCCGCCGCGGATTTGCCAAGGGCGCAGAGGGCCGCCTTACCGGTCACCCAGGCGAGTTTTTCGAGGGTCGCAATATCCCCTTCCTTCCCCTCTCCCGCCTCGATGGCCCGGAGGACCTTGAGCATCTGTCTTATCCCCTCCCGGCAGGGAACGCACTTGCCGCAGGACTCGCCGCTTAGAAATTCGAGGAAATACCGGGTCATCCCCACCATGCACACCTCCTCATCCATGATGAGAAGGCCGCCGGCGCCCATCGGGGCGCCCAGCCCGTCGAGCAGGTCAAAATCAAGCGGCGTATCCAGGAGCCGCTCGGGAAGCGAGCCCCCCATGGGGCCGCCGAAGTGCACCGCCTTGATCTTCCTGCCGCCCGGGGCGCCGCCCCCCAGGCCATAGACGATCTCCCTCAACGTAGTTCCCAGGGGCACCTCGACGACCCCGGCGTTGGCAATGTTTCCCGAAAGGGAGACAAGCTTCGTCCCTTTGCTCCCCTCGGTGCCGATGGTGTTGTACCAGGCGGCGCCCTTCCCGATAATCAGGGGGACATTGGCCCAGGTCTCGACATTGTTAAGACAGCTTGGCCGCTCCCAGACACCGCTTACCGAGGTGCGGACGTACTTGGAGCGGGGTTCCGGGGTCTTCCCTTCTATGGATTTCATGAGGGCGCTCGATTCGCCGGAGACGAAGATGCCTACGTCCAAGTGCAGGGCCGCCTGAAAGTCAAAGCCCGAGTTCAGGATATTTTTCCCCAAAAATCCGTATTCTTCCGCCTGAGCAAGCGCCCTTTCAACGGTTGCTTTGAGCCGCGGAGAGTCGTGACGGGTATATATGAACCCTTCCCGGGCCCCGACGGCGTATCCGCCGATGATCAGACCCTCGAGGACGCCGTGGGGATTGCCCATGAAAAGGGCCCGATCCATAAACGCCCCGGGCTCTCCCTCATGGCCGTTGACAATCACGTATTTGATCTCTCCCGGGGCCCGCCGGGCCGTCTCCCACTTCGCTCCTGCCGGAAACCCTCCCCCGCCCCGGCCGCGGAGCTTGGACAGTTTTATCTCTTCCAGGACCTCCTCCGGCCTCATCTCAGTTAAGGCCCTGGCCAAAGCGCCGTAGCCGCCTTGCGCCAGGTAGTCTTCGATCTTTCCCGGATCGATCAGCCGGTTGTTTTTAAGCAGGAGGCTTTGCTGCTTCCGGTAAAAGGGGATCTCCTCAAGATGGACCGCCTCGCCCTCGGAGTCGCTATAAACGAGGCGACGGACGATCCTCTTGTTCAAGACGGTTTCCCCGAAGATTTCCGGCACATCCCCCGGACATACCCTCTGATAACAGATCCCCTCGGGATAGACTACAACCTGGGGGCCTCGCTCGCAAAAGCCGTGACAGCCGGTGGCGACTATTTCGATCTTGACCTCTACCCCCCGTTTTTTCGTCTCCTCCTGAAAGGCACAGATGACCGTCCCGTTTGCCGAGGCCTCGCAGCTCGCCCCGGCACAGACGGCAATCCTGGTCTTCCGGGGATCCCGCCCGGCCAGGATGCCCGATCTTGTCTCCTCCAATTCCAAAGCGGTATTTATCCTCGGCATACCCTACCCTCAGTCATATTTTTTCAAAAGCCCGTCCACCTGCTCCGGGGTAATCCTGCCGAAATGCTCGCCGTCAATTATGAGCTCCGGTCCTAAAGAACAGCAGCCCAGGCAGTTGCCCTCCTCGAGGGTAAACCGGCCGTCGGCGGTGGTTTCTCCCGATCTGATCCCCAGGCGGTTCTGAACTTCGTCTAAAATCCCCTTGGCGCCGCGCACCCGGCAGGAAGAGCCGTTGCAGACATGCACCTCATGGCGCCCCGGCGGGGAGAGGCTGAAGGTCTTGTAAAAGGTGGCCAGATGCCGGATATCGCTTAAGGGAACGCCCAACTTCTCGCTCACCTCGGTCAATACCTCCCGGGGAAGCCAGCGGTTTAAGTCCTGAATCTCCATCAGAACCTGGACTGCCGCCTCGGGCCTGCCCCGGTGCCTGTCGATGATCCCCCTGATCCTGTCATCTATCATGGCCTTCTCCTCTTTGTCCCAAGCCCGCCTCTTTGCGCTACTGTCTGCCCCGGGAAACAAGGGCATAACGTTTATCCTGCCCGTCGAAGCGGACCAAACCCGCCCGCAGGGCGACCGCCAGATAACCGGATACGGCAAGATGGTCCGACTTGAGGGCGGAAACGATTTCAGCCGCCGAGCGGGGGCCCCCTCTCAGGTGCCCCATGATCCTGATCAGGGCGAGTTTCCCGCCGACCAGATCGTCGATGAGCCGCCGGACCTCCTTGCCGTCAAAGATCCTCTCCAGTTCCTCTTCCGATTTATAGGGGAAGGCGAACTTCTCAGCCAAGAGAAGCCTTAAGTAAGGCACCAGGAGGGATGTCTCCTCGATCCTCCTTTTGAGCTCCTCCGGATCTTCCCCTTCCCTTCTCCCCAGAGGCCCCAGCCGCTCGATCTCCGAGCACATCTCCTGCATGACCGCGGCGAAACGGATCCCTTCCCCCGCCGATACCCACTCGATCCTCAATCGCCGGGGATCGACGCCGATCATCTCCAGGACCCTCTTAAGGAGGCAAACCATCCTCAAGGCGTCGTAGTTGCCGCCGGTTATATAATGGCAGTCACCCAGATGGCAGCCCCCGATGAAAACACCGTCCAATCCCCGAGCCAGGGCTCTCAAGATGTGGGCCGGATCGACCCGGCCCGAGCACATTACCCTCACCACCCTGAGATACGGGGGGTATTGAAAGCGCGAAACCCCGGCCAGATCCGCCCCGCCGTAGCAGCACCAGTTGCAAAGAAGCCCCAGGATCTTCGGTTTGTGTCCGTCATCCGCTCCCATATGTCTAACCTTCCCCCTGTCGGCGATCTTACGCCCCGCCCCAAAGCGGCCGCATCCCCTAGGCCAGGGCGGCGTCGATCTGGCTTAGAAGCTCCTGATCCGTATAGTGTTTCAATTTTATCGCCCCGGTGGGACACTTCGAGTTGCAAAGACCGTCGCCTTTGCAGAGGATCTGGATGACCCCGGCGCTAACCCCCCGCCCGGTCTTTCTAAACTCGACGGCCCCGTACGTACAGGCGTCCAGACACGCCCCGCAGGCGATGCAGGCCTCCTGGTCCACCTCGCAGACGGATCCCGAGGCGGTCACCGTATCGTTGGCAAGAAGGGTGATGGCCCTGCCGGCGGCCCCATAGGCCTGGCTGATCGCCTCGGGGAGATGTTTCGGATAATGGGCCGACCCGCACAGAAAGATGCCTTCGGCGCCGAAATCAACCGGCCTCAGTTTGACATGGGCCTCCTGGAAGAATTCATCGGGCCCCAGGGCCAGTTTGAAAAGGCCGGAGAGCCCCTTCCTGTCGGCAGGGGGAACAACCGCCGCGGACAGGACGAGGAGATCCGCTTCCAGCTTTAGCCTTTTGCCCAAGATCAAATCGGTTACGTAAACCTTTAAAACCCTTCGGCCGTCCTCTTCGACCGCCTCCACCTGCGGTTTATCCTCCGGTTCAAACCGGATGAATTTCACCTCTTTCGCCGCCGCCTCCCGGTAATAATCCTCCCGGAATCCGTAGGTCCGCATGTCCCGAAAGAGGATCGAGATATCAAGACCGGGGTTTAGCTCTTTCAATCTCAGGGCGTTTTTGACCGCCTGACTGCAGCAGATTCGGGAACAGTAGTTTCTCACCTCGTCCCGGCAGCCAACGCACTGGATCATGATCAGGCTCCCGGCGTTTGTCAATCCGTCATCGCCCCGGGCGATCCTCTCTTCCAGGGCGAGCTGGGTCATGATCCGGGGGTCCGTCCCGGCCAGATATTCGGTGGGGACGTATTCCTCGGCGCCGACGGCAATCACCGTTGCCCCGTGTCTGATCTCTAAGGTCGTCCTTTGAGAGACGACCTTCGTGACAAAATTGCCCACGTAACCCGCGGCCTCGACAATCGCCGCCCCCGGATGGACGTGGATCAAGGGATGACGATAGACCTGAGCGATCAGTTCTTTCAAGTAATTCCGGACATCCAGACCTTCCAGGGTATAGTGGAGCCGCCGGGCGATCCCTCCTAGTTCCTCATCCTTCTCCACCAGATGGACCTCGTGCCCCTGCCGGGCGATGGAAAGGGCGCAGGTCATCCCCGAGATCCCCCCTCCTACGACCAGGGCGTTTTTGTTCACCGGCAGTTCGAATTCCTGCAAGGCCTCCAAGTGAAGGGAACGGGCCACCGACATCCGGATGAGATCCTTCGCCTTTTCCGTCGCCTCTTCCTTCTGCTTCGAATGGACCCAGGAACAATGCTCCCGGATATTGGCCATGTCGAAGAAATACTGATTGATCCCCGCCTCCCGGAGCGTATCCCGGAAGAGGGGCTCGTGGGTCCGGGGGGTGCAGGCGGCTACAATGACCCTGTTTAGGCCCTTCTCCCTGATCGATTGGGCGATCTGGGCCGCCGCATCGGTGGAGCAGATAAAGACGCTCTCCTCGGCGTGGACCACGTGGGGCAAGCTCCGGGAATAATCCACCGTAGAAGGCACATCGACCACCCGGCCGATGTTCGCCCCGCAATGGCACACATAAACCCCTACCCGGGGTTCCTCCCCGGAGACGTCCCGCTCCGGCGGATATACCCGGCCCCGGGCCAGTTTGCCCCGCCGGTAGTTGAGAAGCTCGCCGCAGAGGGAACCGGCGCCGCTTGCGCTAATTACCGCCTCGGGAATATCCATCGGCCCCTGGAAGGCGCCGCTTACAAAGATCCCCCGCCGGGAGGTTTCCATCGGTTTGATCGGATTTATCCCGCAGAAAAGGTGGGAATCAAGCTCAATACCCAGGCGCCGGGCCAGGTCCGCCACTTCTTTCGGCGGGGTTAATCCTACCGACAGGACTACGAGATCGAATTCCTCCTCCTTCACCCCCCCGGCTTCGGCATACCGGAGGAGAAGATTCTTCGTTTCCGGGACCTCTCCCGCCAGATACGGGTAGCACCTCAGAAAGCGCACGCCGGAGAGACTCTCCGCCCGTCTGTAAAACCGCTCGAAATCCTTTCCGTAGGAGCGGATGTCGTTGTGGAAAACGGTGCACTCCGCTTCGGCGTCATGATCCTTGGTCAGGATGACCTGCTTCTGGGTATAGGTACAGCAGACGGCGGAACAGTAGCCGTTTCCCCCGCCTGATGTCTGTCTCGAACCTACGCACTGGATCCAGGCGATCTTATGGGGATGTCTCCCGTCGGACGGGCGGAGCAGCTCCCCTTCGTAAGGTCCGGTGGCGCAGAGGATCCGTTCGTAATCCAGGCTCGTCACCACGTTTTCATACCGGCCGTATCCGTATTCCTCCTGCCTTCCCGGGTCGAAAGGTTCAAACCCCGGGGCCAGAAGGACGGCGCCGACTTTCACCCGCACCCTTTCGGCGGTCTGATTGAAATCGATCGCGTCGTTCTCGCAGACCGCCTGACAGATCCGGCACTTCTTCTCCTTGAGATAAAGACAGCTCTCGTCGATGTAGGTCACCAGGGGAATCGCCTGGGCGAAGTAGATATGGACCGCCTTATTCCTGGAGAGCTCCTGGTTGAACCGGTCGGGATATTTTACCGGGCAGTATTCGACGCAGGTGGTGCAGCCGGTGCATTTCCCCTCCAGTACGTACCTGGGTTTCCTGATCAGGGTAACGGTAAAGTTGCCCGCCTCCCCCTCGAGGGCCTCCACCTCGGTATACGTCAGGATCTCGATGTTGGGATGGCGATGGCACTCGACAAATTTGGGCGACTCGATGCACATGGAGCAGTCGTTGGTGGGAAAGGTCTTGTCGAGCTGGGCCATGTGGCCGCCTATCGTAGGCGACCTGTCCACCAGGCAGACCTTGAAGCCTGCGGCGGCCAGATCGAGAGAGGCCTGGATCCCGCTGATGCCGCCGCCGATGACCATGACGTCGCTGTAGTCGCCCCGGGGAAGATCCCGCCTGAGTTCGACAATCTTTCCTTCTTCCACTATTCTCCCCTCGCTTCCGGTTGGGCTTCTAAATCAGATGACCGCCTCCAGGATCTCCGCCAGGTCTTTGATCTCCAGCTCTTCCGCCAGATTCAGGATCAACCTGCTGTCTTCAAAATTGGTGATACAGTAGGGGCAGCAGGTGGCAAGCACCTGGGCACCGGCCTGGGCGGCCTGTTTGATCCTAAGATCGGAGAACCTCTCCCCTTTGGGCGTCTCCATCCAGATCCTTCCCCCTCCCCCGCCGCAGCAGAGAGCACCGGACCGGGACTCGACAAACTCGATAAGTTCGAGGCCCGCAATCGCCTTAAGCACCCTCCGGGGTTCGTCATAAAGGCCATTGTGGCGGCCGAGATAGCAGGGGTCATGGTAGATCACCCTTTTTTCGTAGGCCTTTTCGATCTTGAGCCGCCCCTGCGAGATCAGCCCGAAGAAGAATTGGGCAAGGTGGACCACCTCGAATCTAACCATGAACTCGGGATACTCGTTTTTCAGGGTATGGAGGCAGTGGGGCGAGGAGACGAGGATCTTTTTCACCCCGGAATCGATGAAGGTCTTGATGTTTTCCTTGCCCAGGTGTTTGAAGAGATCCTCATCGCCGGTCTTGCGGATACTCTCGCCGCAGCAGTTCTCCCGCTCGCCCAGGATGCCGAAATTTACCCCCGCGGCGGTTAAAACCCCGGCGACGGCCCGGGCGACCTTCTTGAGCCTCCCGTCGTAGCTTAAATAGCAGCAAGGGAGATAGAGGTATTCGGTTCCTTCGGTAAAGGCCGGCACAGCGATTCCCTCGGCCCATTTCGCCCGCTTCTGCCTCTCTTCGTTTAGAGGGTTTCCTTCGCCTGCCAGGCTTCCCGCCGCGGTGCGCAAGGGACGGGCCGGGGCGGGAAAGACGCCGTAGTCCGTGGCGATCCGCCGCAGGGCCACGGTATCTTCGATCTGCCTCACCTCCCGGGGGCACTTTTCCGGGCAGCTACCGCAGGTGGTGCACCGCCAAAGGTCTTCCTTCTCTATCTCCGTCAGGCCGAAGGCCGCCTCCCGGATCAGCCGTCTCATACTGAACGGTATCACCCGGTTCCAGGGGCAGACCGAATCGCATTTCCCGCACTGATAGCAGAATTTGACCGCCTCTCCGCCCTTCTGCCTGATCTCCTCGACGATCTCTCTTATCGGGGCAACAGTTTCCACGATAATCCCCTCTCTTAAACCTCAGATCATCCCTTTTTGGCCATCCGGGCCACGGCGTCGGCCACCTGGCCCAGCCCGAATTTATTGACCAGCGCCTCGATCCCGGTCTCCATCTCTTCCGGCCCGGCCTCTTCTTCAATCTCCTCTTCCCTTTCCTCGTAGGAGAGGGCATCCGCCAGACACCACCGGACGCACAACGGTTCCTCCTGAGGGGGGTCGTCTTCGCACATATCGCACTTAAGCGGCAGACCGGAATCGGGTTCCTTGAAAACGTCCCGGGAGGGGCAGGAGGCCCGGCAGAGGTCGCATTCGCCGTATTCCTTCCCGTCGATTACGTACCTGTCCCGGCCCATACATTCCGAGGCGGTATAGTGACCGGCATAAACGGGAAGATAGACGTCCTTTATCGGGTCGCGAACCAGCCTTATCCGGGCCCGGGCGGGATTGATGCCGCTGTATCTGGGGGTTGCATGAAAGGCGGAACAGATGACCTCGCAGGCCCGGCAGCCGTTGCACTTGTCCGTATCGATCCGGATCACCTTGACTTTTTTCTTTGCCTTAGCCATTTTTTATGATCCCCCTCTTTTCGAAATCTTCTCTCACATAGTCCAAATCCAGGGACTCGAGGGACTCTTTCGTAGGGATGCCGTCATTGTCCCAGCCTTTGAATCGGTAATACTCATCCAGAAGCTTCGCCTCAAGCTCGGGGAATCGGTTCTTCCAATGGTTCTCCGGGGGTTTCTCGTCGGACCGCCGCATCCCTCTCCTTACATTGATCGCCCGAACCAGGGTGCGATTCCTCCGCATTATCCTCTTGAATCCCTCCTCGTCGATGGCAAGCCCCGTCGCGGCGGAGGCGAAAGCGGGGAAATTATGGATATGATACGGAGGCTTCAGGGGAAACGACGACAGACCGGCGCACACCCCCAGGGTATCATCGGCGTAATGCATCATCTCCTGCCAATCGACGATCTCGCAGGTCCCAGAGACGCTGGGATAGTGGGGGATGGAACGTTCCCCCCGGGGCTCCCACTCGAGGAGGTAGTGTTTGAACCGGTCGTCGGGCACCTGGAACCAGTCCCGGACGAAATTCTCCCGCTCCTCCTTCGTGAGGAAAGGCGCCTGGGGGAACTGGCCCTCGATCTGGGTGATGTTGATCTTTTCCCCGGTCGCATACATGAGAAAGTAGATGGGGTTCAACATGGAGAGTTTGAGGGGAAGCTGTTCGTGCTTCTTGATCGTGTTGTGGGCAAAGGCCTCCGCCCCCTTGCCGATCTTCCGGGCCGCCCAGTAGGTGCCGTCGGCCAGGGCATCCCCTATGCCATCCCTTCTTACGATCTTATCTAAGAGATAGAAGAATCTCTCTTCGTTGGCCTCAGGCAGTCCGGGCAGATCCTCTCCGGTCAAGATGCCCGCCTCATAGAGCTCCAGGGCAAACGCCATCACCTGGGGGGTCGAGTAACCGTCCAGGCCGTATTCGGTAGCCCGCTGGGCGATCCGGAAACCGAAATCCAGATCGGACATGGCCGCCATGGTGTAGGTGAGCTTCGAGAAGCATTTCATCATGTAGGGGGAAAGGCCGGGGATTGAGATGACGGCCCCGCATTTCATCGGACAGTTGTAACAACTGATCAGCCGTTTCCGGGACTTCTCCATTGTTTCCGTCCAGGCCTTCTCCACCTCCTGGGTCCAGAAGTTTTTTCGCCGGTGACGGGAGTTTCCCCACATGAAGTTTTCCGTATGCCACTTCTCGTCGTGGACGACCATCTCCTGGGGGGAGCCGAGGCCGGCCAAAATGGGCATCACCCCGGGGACGGGGTTGTCGTTTCGCCACTTTATATAGCTCAGCACCTCGCTGCACAGCTCAAAGAATTCAGGCGGGCGGGCGATGTTCACATCTTTCGTACCGCGCACCGCCACGGCCTTGATCCGCTTGTCTCCCATTATCGCCCCGAGCCCGCCCCGGCTGGCGCTGGACCTGCCGTGCTCGATGGAGGCGAAAAAGACCCGGCTCTCCCCGGCCAGACCGATCGCCGCCACCTGGGCCTGAGGTTCTTTGAGTTCCGCCTGGATGAGCGCGGCGGTTTCTATCGCCCCTTTCCCCTGAAGGTGGGCGGCGTCGCGCAGCTCGACCCTGTCGTTGTTGATCCAGAGATAGACCAGACCGGGGGACTTCCCCTTAAAGATCACCTTATCGTAACCGGCGTATTTGAGTTCCGGGGCAAAAAAGCCCCCCATCATCGAAAAGGCCAGGAGCTTCGTCTGGGGGGAAAAGGACGAGATAATCGTCCGGTTGGCCCCGGGGGCCGGGGTTCCCCCCAAGAGACCGGCGGAGATGACCAGGACGTTCTCCGGGGAAAAGGGGTCCGTCTCCGGGGGAACCAAGTCCCATAAGAGCCGTGCGTTGGTTCCCAGCCCGCCCAGATGGAGCTCGGTCAATTTCGGATCCGTCGCCACCCTCTTGATGCTTCCCCGGGCGAGATCGATTTCCAGATTGAAACCTGTCTCTGCGTACCTCATATGCTCGCTCCACTTTTCTCTTCAGGTCGTTTATGGCCGGACGGCTAAAATTCCGGCGGCCCATCGGGCGTTGGCCCTTAAGACTTGTTCCCTGGCCTGCCCTTAGCCCTGTCCGGGCGGACATATTACGCTGCCCGGGGGGGCCGGGAATGTAGCTACATTATGACTATAGGCATTAAATATCAGCGGATACTTTTGTCAAGTATTTTTTTATCGCAGAGAATTGACTTGATTGCCGGTCAGGGGGGAAATACGTACCGGCGGGGATAGAAAACCGCCTCCCCGCCGGTCGCCGTCATCACCTGGTTTTGGCGAAAACCGTCTTTCAGTTTTTCCAGAGTCCGTGAAGGTTGCAGTACTCCCGGGCGGTAATCTCTTTGGCGTCGCTTGGAAAAACCGCCTCCGGGTCGCAGCCGGGCTTGAGGAACTTACGGCAGGCCAGACCGTCTGCGATGATCTCCACCCATTCGATGTAGTGTTTTTCTTCCATCGGATGGGCAGCGCTTCCCACCGTCACCTTGAAACCCCCGGCGACCTTTTCGACCACCGGAACATGTTTCTCCCGGGAGGCATCCACGGTGTTTTCGACGCAGAGCTTCATCGGCTGACCGCAGCAAATCATGCCCCCCTTCCCTTCGTGAACCATCTCGACCATGTTGCCGCAGATATCACATTTATAGATCTCCAGTTTCTTCGTCATGTCCGTTCTCCCCATTTATCATTTAGAGTGTTTGTTTTCGGCGGGCGATCAGCCCGTTATCCGACATAGTCCTCGTAAACCTTCCCCACCAGGCCGACTGAGGGTTTGAGGGTCTTGTCGCCCTGTTTCTGCCACTTGGCCGGGCAGCCCTCGTTGGCATGTTCGGCAAGGTAGATGTTCGCCTTGACCTTCCGCACCATCTCCTCGATGTTCCGGCCCAGGTTATAGAAGTTGACCTCGGAGTTGAGGAGCTTGCCCTCGGGACTGATGATAAAGGTTCCCCGCAGGGCGAAACCGGTGTCTTCGTCGTAAACGCCGAACATGTCTGAGAGCTCTCCCGTCGGGTCCGCCCCCATGGGGAACTTGACATCTTTGAGCATCTTCTCATCTCGCTGCCAGGCGAGCTGAACGAACTTCGAATCGGTGCTTACGCTGATAACCTCGGCCCCATAAGCCTTCAATTTTTCATACTCCTCGGCCAGGGCGGCAAATTCGGTGGCGCAAACGAAGGTGAAGGCGGCGGGATAGAAGAAAAGCACCGTCCAGCGTTTGTCCGCCTTCAGCCTCTCCAGGCTTACCTCGCCAAAATCCCCCCTTACCGGCTCAAAGGTGTCTATTTTAAAATCGGGCACCTCCTGACCAACTTTCAGTCCGCAACAACACATCTCTTCCATTTTCATACCTCCTTAATTAATTTGTTTTTCATCTCTGGGTTTGTTTGTCGCCTCTTCCCTTAAGCCTTGAGCCGGCCTGCAGGCCGGGCAGATGCCGTAAAGATCCACCTGATCCGCCAGGATTTCATAGCCCCGTGCCGCATCTTCCCCCTCTTCAATGAACCAGCCGACCCTGATATCGACGATCTTTTTGCACCGTAGGCACATTAGATGATCATGGGGCGCGGAGTTAGGGTCGAATCTCATCCTGTCCGGATCGACGGTCAGAGGGGCGACCATCCCCTTCCCCTTAAGGGTATAGAGCGTATTGTAAACCGTCGCCAACGACAGGGTGGGAAACTTCTCCACCAGCGCCAGATAAATGTCCTCCGCCGAGGGATGCGCCTTGTTTCCCTCCAGATACTCAAGGAGCGCCAGGCGCTGAGGGGTCAATTTTATCTCCAGGTCTCTGTAATTTCTCATTTCTCCATCCGTGAAAGTTATGGATAACAATTATCAGATAATAATAATTCTTGTCAAGAAGTTTTTTCAATTAGGAAGGGACGCCTGTTTTATCTTTAAACCGAGGGCTTTGCAGTATTGCTGATCTTGGTCTTTCTTTGGGGTCAAATCTTTACGGGCTGTTGCCTAACGGTAACTATCGGTATCACGATCATAGTGAAAACGGCCTTGATAGGCGGAGGGCGAGCGGAGCCTGAAAGGCCGGGAGAGCCGGTTTACACAGGTGCAAAACAGCGGCGATAGGACCGATGGCCAAAGGCCAAGCGAGCATTAGCGAGCGGTCCGTCCTGTCAGTAATTTTAAAGACCTGTCCCCCAAGCTACCCCAGTTTCACCTCAACGGTATTATCATAGAAGGTGCTGCCGTTTGCACGGTCCGTTAATCGCTGGGAGGTCAGCGCATTGACGGAGCGGGGCCCAGGAGAGTGCTCAAGCCACCAGATCCCTTCCGCCACCACCACGCCCCGGGGAACTTCCGGGGTGACATGCAGACTAAAAGAGACTTCTCCAAGCGAATTGAAGGCAATCACAGGGTCCTTTTCTTTCAGACCTTTTACCGCGGCATCCTCCGGGTTCATTTTAAGCACAACACCCCGCTCCTTCTTTCGCAGGTCGCTCCGTTCCCGAAAAGAGGAATTCAGGGCATGGAAACTCGGGGCCGCCATCAGGCGGAAAGGCTCTTTGCCGCCGTAAGGAGCAATATAGACAGGGAGTGGATAGGGTTCTTTCGGGTTGAGGATTTCGATCCTCCCGGAAGGCGTCCTGAACCTGGATCGGGCGTCAGCCGGCAGAGGAAGTTCAACAGCCATCCCGGCGGAGAAGGATTTCTGGTCAATGCCCTCTCTCATCGGTGTTGGGATGGAAAGGAGATGGTCAATC
>JBBIJM010000007.1:0-49212 GCA_037445955.1 Syntrophobacterales bacterium
ACCGGTGCCGTCATCAGAGACATCCTCGAAATTACCGGACGGCGAAACCCCCAGATATCCCTCCTGATCGCCCCCTGCCGGGTTCAAGGCGCCGAGGCGCCAAGGGAGATCATCAGGGCCTTGGAGGATCTGCAAACGATCGCCGACGTAGATGTAATCATCCTGGCCCGGGGCGGAGGAAGCCTGGAAGACCTTGCCCCGTTCAACAGCGAAGAGGTAGCCCGGGCGATCTTTGACTGCCGGATCCCGGTTGTTTCCGCTATCGGTCATGAAACCGATTTTACCATCGCCGATTTTGTGGCCGATCTCCGGGCACCGACCCCATCGGCGGCAGCGGAGTTGGTAACGCCTTCCAGGATGGATTTGAAGGCCCGAATCCTGGATTTAGGCATCCGTTTGGCCAATGCGGCAAGGACTTTACTTGAAAGACGGAAATTCTCGGGGGCCAGGCTCTCTTCCCGCCTGCGCGACCCCAGGGGACTTATCGCCGAAAGGCGGTTTCGCATAGATGACCGGATCGAGAGGATAAAGTCCGGACTTAAGATCAAAGAGATGACAATCCGGCAACTCCTGGCCAACCTTGATCTTCGTCTCGGTCACAGATCCCCCGGAGAGCGGGTTAAAAATACCCGTTTAAAAATAGCGGAATCAAAGAGGGTTCTTGTGGCTCAGGTCTTATTAAATATCAACTCTCGGAAAAAGATTCTCGAGAAGAACCTGGCCCTGCTTAATACCTTAAACCCCCTGGCCGTATTGAACAGAGGCTTTGCCGTCGCCCGAACCTACCCGGAGGCGGTCTTGATCAGGGACGCAGAGACCCTCGCCCCGGGGGGAAAGGTTGAGGTTCAGGTTGCCCGGGGAAGTTTCAAGGCCGTCGTTTTTGAGCTGAAAAGAGAGAATGGCCATGAGCAAGGAAAAATTTGAAGACGCCTTAATGAGGCTTGAAGAGATCGTAAAGAAGCTTGAGGGGGACGACCTGTCTCTGGAGGATGCCCTTAAATCATTTGAAGAGGGGATCAGACTGGCCCGGCTCTGCAACAAAAAGCTCGATGAGGCCCAAAGACGGGTGGAAATCCTCTTGAGAGAGGACGGAGAGACGATTCCCTCCCCGTATAAGGAGGGGGATTTTGGCTCCTGAACCATTCTCATCGCTTGCCCGATATCTTGCCGACCGGAAGGCCTTGATAGACGAGGTCTTAAACAGGTTCTTACCCCCCTGCGATACCTATCCACCGATCATCTACGAGGCCGTTCGTTACAGCCTTTTTGCCGGCGGTAAGAGGATCCGCCCTATCCTCTGCCTCGCCGCGGCGGAGGCAACGGGGAAAACCGCCGGAGGGGACCTTTCCGCAATTTTGCAGGCGGCCTGCGCCCTGGAAATGATTCATACCTATTCCCTGATCCACGACGATCTCCCGGCGCTCGATAATGACGATTACCGCAGGGGAATTCCCACTTCTCATAAACGATTCGGAGAGGATATCGCGATTCTTGCGGGGGACGCCCTCCTGACCGAGGCGTTCAAACTCCTGTCGGATCCCGGTTTAAGTTCCTCCGCCAAACCTGAGATCAGGCTTGAGGTGATCAACATCATCGCCCGGGCCGCCGGTATCGGGGGCATGATCAGCGGACAGGTTATGGATATGAAGGCCGAAGCCTTGAAACCGGAGCCGAATTTGGTTTACTTTATCCATCAAAAAAAGACCGCCGAATTGATCCGGGCCTCTGTCCACACCGGGGCGATTCTTGCGGGAGCGCCTGCGGAAGAGCTCTTGGCCCTTCTTAAATACGGCGGCAAGATCGGACTTTGTTTCCAGATTGCCGACGATATCCTGAATGCCGCCGGGGACGAGGCCTTATTGGGCAAGGCGGCGGGAAGCGATCTCGCCAGGGGAAAGGCCACCTTTCCCGCGGTGTTTGGTCTTGAAGAATCCCGGAGAATGGCGGAGACTCTGGTTCGGGAGGCAATCGAGAGCCTTGGCGCTTTTGATTTCCAGGCAGAGCCGCTAAGAGGGATCGCCTCATTTATCTTAACCCGCAAATCATGAAATCGGCGCTGACGGCTAAACAAGATTGAATAAAGCATTGGGATGAGGGATGAATAAAAACAGCACCGGTGTTTTAAGTAAGATAGAAACACCGCAGGACCTAAGAAGACTGAGCCTAAACGAGTTAATTGAGGCGGCCGGGGAAATCCGGGAAATGATCATTCGCACCGTCTCCGAAACCGGCGGGCACTTGGCCTCGTCTCTGGGTACGGTCGAGCTCACCTTGGCTCTGCATTACGTTTTCAATACCCCCGTGGACCGCCTCATCTGGGATGTAGGCCATCAGGCCTATGCCCACAAGATTGTAACGGGGCGGAAAGACCGGTTTTCGACCTTGAGACAGGAAGGGGGCTTGAGCGCCTTTCCCCGGCGGGAGGAAAGCCCCTACGACGTGCTTACCGTAGGCCACAGCGGCACCTCCATCTCCGCCGCCGCGGGGATTGCCGAGGGACGCTGTCTCGGGAAGGAAGACTTCAAGGTCCTTGCGGTAATCGGCGATGGCTCCATCTCGGCGGGCATGGCCTTTGAAGGTCTCAACTGGTGCGGCGATCAGAAAAAAAACCTGATCATTATTCTAAACGACAACGAACTGTCCATTTCCCCCAATGTCGGCGCCCTTTCTTCCTACTTAAACCGGATCATGACCGGCCATACGGTAAGAAGATTAAAAACGGATCTCAAAGGCCTGATCAAATCGATTCCCGGAATCGGGGAGCAGATGGTGAAGTTCTCGAGGCAACTTGAAGAATCGGTTAAATCCCTCTTTGTCCCCGGCGCCCTTTTCGAAGACCTCGGGTTTACCTATGTAGGCCCTCTCGAGGGACACCGGCTCGACCACCTGATCGGCAATCTGAAAAACGTTCGCGATCTGAAAGGACCGGTTTTGGTTCATGTGATCACCAGGAAGGGCAAGGGCTATCTGCCGGCCGAAACCGATCCCCTCAAATATCACGGGATTTCCAGATTCGACATCGCAAGCGGCCAACCCGCTAAACCTGAGGTCGAGATCCCCACCTACACGAATATCTTCGGGGCCACCATGGTCAGGCTGGCCGAAGACAATAAACGGATCGTGGCAATAACCGCGGCGATGCGGGAAGGGGTCGGGCTCACTGAATTCGCCCGCCTTTACCCGGAACGCTTCTACGACGTTGGAATAGCGGAGCAGCATGCGGTCACGTTTGCCGCCGGGCTTGCCATAGAGTCTTTCCTCCCGGTCGTGGCGATCTATTCGACCTTCCTCCAGAGGGCTTACGATCAGATCATCCACGATGTTTGCCTCCAGAATCTGCCGGTGGTCTTCGCCCTGGACCGAAGCGGGATCGTAGGCGAGGACGGACCTACCCATCATGGCCTTTTTGACCTCTCCTATCTCCGTTCGATTCCCAACCTGGTCGTTATGGCCCCCAAGGACGAGAACGAAATTCAACATATGTTAAAAACCGCCGTCGAATGCGGCCGGCCGGCCGCGGTGAGATACCCCCGGGGCCAGGGCGCCGGGGCCAGGCTGGACAATCAACCTCACCTCCTTCCTCTGGGCAAGGGGGAAATCATCAGGAACGGTTCGGATCTGGCGGTCCTGGCCATAGGCTCCTGCGTATATCCCGCGGAGATGGCCGCCTTACTCCTGGCCAAAGAGGGAATCAGCATAACGGTGATCAATGCGAGATTTGTTAAACCACTCGATGAAGATCTGATTGTGACTACCTGTAAAAACACCAAATATCTTCTAACGGTCGAAGACAATGTCCTCAATGGCGGATTCGGCAGCGCTGTCCTTGAGCTTTTGGCCTCCCGGGGGATCTGGGGATTGAAGGTGAAAATGCTGGGCATCCCCGACCGGTTTGTTGAGCATGGCGCCCTTAAAGACCTCCGCGGGAAATACCGGCTGGATCGGCGGGGGATAGAGGAGGCGATCCGCAGCCTCCTTAATGAAAAGACCGGTGATGAGAGGGGTTAATTACCATCAAAGAGCGATTGGACAGGCTGCTTGTGACAGTCGGACATGCAAAAACGAGGGAAAAGGCCCAGGCTCTCATTATGGCGGGCGCAGTTACCGTAGGTGACAGAACCGTCGACAAACCGGGAACTCTGGTTGACCAGGAGGCGGTAATCAAGGTTACCGAAGACCCCTGTCCCTATGTAAGCCGAGGGGGATTGAAGATCGAAGGGGCGATTGAGGCCTTCGGCCTTAACGTCTCCGATCTGGTCGCCTTTGACATCGGCGCCTCGACCGGCGGCTTTACCGACTGCCTCCTTAAGTCCGGGGCAAGAAAGGTCTATGCCCTGGATGTGGGCTACGGCCAGCTCGCCTGGAGTCTCAGGATGGACCGGCGGGTCTGTCCGATTGAAAGGACCAACATCCGCCATTATGACGGCGGAGACTTAGAAGATCCCATCGATCTGGCCGTCATCGACACCTCTTTTATTTCGCTTAGATTGGTGATCCCGGCGGTTCTGAAATTCGTCCGTCCGGGCGGTTTGATCCTGGCCCTGATAAAACCCCAGTTTGAGGCGGGAAAAAGGGAGGTTGGCAAGGGGGGGGTGGTGAGGAATCCGGAAGTCCAGAGACAGGTGGTAGAGGGATTGATCTCCTTTTCCAGGAACCTGGGGCTTAAGGTGCAAGGAACCTGCGAATCCCCCTTGACCGGCCCTAAAGGCAACCGGGAATATTTCATCCTTCTTGAAAAATAGGGGCCGGAGAAAATGTCCAGATCCTCAAGGGGTATCATTCTTGCTAAAACCGCCGGGTTTTGCATGGGGGTGAAGCGGGCGGTGGATCTGGCCCTGGACGTTGCCCGCTGTCGTCAAGGGAGAAGGATTTATACTTACGGCCCCCTCATCCACAATCCCCAGACCGTTCAACTCTTAAGGTCAAAAGGGATAGAGCCCCTGTCTCAGGTTCCCCGGTTAAATGATGAAGAGGCCCTCATCATTATCCGGGCTCACGGGGTTTCTCCGCAAGAGATGGAGGAGCTCAAGGAAAAGGGTTATGAGGTAATCGATGCCACCTGCCCCAAAGTATCCCACGTCCAGGGGATTATCAGCAAAAACCGCCGGCAGGGCTGCACCATCCTAATCGCCGGCGATCCGGAGCATCCGGAGGTTAAAGGTCTTGCCGGCTATGCCGAAAATGAGGCCACCGTCCTCACGGACGAGGCGGAGGTAGACCTGCTGCCTTCCCTGGAGAAGATTTGCCTGGTCGCTCAAACCACCCAGGACGTGAAACACTATCAAACGATCGCCGATAGGTTGAAGAAACGCTTCCCTCAGACGGTGGTCTATAATACGATCTGCCAATCCACCGAGCTAAGACAGAGGGAAATAGAGAAGCTCGCCTCCGAAACAGAGGCCCTGGTGGTCGTAGGCGGAAAGAACAGCGCCAACTCGAGACGTCTGGCGGAGATCGCCCGGCTTTCAGGAAAGCCCTCGTTCCATATCGAAACGGCCGATGATCTGGACGAAAAGACGATCAGCCGCTGCGGATCGATCGGTGTTTCCGCCGGGGCCTCCACCCCGAACTGGATAATCGACGAGGTATTAGAAAAAATCTCCACCGGTAAAGGCCGGTCTGAAAAGGGTATTTTCAATCTCCACAACCTCCTTCGCCTTTGGCTTTTTGCCGTTAGAACCGACCTTTACGCCGCCTGCGGTGCGGCCTGCCTGTCCTATTGCGCGGCGGTGGTGCAGCAGTTGAACGTGGAGCCGCTGAATCTCCTTACCGCCTCGTTTTATGTTTATGCGATCCACATCCTGAACCGCTACATCAGCTCCAGAACCACTCCGGTAACCGGATCGTTCCGGGAAACCCTCTTTCTCAAATCCAAAAAGGCTTATCTCCGAACGGCCCTGCTGGCCCTGGCTTTTGCCCTGGCTATCTCCCTTATCTCCGGGGTTGATTCTTTCCTCTTGCTCTTTTCCCTCTCCCTCTTTGGGGCCGCCTATTACGTGAGGTTTCTGCCTTCCCGATGGCGTTTCCGAAGCCTGAGGGATATCCCCGGCTCGAAAAACATCGTCATCGCCCTGGCCTGGTCCGTGGTGGTCACCGTGGTTCCCCAGGTCAATGAAGACAGGCTTTTTACCCCGGGTCTTATTTCCATCTTTATCTTCACCTTCCTTATCGTGTTTTCCCGAACCGCCCTGGCGGATATCTGGAATCTGCAAAGCGATCGCCTTCTGGGCCGGGAGACTCTGCCCGTCATGATCGGCAGCAGCGCCGCGAGAAAACTAATTCGCGCCTCTGCCTTCCTGATGCTCCTTATCCTGGCTTCCTGCGTTTACTTAGGGTTCCTCTCCCCGCCGGCTATCTTTCTTGTCTTTTGTGTTTTTTATCTCTGGATTTGTCTTGAGCTCTGTGGTAGAGAGGCAAGGTTTTCCGGATTGGTTCTGGAGGGCATCCTGGAGACCAATTATATCATCGCCGGAGTTGCAGCATTTGGGGGAAATCTGTTTTTTAACTGGCCAAACACCTTCTAAGTCCCGGCTTGCCAGAGGGATTTGGGCAATATCTTTACTTTTTCTGGCCGTCCTTCTTTCAGGATGTACAGCCGGCCGCCAGGCAACCCCCCCCGAAGACAGGGAAAACAGGCCGGCTAAGGTGGCGGTATTTCCGATAGAGCCCGGCCCATACTACGAAGCGAAGGTACCGGTCGAGAAGCTCCTTCTGGAGCTGCTGGGTCAGGGCAAGGCGTTTAGAGAAATTGTGTTGCCCTCTTCCCCGACCAAAGGGGAACAGGACAAGAAGAAAGAAAAGCTTATCCTTGATTATCTTGAAAAACTGAATATCTTACATTATTCCGATCCGGATTTAAGCCGGAAGATCGGGGAGGCCTGGTCGGCAAATGTCCTTCTTATCCCCGGGATAGAATACTGGGGTTACTCGGCGGTCGGGAAGAACACCGTAGCCAAGATAGGCTTAAGCCTTATCCTGGTCGAGGCGGAAAGCGGCAAGGTAATCTGGAGGAGCGTCCAATACATCACCAAAAGGTATTACTATTTCAAACCGCCCCTCCCCGAGGTGGCGAGGGACCTCCTGAAAAGGATGCTCGAGCAAATGCCGGAGAGGCCAGGATAAAGACAAACTAACTTCCGGATACCAACCGGGAAAGGATGAAAACCATGAAAGAAAAAGTGCAAACGGTCCTCAATAAGGTAAGACCTAATCTGCAAGCCGATGGAGGCGATGTGGAGCTGGTCGATGTCAGCGAAGATGGGATAGTCAAGGTTAGATTGACCGGAGCCTGCCATGGCTGCCCGATGTCCCAGATGACCCTGAAAATGGGAATTGAAAGGTATTTACAAAAAGAGATTCCTGAAGTAAAAGAGGTCGTCTCTGAATGATCCGGGATGATACAGAATATAGAAAATAAGCAAAAGGAGATGGGGAAAAAATGTCTTACGTGATTACCGATGAGTGTATCGCCTGCGGTGCCTGCGAAAGTGAATGTCCGGTGGAGGCTATCAGCGAAGGGGAAGACAAGTACAGTATAGATTCCAGCCTCTGTACCGACTGCGGTGAATGTGCGCCCCAGTGCCCGGTTGAAGCTATCGTTCCTGGGGAATAGGGTAGAAAACGGCGTCTGGTTTAATTTCAAGGGGGGGCGTTAGCCATGAGGCATACCCCCCTCTTGAATTTTTTTTGATGATCTTTATAATCTGAATTCCGACGCTAATGGCTAGAGGCAAATTTATTACCTTTGAAGGCATCGAAGGATGCGGCAAGTCAACCCAATCGGCCCTGGCGGCGCACTTTCTCGAGATGCGCGGTATCCCCGTTCTGTCCACCCTGGAGCCCGGCGCAACGGAGCTCGGGGAAACCCTCCGCAATCTCATTTTAAAAGAAACAGGGCCGACATTATTCCCGGAGGCCGAACTCCTTCTCTTCGGCGCCGCCCGGGCGGAACATGTCCTGGAACTCGTTCTGCCGGCCCTGGAGGATAATGTCTGGATTATCTGCGACCGGTTTAGTGACGCCACCCTTGCCTACCAGGGATACGGCAGAGGGCTCTGCAAGGCGTTCATCAGGAGGATGAACCATTTCGCTTCCCAGTCGTTGATCCCGGATCTGACGATCCTGATCGATCTCCCCGTCGAGGCAGGTTTAAAGAGGGCAAGGGCAAGAAGCTTTACCTTGACCGGGAGAGAGGCGGGGGATCGCATCGAAGGGGAGGGTCTGGCGTTTCACCGCCGGATCAGAAATGGTTACCTCGCCATTGCCCGAAGAGAGAGCGAAAGATTCAGAATCGTAGACGGGTTAAACGACCCCAATGAGATTCATCAGGAAATCTGCCGTTATCTCGAAGCCCTTTTATAAGGGGTCAATCAATGCCCTTCCGCGACATTTATGGACAGGAAAAACAGATCGATCTAATCAAAACCGCCCTCAGCGGCGGAAGTCTCCCCCAGGCCTTCGTGTTCCAGGGGATTGCCGGGATCGGCAAGACAAAAACTGCCCTGGCCCTGGCGAAGGCCCTCAATTGCCCTTCCTTCACGATTCGGGCCGACGCCTGCGGCAGCTGCAATTCCTGCAAAAGGATAGACGACTTGAATCATCCCGATGTATCCGTCGTAAAGCCGCAGGGGCAGTTCATCAGGATCAGCCAGGTAAGAGACCTCCAGCTTACGATGAGATACAAACCCTTTGAAGGGCGGATCCGGGTGACGATCCTCTCTGAGGCGGACAGACTCAGTCAGGAGGCCGCGGGCGCCCTGCTTAAGACCATGGAAGAGCCCCCGAAGGACAACCTTCTGATCCTTATCACCTCCCGTCCGGACAAGCTCCCCCTAACCATTCACTCCCGTAGCCGGAGGATTTCTTTTAATCCCCTTACCCGAAACACCATCTTTTCCTATTTAACCGAGGTCAAATCCAAAGCCCCCGAGGCGGCCCTTATTGCGTCATCGGCGGCGGGAGGGAGCATCGGTCGATCCCTGGATTTGCTTGATACCTCCTTCCTTGGGGAAAGAAAAAAACTCATCGATCAATTCTCAAGACCGAACTTTGATGATCTTTTTGATCTTGTGGCCCGGCTGGGCCGGGACAAGGAGGAGGTTGTCGAAAAACTGACCGTTCTTAAGTCCTTTTTCAGAGATGTCCTCTATCGCCAGGTGAGAGGAACCAGCGATGGGATCATCAACCTCGACTATGCGGCTGAAATTGCCTCGCTGGCTTGCGAACTTTCCCCGCAAGAACCGCTGGCCAGGATCGAGGCCATTGACCGGGCGATCAATAATTTAGAGCGAAACGCGAACCTTCAGTTGACATTGGAGACCATGATGATTAAAATCGGGGCTCCTAAACGAAACTCTAGTTGAAGATTGCTTTTTATGACCGATATTGAAGATTTAGAATCAGACGGGACAAGCCTGCCTAAGCCGGCGATTCACCTTCTGGAAGACCAGCGTAAGGAGACACCTAATATAGTCGGGATAAGATTCCGGAAGGAAGGGAAGGTTTATTCATTTGACCCGGGTGATCAGGTACTCCCTGTCGATGAGCTGGTAATCGTCGAAACCGACCACGGGTTGGCTATGGGAAAGGTATGTGCCGCCGTTAACAGGCAGTCGCTCACCCATGTTCAAGGCGATTTAAAAAGGGTGCTCCGGATAGCCTCCGACCAGGATCTGTTGACCCGGGAGGCAAACCGGAAAACAGAAGAGGAAAGCCGGCCCTACTTCAAAGCTAAGGTTAAAGAACTCGGCCTGCCGATGAAACTAATAGACGTCGAATGCCTTTTTGATAAAAGCAAGATTATCTTTTATTTCTCTTCGGAAGGCAGGGTTGATTTCCGGGATCTGGTCAAGGAGCTTGTTCAGAAATATCGCACCAAGATCGAGTTGAAGCAGATCGGCTCCAGGCACGAGGCCAGGATCATCAAGGGTCTCGGTGTCTGCGGCCGGGAGGTCTGCTGTACCTTAATGTCCCGCAATTTCGACCGGGTGTCGGTAAAGATGGCCAAGGAACAGAACCTCTCTTTGAATCCGGAAAAGATATCCGGTCTCTGCGGCCGGCTCATGTGCTGTCTGGCCTTCGAATATGATACCTATCTGGACTTGAAGGGTAATATGCCTAAATGCGGCAAAACGATTCAGACCCCCCAGGGCAAGGGTAAGGTTATCCGGCAAAACGTCCTCTCCGGGGAAATATCGGTGCTCCTTGAGGACGGAAAGGAAACCACGATTAATATGAAAGCCTGCCCCAGGGGAGCAGGCTGCCAAGAGATGAAATCATGACTAGCGGATACTATATAACAACACCAATCTATTACGTAAATGCCTCCCCCCACCTGGGACACGCCTACACCACGATCGTGGCCGATGTCCTGGCCCGTTTCCATCGCCAGAGGAATCACAAGACCTTCTTCTTAACCGGCACCGACGAGCACGGAGACAAGATCGTCGAGGCCGCCGAAAAGGGCGGAATGAACCCCAAGGACTACGCCGACCTGATCAGCGGTCAATTCCGGGCACTCTGGCCGGAACTGAATATCACCAACGACGATTTCATCCGAACCACCGATTCCAGACATGTGAAAACCGTCCAGCTTATCCTCAAGAAGGTCTATGACTCGGGAGACATCTATTTCGGAAGCTACGAGGGGCATTACTGTATCGGCTGCGAACGTTTCTATACGGAGAAGGAACTGGCAGGCGGGTTATGTCCCGACCACCAGATGCCCCCGGAATATCGGAAAGAAAATAATTACTTCTTCCGGATGAGCAGGTATCAAAACTGGCTCATAGATCATATCGAAAAGAATCCGGATTTTATCAGACCCGAGCGCTATCGCAACGAGGTCCTGGCCTTCCTGAAGGAACCGCTGGAAGACCTCTGCATCTCTCGACCGAAGTCCAGGCTTGCCTGGGGGATTCCCCTCCCCTTCGACGAAAACTACGTAACCTATGTCTGGTTTGATGCCCTGATAAATTACGTCTCCGGGTTGGATTATCCCGAGGGAGAGAAATTTGAGAGCTTCTGGCCCGATGCCCAGCACCTGATAGCCAAGGATATCCTGAAGCCCCACGGGATCTACTGGCCCACTATGCTTGCCGCGGCGGGAATTCCACCTTACCGGCATCTCAATGTCCACGGGTACTGGAACATCGATCAAAGCAAAATGTCCAAAACCGTAGGAAACGTCGTAAAACCCCTGGACCTGAAGGACAGGTACGGCCTGGATGCCTTTCGCTATTTTCTCCTTAAGGACATGGTCTTCGGCCTGGATGCCTCTTTCAACGAAGAGGCCCTGATCCAGAGGATAAACTCGGACCTGGCTAACGACCTGGGGAATCTGGTAAGCCGGATCACGACGATGGCGGCAAGATTCTGCGGCAACCGGATCCCCGAGCCTAAGGAGCTTTTTGATCACGATCATCGGCTGATTGAGAAGGCAGGAGATACCCGGAAAGACGTTGACCGGTATTTCGGGGAATTGGCCTTTCATAAGGCCCTGGCGGCGATCTGGGATTTTATCAGCCTGACCAACAAATACGTGGTTGAAACGGAGCCCTGGAACCTGGCCAAGGACAAACTCAAGAACGCCCGTCTTTCCACGGTTATCTATAACCTCCTCGAGTCGTTAAGGATCATCGCGATCCTGATCTGGCCGGTTTTGCCTCAAACCTCCGGGCTGATCCTCAAACAGCTTGGAGAATCGCCGGTGGAGGCGGATTTTGAAAAGGTGATCCGCTGGGGCGGACTGAACCCGGGAACCCCAGTTCAAGCCGCCCCGGCCCTCTTCCCCCGGATCGAAAAACAAAAAGAGACAAGGCCGGTAAAAGAAACGGAAAATAAAAGGGAAAAGGTGGAGGCAGGACGGGAGTTAAAGCCGGAAATCACCTACGATGATTTCGCCAGGCTGGATATCAGAACCGCTCAAGTAATCGAAGCGGAGGCCGTGCCTGATTCCCGGAAGCTCATCAGGCTTAAGATCGATCTTGGCTTCGAACAGAGGACGATCGTGGCCGGCATCGGCGGGCATTACCTCCCCGCTGCCCTGGTCGGGACAAAAATCATCGTCCTTGCGAATCTTAAACCCCAGGAGCTCATGGGCGTCCGCTCCCAGGGGATGCTCCTGGCGACGGAAGGAATCAACGGCCTTACCCTGCTCACCTGCGATAAAGAACCCATATTGGGGGGTAGAATCAAATAGAACGACAGCCTTGAACGAGCCTCGCCTCGAGGCTCGTAAGCGACTGGAAATGACGTTATTCAAAGCTTTCGAATGAATAACTGAACCCCGGTTTCCTATCGGTTTCCCCCCGGCGGGTCACCGATTCTCCTGCTTAAGCGCCGCCGGCCTCTTGGGCACCACCTCGATTAAGTCTATGTATTTCAGAAGCCCTTGCCTGCCGTTGATGCCGAGCTTGGCAAAGAGGAAGGAAAACTGGTGCTCAAGCTCGGTCATGATCTGCTTGAGATTCGTCTCAGGCAGGCCCCATAGTTCCCGTTTGAAAGGGCCGAATCCTTTTTTCCTGGTTTTGTAAAGGAACTGTTCCTCCGAATCTCCCGACTTCCACTCTCCGGGGAATTCCTTTTTCAGATACCCGTAGATGGCCTCCCTAAGGGTGGGTGGAAGGGCCTGGCTTTCGTAAACCATGTTTTGAAATCCCGTGGCCAGATGGACTTCCGCCGTTCGCACCGCCGGGAACCGGTCAAAGGCCTCGCTGGGCAGGGTGGAGGCGCCGTGCTGGACCGCTCCCGCCAGACCGTATTCCCCGATGGCAACGAGAGAGAGTTTTTCTAAAGTATCGAAATCCAGTTTAACCTTCGCCACGGTGCCATCGGGCAGGGGAACCCCTCCGTGAGACGTGCCGGTCTGGACGCTTATTTTGCTTATTCCCTTAAGATCGGGCCCGGCCTTCTTCAATTCCTCGTTATAGCCCTTCATAAAGGCCGCAAGTTCCTCTACCGTGGAATTCTTACCCCCCACCTCCCCGATCTCCCCGCCCACGGAGATGGAGATGCCTTCCGGTTCCAGATCCCTGATCAAAACTGTAAGTTCGGAAGCCAGAGAATAATTAAGCCTCTGTTGGTCGTCTATGGTTTGCTGAGAAAGATCCACCAGGGTAGAGGTATCGATGTCGATGTTGTAGAAGCCGGCCTCGATCGCCTCCCAGATGAGATCCTTAACCGCCTTCAATTCCTTGCCCTGATCCTTGGCATATCTTCCGGCGCTGACCTGAAAGTGATCGCCCTGAAGAAAGACCGGCCCCTTATATCCCACCTTGATCGCCGCGGCCAGAACCGCTGCGGTGTACTCGGCCGGCCGTTGGAGGGTGTAATCGATCTCGGAACGGGCGATCTCGAATATTACCGGCCCAGCCTCCCCCTTCATTGCCGCCTTAAACGCCGCCTGGGAGGTATGATAGGTCAAGGACCGAATATTGATGGCCGGCACGGTAAACCCGCTCTCTTCCCCCCTGCCCATGGCCTCGTAGAGCTTCTGGATCGAAGCTGAAAGTATACCCAAAGACGAAGCGAGACGATGGATCAGCCAGCGGGCGGCCTCTTTAGTCTCCTTGCCCTCGGAAAATACGGCGGTCATGATCAGGGTATCTATAAGTTCATCCCGGAGCTTCGCTGGGTCTTTGATCTTGACCTCATCGCCGACAATCTCTATTGCATGTTTGCATCCCTCGCTCAACTGCTGCAAAGATTCAAAAATCATGTCTCGCTCCTTATAGTTGATTTTATCTTTCTAGCCGTTCATTTTCTCGCCGTCATGATAAAGTAAGGGGGGATGTTCAGGGGCTCGAAGGAAAGATCGACCTTCCTGAAATAACGTTTCAAGATAGGAAAAATCAGGGGGGAGCTCTGATAAACTATCAACTTGCCGTCCTCTTTCAAGGTCTCCCGGATCCGCTCGATCAGAAGAAACCGCTCTTTTTTCTCGATGAAGCTAAACGGGATCCCCGAGATGACAACGTCGGCCAGACCCTGGTCACCGTCCGCTCCGTAGTTTGCAATAAGTTCCCGCAGTCTCGGCGATACCTTAAGCACGTCTTCGTGAATCACGATTAATCTCGGATCATGAATCTTGCTCATCTCCCGGACAAACTCATCAAGAATCTCGATTGCCAGAATCTTGCCTTCGGGAGTCATCGCTTGGAGCAGCTTCCTGGTGATTACCCCGTTGCCCGGGCCAAACTCGATGACACATCGGGAGCCGGGGTTTATTTTTTGGACAATCGAGTCGGCAACCCAATTCAGGGTTGGGATAATGGCGCTTACGGTTTTGAGATTCTTAAGGGATATTTTTATAAACTCCTGGGTATTCAACGGGAAATGCCTTTCTCTTCATTCAAAAATTCGTGCGCCTTCTTTACCTCATAGGTGCTCCCGATGTAAATAGGCGATCGTTGGTGAAGGTCCTTGACTGGAATATCCAGGATCGCATCCCGGCCGTCGGTGGCCATACCGCCGGCGTTTTTCACAATAAAGGCCATCGGTTGCAGCTCAAAAAGGAGCCTCAATTTACCCTGGGGGCTTTTCTTCAAGGCCGGATAGGTGAATAACCCCCCCTTCTTGATAACAATCTGATTGATGTCCGGGACAAACCCGCCGCTATACCGGAGCTTATATCCCGAATCCTCAAGAAACTCAACGTATTTAAGATGATTGGGAATCCAGTCTTTTCTCAATCCTCCGAGGCTGTAAATATCGCCCTTCTCTCGAAAGGCGATATTCTCCTGGGAAAGAACATATTCCCCCTCTCGATTGAGGACAAACTCATGGGTGCCCTTTCCCGCCGAATATACCAGGGTAATGAGGGGGCCGTAGGTTATGTAGAGAGCGGCGACCATGGATTTAGACCCGGTTTCGTAGATCGAATCCTGGTGAATGCCGATGATGGTGCCGATGGCCAGATTTGTCTCAACCAGAGATGAGCCGTCCAGGGGATCGGCGGTGATTAAATACCGTCCGCCTCCGGCGGGCATCTTGAAGATCTCTTCCTCTTCCTCCGAGGCATATTCCCGGACAATACCGGAAAACTGAAGCTGATTCTTGAGGATCTCATCGGCGCTTCGATCGAGGGTGAGCTGTTCCTCCCCGTAAACATTTTTCAAGCCGGCTAGTTTTCTATTGGATTCCTGGATCTTGGCGGAGATATATTTTCCTATAACCCCGATCTGCCAGATTAGTCTTCTCAGTTCCTGCTCCACCCCGGCAAGCCACATGTGTCTTCGGAGATCGACGGTGAACTTGGTATAATCGCAAATTCCTTCCCCCATGATTAATTCCCCCCTCGCCTAAGCTAGGCGTTTTTATCGCCGGTCACGTTTATCACGTTCGGCGAAGGGATAGCAATACCTTCTTCGCCAAAGCGCCGATGGAGTATTTTCAGGAAATTATGGATTAGCTGCGGCTGCAACTTAAATTCCGTCGTCCGCAGGACAACGGTGAGTTTTATCCCATAGTCTCCGAAATTCACATAGCGGACTGTGGGCGTCCAAGAGGCGGCGCCGGAAGACTGTTCTTTCTCCAGACTTCCGGCAACCTCGTCAATGATCTTCTCTATCCGATCCAAATCCGATTTGTAGCTCACCATGAGGGGGATGCGGACGGCCAACTCCTGATCGGGCAGGTCGTAATTGGTTATCGACGCCGAGGCAATCTTCTGATTAGGCACGATTATCAGGTAATTAGCGGGATTCAACAACGAGGTGGTTCGCCAGTTGATATCCTGAACATATCCCTCGTCTCCGGAATCGAGTTTTATATACTGCCCCAATCTTATCTGCCGGGAGACCAGGATATGCAAACCGGAAAACAAATTGGCCAGGGTATCCCGCAGGGCCAGGGCTACCGCCAGTCCCCCGACCCCCAGGGCGGTAAGGATCGGGGTGATGGAGATGCCCAGAGAATTCAGGATGATAAGAAGGCCGGTGATGTAGATGATAAGCTTGGTTACGTTCGACAGGATGGATATGGAATGGGCGATATTGTGGTTGCGCCGGGCGTAGAGGTTTACCAGTCCCTCCGTAATCCGTGCCACCACCAACGTTGCCGATGAGATCAGGACGATCAGGAAAAGCTTGTCAATCAGCCGACTGATCGTCTCACCGAGATCAAGAAAGCCAGAGGCGGCATAGATACCGGCAACGGTGGCCCAGAGGGTCACCGTCCTCTTGAAAGCCGACAGAATTATCTTATCGCCTTCCCAGGGGGTCTTCGTGGCCAGTTTTTTTAAGCGGGATATAAGCGCCCTTTCTACGATCAGGCCGACAAAGAACCCCCCTGCGACAAAAGCGACTACTGGAAATAACACCTTGAAATAGGATATAGAGACGTCGAACATGAGGGCATACCTTAAAGAAGATTTTCCCGGATCTGTCCTTCATGTTATATCACAAAGGACCTTATGAAAAAACCTTTATTATACCTGACGGCACAAATCTTGTGTGGTTCGTAACTTGGGGCTCGACCAGGAATGCAGGGTATTTCCGGATTCCCGCTTTCCCGGGATTGACGGGATGGATCGTGATTAATATCGTCAGGTATAATCGCATTTGATATTTTTTTAGGTAAAAACCCCTTGCAATTTTTTTTAAGATGAACCTAGCTAAAACTGGAATTGCCGTATGTTTAATCCCGTGGCAGCCAGAGGGAACAAATATCCTGAATTATGATCAGCTCAAAGCAAGAGGAGTACCTCCTGGCCAGGGCCTATCTGCCCGAACATATTGTGACCCTGATGGGCATCGTATCAAAAGGTGAACCTTTTTTTATCGATGACTGCCTGGTTTTTAACGGAGATAACTGGACTATCCTTATCGGCTACCCTCTGGAAGAACCATTTACCCCGGAGGGATTAGAGGCAAAGATTGAAAAGATCCGCCGGGTATTCGGTCCCGAATACCTCTGGTTCATCTCTCCCGCCCCGCTGCGGACCGTTTCGGAACATTGCCGCGAAAGGGAGACAGATCAGTACTTTACCCTGGATATCTCAAGTGGACCGATAAATAACCGTCTCCGCTGTCTGGCCGAAAATGCCGCTAAGGTCTTGACGGTGGAGAGAAACCATTCCTTCTGCGCGGATAATCTTGAGTTGGTTGAGGAGCTGACCGGGCGGTCGGAGCTGAAGCCCAGGGTAAAGGCCCTCTACCAGGCCATGCCCGAATACCTTTCTCGCTCAAAAACCGCCCTGGTTTTAAATGCCCGGGACGGACAAGGCAGGCTCGCCGCCTTCCAGGTGATCGATCTGGCCGGAAGAGACTTCTTGGCGTATATTTTAGGCGCGTACTCCCAAGTCCATTATGTGCCCCATGCCTCGGATCTCCTTTTTTTCGAGATGACAAAAATCTCCCGGGAGTATGATAAGCAGACGATCAATTTAGGAATCGGCGTCAACGAGGGAATAAGGAGATTTAAAAGAAAATGGGGCGGGAGGGTGTTTCTAGGCTACGAGTTCTACGAGTATCATTACCCCGCTTCGAGGACCTTCTTTCTTTTTGACCAGTTAAGGAGGATTTTTTGATGGAAAGAGGATTGGATAATTTATGAATTTGTTCTTTTGGCGGCCCCGGCGTCTAAAATCGGTCTATCGTTTGGAAAAACAAGAAAAAACGGCCCTCCTGGCGGGAACCGCCCATTTCTGTCCTTACAGCTTCGCCAAACCCCTCACTACCCTCATTGCCGCAGCGGAGATTGTGGTCTTTGAGGGTCCCCTCGACAAAGAAAGTATGGCCAGGGTAGTCTCTTACGGCAGAGATAAAGGGGATATGCCTTCCCTTTACCAGGCCTTAGACCCGACGGCAATCCGGGAGCTAAACAGCCGGTTGGCCTCGGTGATAAACGGGAATAATCCTACCGGCAGTTTCGTCGAATTCCTGAAGCCGCCGGAGCCAGATTATGTTGAGGAGTTCACCAGAGACATCCGCCCCTGGCTTGCCTTCTTTACCATCTGGTCAACCCTTCTTGACTGGAAACATTCGATGGATGTGGAGGCCTTCAATATTGCCAGCAAGCTCAACAAAAGGATCCATTTTCTCGAGACCATCGAAGATCAGGTTCAGGCCATGGAAGGGATCCCCTTTGAACGTTTTGTCAATTTCCTAAATAATGCAGCCGAATGGAAAAGCTACAAGACCAGGTATCTCAAAACCTTTCTCGGCGGAGATATCGAGAGCTTCAAAAATGTTCTCGCGGCCTTCCCGACCCGCTGCGATTCCATCCTGACCGCCCGGGATCCGATCTTTTTTAACGGGATAAAAGAGGCCATGAGGCAGGGAAAAACTACGGCCTTTGTGGGCAATGCCCACGTCCCCGGTCTCCTTTCCTTCTTCGCCGCTGAAGGGTACAACATCGACCAGGTGCGGGTATGATTACCGAACCGCAAAAGGTCTATATCAACGAACATGCCTACCTGCCGGAGCATCTTGTCCAGTATGTTTTGGCAATCTCCGGAGGGGAACCTTTTCTCCATAAAGATTTTCTCTTTTATCGCACCGCAGAGCGGATAATTTTCGTAGGTTACAGCCTTGAAGGAGAAACGGAGGAAGAGTCGCTCCAAGCCGCCTTAGCCGGTGTTTCCGACCGGTTTTCTCCAGTTGAGATAGCCCTTCTGGCCCCGGTGGTTCCGGCGAAATTCACCGGGGAGCCGGAATCCTTCGACGATTATTACCGGCTTAGCCTTGAGGCGCCGGTAATCTCGTCTAAAACCAGAAACATGTTAAGACGAGCCCAGGAGGCTCTATCGGTCAGGAGAATACGGGCCTGGACGGAAGAACATGAGGCCCTGATAGATGACTTCCTCTCCCGGCGCCCGGTGACGGAAGAGGTAAGGTGGATATACAAGAGAATAGGCCTCTATGTCTCTTCCTCCCCGGATGCCCTGGTTTTGGAGGCGAGAACTTCCCGGGGGGATCTTGCGGCCTTCGATATAGCGGATTTCTCCGCCCGCCACTTTGTCATGTACATGTTCAACTTTGTCTCCCGCAGCCATTACCTTCCCGGGGCTTCGGACCTATTGCTCGCCGGGATAATCGAAGAGGCAAGAAGGCAGGGGAAGGGTCAGATCAACCTTGGCCTGGGCATAAATCCCGGGGTGGTCTTTTTCAAGAAGAAATGGGGCGGGACCCCTTTCAAGAGGTATATCTTCTCCCGTCACCGGCCCGCCTCAAATCCTAAATGGCTCGGTTTTTTTAATTTTCTGAAATAGCCTGCCCTCAAGACTCCCAGCCTGTCCACATCTGCTTTAAATAGGCCGTCTTTGTTCGGCCAAGGGTGGAGAGGTAGATGTGAACGATCAGGAAGGCAACAAAGATGCAGCCCAAAAGATAGTGGATGGCGGTTATGACCCTCAAACCACCAATTAGGGAAAGATATTCCCTCAAGACATCGACAAACATCAGGGAGAGCCCGCTTAAGATCACCAGGGGCAGGGAGAAAAACATGATTATAAAATAAACGATCTTCTGGAGGGGGTTGAACTTATTTGCCGGGGTGGAGGTATGGGGGTTGGGTTTCCCCTGGAAATATTCGGAAAGGTAGAATCGGAGCTGGGGGATCAGTTTAGTCTTTATCTCGTTTGCCTCCGGAAGATAGATGGCAAAGAGGCTCCGGGATACAACATAGTAGCCAAGCCAGATAAGATATGAACCGGCAACTACCACTCCGACGGTATCGTGAAGATTTATCGCAGCCTTGAAAGAGCCGAACAACTCGATACGATCGGCAAATCTAAGCTGGATACCGGAGATGATCAAGGCTACCATACCCAGGGCATTGAGCCAGTGCCAGATTCTCACCGGAGCGGGAGTCAGGTAGAGAGGCTCGTGGGTTGCCGCCTCGGTCTTCCCCTTTCTTCTAGTTCGGCGGGTAATCATCCGGGCGGTCCCGTGGGCCAGGGGAACAGCAAAGCCCAGCGAAACCATCATGATACCGGCCGTGTTCATCAGGGTGCTTCTCGATGCCCCCATAACATAGAAATCCGGGTCCCGTAAAGCAGATCCAGGATCGCCCCTTTTTCTACCGGCAGAACTTGTTTTAAGGTGCCTTCATCGTCGGGCATCAGCATCCGGCTTGTTTCGATGATCTTCGGCCCGGCGGCATGGCAAAAGGTGCAGTTCCGGCGGTTGTCCAGCACCTGGTAACTGTGGGTCATCCCCTCAGGCATCATGATCCCTTCAAAACGGAGGTTTTTCCCGCCGGCGGTCTTCTGAAATCTCCTTAGCTCCTGAAGGGAAACCTTTTGGTCGCCATCGAGATCCAGCCCGGAGATATCAGCCGCCGTTGCCTTAATCTCCTTGCCCCTTTTCCCCTTCAGCGGATGGAGCATTACCACGAGTTTTTCAGAGGAGGTATGACAGGCCACACAGGGAAGGGATGCCAGATGAATGGCGGTATTGGGAAGCCAGACCCGATGACCCTTGAGCATCGCTTCTGAATCATGACATTTCAGGCAGCCCGCATTGGCCTCCGGGACGGAGGAATATCTTAAGGCCTTCGTCTCGTGAGGCGAGTGACAATCTACACACTGGGCGTACTGGCTGTGTTTAGTCCCGGCATATTCCTTGACCGCATCACCGTGACACTCGCCACATTCGACCCTTTTGGATTTTTTTCCCCCCTCCGGATGCCGGGGAGAAATGGCAGGGTGACAGGCGTCGCAGCCCAGTGCGGCATGGGATGAATTATTGTACAACTTTGAATCTAAGAAGAGAGAGCCCCGTCCCCCCTGCCCTATCCCCTTTTCTCCGTGACATGCCAGGCAATTTTCTGAAGAAGCCGCACTTAACCCGGAAGGTAAAAAAACAACCAGAATTATAAATACCGTCAGGGAACCTATCCGAGCAAACCTCATAAACAGGCCTTTATAGAAATTATTTCATCCGGGGGTGACTTCAAGGGAGTCTGATTCCTTTGGTTTTGATCCCCCTTCAAGCCGTTTTAATGAGCGTTGCCTCTCTTTGTAGGCAAGATGAAGCTGGAGAAAGATCACAAGGACACAGGCGAAAAGAAAAACCCAGGTCCAAAAGTAGCTTACCTCTTGACCGAAGCCCGCGGCCTGGGGTTTGCCCGTTGTGGACAGAAAGATCAAGATAAACAGAATCAACCTGGATGCCATAGTTACAAGCTATAAACCCTTCAGGCCAAAGGAGTCATCTCGAGGGGATCAGGGGTGGCATCATGAAAGCTTTTCATTCTCGTCATCTTCTCCCTGCAATCGAGGCGACAAGTATGAAGCCGATGCGCGGATTTGAACCGCGGACCTACTGATTACGAATCAGTTGCTCTACCGGCTGAGCTACATCGGCCCTTAAATGAATCAGCCCCAGCCTATATCCCAACGCCGGGACCTTGTCAACGGCCTCCTTGCTCTTTTCCCGATGTTTTTTTCGATCTTTATCCTTGCACCATCTTACGGGATGGCTTAAAAGGGGAAACCTTACAGCGAAGCGAGGCTTATGTGAGCATCACCGAGGCAGTGTTTCTCGGTATAATCCAGGGACTGACCGAGTTTCTTCCCATAAGCAGCACAGGTCATTTAACCCTGGCGGGGAAACTGTTTAAGCTTATCTCCGAGTCAAATCCGGAAAAATGGACCGCCTTTATCGCCGTCATCCAGCTCGGGACGCTGCTTGCGGTCCTGGTTTATTTTCGCAGAGACTTATCCGCCATAACAATAGCCTTTTTCAAGGATAATCTCTTTGCCCCCAAGGCTATCGGAAAGCAATCCCCCGATTCCCTCTGGGGATGGTACCTGATCCTTGCCACCCTGCCCATCATTGTGATCGGCCTCGGATTTAAGACGGTTATTGAAGGAACATTTACAAAAAATCTTTATGTAATAAGCGGAAGCCTGATCATATTTGCCCTGATCCTTGCCCTTGGGGAAAGATGGGGGAAATTTAACCGTTTGTCCGGTGAGTTACGCTGGTCCGACGCCCTTTTAATCGGGATCGCCCAATCCTTTGCCTTAATCCCCGGGGCCTCCCGCTCCGGGACAACAATCACAGCCGGTCTGCTTTTGGGTTTCAACAGGGAGACGGCGGCCAGATTTTCCTTTCTCCTTAGCATTCCGGCGATTGCCGCAAGCGGGATGCTACAGTTCTTTCAAACCCTAGGTTATCTCGACCGAAGCCTGGCGGTAAATGTTATCCTGGCCGGTCTCCTGGCCGGGATTGTCGGCTATCTGTCCATCGAGTTCCTCCTGCGATATTTGAAAAGACAATCGACGTCGATCTTCATTATCTATAGAATCGTCCTGGGCCTTTTCATGCTGGTTCTCTTAAACCGGGGAGTAATTTCTCCCTGAACCGATCACCTCCGAAATGACAAAATCAGCAATACCTAAAAGCTCTCGCATTAACGATACAATATTGGTATATTCCAAAAAAATTCCTCTGAGGTAGATCGCCTTGAGTATCAATGTTACCGTGAAGTTATTCGCCTCCCTGCGCCAGGGGAGATTTGACCTAAAGAGCCTGTCCTTCGACCGGCAGATCACCCTGACGGAGCTGCTGCCTCTTTTGGGCATTCCCAAAGAGGAAATAGTTATCGCTTTAATCAATGGAAAAGCCGCCCCAATGGACAAACCCCTGGCCGAAGGCGACGTGGTCTCTCTCTTCCCTCTCATCGGAGGCGGATAGTTGATCGAGAATCATTTAAATAACCTGGAAATTTCATCGTTCCTCAAGGTAAACGCCCAAAACGGTTTTATCCCCTGGTCTGCCCAGGGGGAGGCGGCAAGGAGGTTCAACCTTACCCTGGCGGAGGTAGAGGAGATCATCCTGGGATTGTCCCTCATGCCCCTTCGCTACCGGCGGAATACCAATACATTCAATCACCGGCAGCAACTGGCCTTCCTGAAAAGCCGGGTTTCCGTCATCGGATGCGGCGGACTCGGCGGCTACGTAATCGAAGGGCTGGCGCGGCTGGGGATCGGACAGATCACCGCCATCGATCCCGATGTCTTTGAGGAAACGAATTTGAACCGGCAGCTCAACTCCAGTTTCTCCAACCTCGGCAAGTCTAAAGCAAAGATCGCGGCAAAAAGGGCAGGCGAGATCAATCCGGCGGTCAAGTGTGTCCCCAGGATATTGAGATTTTCCAAGACAAACGGCCAGGAGCTGCTCCAAGGCAGCTCGGTGGCAGTTGACGCCTTGGACAACATCCCCGCGAGGCTTGAAGCGGCCTGGGTCTGCAATCGAATGGGGATCCCCCTGGTCCATGGGGCAATCGCCGGCTGGTACGGACAGGTGACAGTCCAGTACCCGGGAGAGGACACCATCGAGCGGATATATGCCGGCGGCGAAGAGGCCGTCGGCGCCGAAAAGAATCTGGGAAATCCTGCCTTCACCCCGGCCCTGGTTGCCGGCCTGGAGGTGTCGGAGGTATGCAAAATCTTGATTCAAAAGGCAAGCCCCCTCAAGGGAATTCTCATTGTTATCGATCTGTTAGACATGGGTTTCCATAAGATAAGTATCTGAATTACCCCCTTTGCCGGGAAAATATTTTTCACCGATTATCTTGCTTGAACATTTATCCTTCCTGTAGTAGTATCTCGCCGCTTCTAATCCCTCATACAATAGTACATTCGGCTTGGGGGCGATTAGCTCAGTAGGATAGAGCGCTGGTCTCCGGAACCAGAGGTCGTGGGTTCGAATCCCGCATCGCCCGCCATTATGGGAATTATGCCCAAAGATAAAAAGGACAGCCGTCTTTTGTATCGGCTTACCATTGTCGCTCTGCTTACGGTTATTTATTCGGTTGTGGGACTTATCTATCCGTCCTATCGAACAGGAAATGATTTCAGCCATCTGGCCTACATTCCAATCGTTCTATCCGGAATCTGGTGGAATAGAAAGGCGGTTATTGTCGCGGCTATCCTGGCCCTGATTACGACAAGCTTTCACTGGCTGAAGGTCCCTTCGTACCATCCCCTGGACCTGTTGCTGATCCCCGGATCATTCATCTTCATCGCCCTTTTCATCGGCACCTTAAACGAAAAGCTCAAGACCAAGCACAGGACCTTGATTGAAACGGAAAATAATTACCTGCTCCGTCATCGGGAGGTGGAACGGGAGAGGAAGCTCCTGTCTGAGGCCGCCAAAAGCAAGGAGGATCAGCTCGTTCACACAACCCGTCTGGCCGAAATGGGGGAGATGGCCGCCGCCATAGCCCATGAGCTTAATCAGCCTCTTACCGGTATCAAGAACTTCGCCAAGAATGCCCTTTATATCATGCAACAGACCGGCGGATGCACCGAAGACGTACGGGACAATCTGACCCACATATCCCATCAGGTAGATCGGGCGGCCAGGATAATCAATCAGATGAGGGAGCTGGCGAGAATTTCCGAAACTCACTTTATTCCCCTTCAGATCAACGATATACTCAAAGAAAGCCTGGATTTTTTGAAACCCCACCTGAAGAATTCGGGCATAGAAACCTTCTTCGGCACGGCGGACAATCTCCCTTTGGTAAAAGGCGATAAGATCCGGCTGGAACAGGTCTTCTTAAACATCTTGACCAACGCCAGACAGTCCATGGAAAATTCAGAGGAGAGACGCCTGCTGATTCAGACTCATCTTGAAGAATCTTTGCCTCCCCAGGTGGTAGTGGATATATTGGATACAGGCCGGGGGTTTCGCCAGGAAGACGCCGACAAACTATTCACACCCTTCTACACAACTAAGAATCCAGGCCAGGGAACCGGTCTGGGGCTCTCGATCTCATTATCCATCATTCATGACCATAAGGGTTCCATTGAGGCTACCGGGGCAGTTGGGGAGGGTGCGCTTTTCAAGGTTAAACTGCCGGTTTTCAACGAATAAAGGGAAGGTTCTTCCGATGAGCAGGGGTAATGATAAATACCGACCGAAAATAGTTGTCATAGACGACGACGATGCGACGAGATTATCCCTGGAACAGATGTTAAAGCTCCGCGGCTATGGCTGTGAGACGTTCATCTCCGCGGAGGCCGCTTTAGCCTGGCCCGGCCTTCCCGACGTCGATTCTATCATCGTCGATGTCAAAATGCCCGGCATGGACGGAGAAGAATTTCTCTCGGAGATTATCAGGCGGAATTATCCCCCGCCTCTTATCATGATCACCGGTCACGGGGACGTTTCCATGGCGGTGCGCTGTCTGAAAACCGGTGCTTACGACTTCGTGGAAAAACCTTTTGAAGATGACGTCCTCCTGGCCTCCGTCGCCCGGGCCTGCGAAAAGACTTCCCTGAAAAGGGAAGGAGACGAACTGAGACGCCGTTTGAATATGTACACCGCTGCCGGCGAAGAGCGGTTCGGCATGGTGGGTCGCTGCCGGATTATGCAGGACGTCTTCGAACAGATCGAGGTTGCCGCAAAGACCGATCTGCCCGTTTTGATCATCGGTGAGACAGGAACAGGCAAGGAACTGGTCGCCCGGGCGATCCATAGCCTAAGTTCCCGCTCCAAAGGTCCCTTTATCGCCGTCAATGCCGGCGCCCTTCCGGAAAATCTTCTGGAAAGCGAACTCTTTGGTCACGCCCGGGGGGCCTTCACCGGGGCCGATAAAGCCAGAGACGGGAAACTTGTTACCGCAAGCGGGGGAACCCTGCTTCTCGACGAGGTGGAAAGCATCTCCGCCGCGGCCCAGGTAAAGCTGCTTAGGGTACTGGAAGACGGCCTGGTGTATCCGTTGGGCAAGGACGAACCGCAACGGGTAAACATCCGGCTTCTGGCCACCACCAAGATAAACCTCCAGGAGCTGGTCCGGGATGGAATTATGCGCAGGGATTTCTATCACCGGATTTTCGTTTTTTCGATCATGGTTCCCCCGCTCCGGGACCGGGCGGAAGATATTCCCCTTCTGATACCCCATTTCATCAAACTCTCCGCCGGCAGAAATAACATGCCCGTACCGGAGGTCCCGGAGAGGATTCTCGAGACCATGTTACGGTTCCCATGGCCGGGCAATGTGAGACAACTTAAACACACCATCGAAAAGATGGTCATTACCTCGTCAAACCGGGTAATCGGTAATTTCTCCGAGGATATTGATTTTGATTCATCTCGACTGCTTTCCCTGCCCGTCACCCCCGGGAGGCTGAAGAATGAACTGGAAAAGACCGAAAAGGCGGTCATCGAGCAGGTATTGAGGGAAAACAGCGGCGAGATCAACCTAACCGCCCAGACCCTGGGCATTTCCCGGCGGGCCCTCTACGAGCGGATGAAGAAATACAACCTCCCCAAGGAGCATTTTCGCAATTGAAGGGAGGGACCGATTTCAGGTTTTCTCCCCCTTCTTCCATCATTAATCGGCAGAGACTTTATGAGACCTCCGGCTTCAACCAGAAGAGCATTTCAAGTTTTACCCCCTGATTCTTCTCTGAGGTAATAACCAGCTTATCGGTAAAGCGTTTGATATTTGCCAGCCCCATCCCCGCCCCAAAACCCAGGGATCTGATATATTCCGTGGCCGTCGAATAGCCAGGCCGCATGGCCTTTTCGATATCCTCTATCCCCGCCCCCGAATCTTCCACAAAAACCACCACCGAATCGGAGGTGATACTCGCCGCAATCCTGCCCCATCCCCCTCCGTGGATCACCACGTTTACTTCCGCTTCATAGGTTGAGATGCTTATCTTCCTCACGATAATATCGGAAAAACCCTTTTCTTTGAGATAGTTCTTAAGCAGAGCCGATCCTTCGCCAGCCGCGGTGACATCCTGGTTGTCAATGAGATAGAGGAAATCCGGCTGGTTCTTGTCTATCTGATTCTGAATCAGGATCGAAAGGGGCGAATCCAGAACCTGGCGCCTTCTTTCATCATGGAGATAAAGGGCCGACAGCTTGGAAATTACCCCAAACAAAAGGTCAAGTTTAGTGATGATCCCGATGACCTTGTTGTTATCGTCCACGACCGGATACCGTCCGAATCTGAAGGTGCTGATGTATTCTACAATCTTCTGTAAATCGTCGTTTTCATGGAGGCAGATGACCTTTTTCCTCCCCAGAACCTTAATCTTTTTCCTGATGTTATTCCCTTCAAGGGCCTTGATCAGGTCTTCCATAGTTACGATCCCGATAAGTTCGTTGGTATCGTCAACAATGGGAATTCCCGATATCTGCCTTCTTCTCATCACATCCTTGGCGTCGATCATAGTGTCGTTTTCTTTGAGCACGATCACCGTCGGATTCATGATGTCCTTTGCCTTAAGGTCCTCAAAAAACTCTTTATACTTCTCTATGATTGCGATTCCCAGATTTTCAGACATCGACTGCCCTCGTGATTATATCAAAGATTCTTTTCCTCTTATGCAACTTATGTTCCTTCTCCATGGCCTTAGGCAGCCTCCCTGTCGAGGTAAATGACACCTCCCGGGCTGGTTGCCCGTCTTTTATCCCGTTATCCTGATTTATTTTTTACGATGAAAGTCGCTTGTTTTGGGAAAAGCCCATTTCACCATAAGGATCTCTCGACGATTATTGGGCATAATTCTCCCGGCCGGCCGTAAGACAACGTAACTTTTTGCATAATAATATCCTTTTATTGCAATTCTACTGATCCCCTCCAAATGAGCCACGGGAGATATGTGCCCACAGCCCGCCCCTTCTGTTCCTTCCGAAAGGTTATATTTTTCGCCTTCTTAATATCTCAGATTGTCAACATTCCTATTGATTCTCATTGAATTATAATTGCCGCTGACGTGAAAACCCCAGAATCCCCTGGGATACATCGAGGTAGAACAATCTTGGCAAGGGTATTGCTTATATCGGATGAAACCCAGGCTACTGTTGTGCCGGTTTAAGGGAACGACCAATTTTAAGGAGCGAGGGATATGAACGTTACTGCAGAAAGCGCGCCATGCCATTGTAATTGTAATGTATCAGCGGAGGAGGCGGAGCTCTTTTCCAGACTTGATGAGGTTCTCTGCGATTATCAAGGGAGGCCTGGAGCCCTGATCCCGGTTCTACAGTGCGCCCAGGCTATTTTCGGCTACCTTCCCGAGGGGGTCATTAAAAAAATTTCCGAAGGTTTGTCGAAATCCTACAGTGAAGTATCGGGGGTTATAGGATTCTATTCATTCTTCTCAACTGTTCCCAGGGGAAAGCATCTGATAAGGGTTTGCATGGGTACGGCCTGTTACGTGCGCGGAGGCAAGCAGGTTTTGGATTCCCTGAGAAAGGAATTGAAGATCGATGTCGGTCAAACAACCGCGGACAGGATGTTTTCTCTTTCCGTGGTACGCTGTATCGGGGCCTGCGGTTTAGCCCCGGCAGTCATGGTAAGCGACCAGGTTCACGAGCGGGTAAAGCCCATCAAGATCAAGCAGATGCTGGAGGCCCATGCCTCCGCTTAAAGGCGATCTCCAGAAGGTCTTGCCAGGGGAATCTTGGTATCTATGGAAATAGGGCAAGTTCAATCTTATTCCCGTAACTTTGATGGAACTGATCCCAATCCCGGGATCCCGGTGGTAAGCGGGCAGATCTCAGGATTCGGCGAGTCGGAAGATGAAGAAGAAAACACAGGTTTGATGACAAATAACAATCCGGACAAGATAACCGCTTGCGAAGGGGAATCTAAGGCGCCTTCGGCAAGCCTCACCCTTAGGGAAATATGCGAAATCCTCGATGCGGAAGTCCTGGTGGGAGAGGATGAACTCGATCTGGAAATAAAGGGGGCGTTTGCCGCCGATTTGATGAGCGATGTCCTTGCTTACGCAAAATCCGGCTGCCTCTTGATTACCGGTCTTACGAACCCTCAGATATTTAGAACGGCAGACGTCTTGGACATTGCCGCCGTGATCGTCGGGAGGGGGAAAAGGCCTTCTCCTGAAGCCCTGGAGTTGGCGAAGGCATTGAGTATCCCCCTTTTAACTACCAGATACATCCTTTTTGAAATAGCGGGCCGTCTTTTTGCCCGGGGAATCAGGGGATGCATTGAAAAGACTGACTGAAGGCAATGGTTATCCTGCGGACTATAGTTGATGTCTTGAATCTTCAGGTGAGAGTCGGCGAAGATAAACTCTCTGTACCGGTAACAGGCGGGTATGCAGGAGATCTTCTAAGCGATGTAATCGCCAACAGCGAAGAGGGCCAGATCTGGATCACCCGTCAGATTCATCAGAATATCGTGGCGGTCGCCGGTCTGAAGAATCTTGCCGGCATTATTCTCGTCCGGGGAAGCGAACCGACCGCGGACACCCTGAAAAAGGCCGCCCAGGAGGGAATCCCGATGATGGTAACCGATATGTCCTCTTTCGAAGTTGCCGGTCGGATTTATAATATTTTGAGAGCATAGGCTTTTTGATTGCGATGCTGAGGAGGTTTCGCTGCGATCTACATATCCATACCTGTCTTTCACCTTGCGGCGATTTGACCATGAGCCCCCGGGCCATAGCGGACGCCGCGGTAGCGCAAGGTCTGGATCTGATAGCAATTTGTGACCATAATGCCTCGGGAAACGTACCCTACGTGATCGAGGCAGCCAGGGGACGGCCCCTGGTGGTAATTCCGGGAATGGAAGTAACCAGCAGCGAAGAAGTTCACACCCTGGCGCTCTTTGACAATTTGGATAGGCTTTCCGCCCTTCAGAGGCTTGTAGATGACCATCTCTTCGGCACCAATCGGGAGGAGATGTTCGGCTGTCAGGCCATCGTCAATGAACTCGATTACGTAGAGGGTTTTGAAGAGAAGTTTCTTCTGGGGGCAACGACCATATCCCTTGCCGATCTGATCAAGGAGATTCATCTCTTGGACGGACTGGCCATAGCCTCTCATATCGATCGGGAGAGCTACAGCGTCCTTAGTCAGCTGGGTTTTATTTCTCCCGATTGCCCCTTCGACGCCTTGGAAGTAACCCGGCGGATGGGAAGGAAAAGGGCGCTGTCCGAATATCAGCAACTGGCAGGCTATCCCTTTCTCGAGTCTTCCGATGCCCACAATCTGGAAGAAATAGGCCGCGGCAGATCCCTGATCGTCATGAGCGAAGGAACGATACCGGAGCTTAAAATGGCTCTAAACAATCTCTCAGGAAGGCGGATAGAGGATTGAGTTATGCTGGAGCTGTCCCTCCATATCCTGGATATAGCGGAGAACTCGACCCGTTCCGGAGCCAGGACAATCCTCGTTGAGATAAAGGAGGATCCCCTGGCAAACCTTCTTACCTTAAAGATCAGCGACGACGGCGCCGGCATGGCCGAAGATACTTTGAAAAGGGTTGCCGATCCCTTCTTCACCACGAAAACCGTCCGGAAGGTGGGATTGGGACTGCCGCTGCTTAAGCAGGCCGCCGAGGCCGCGGGGGGCGGGATGTCTGTCTCCTCCGAGATGGGCAAGGGGACAACGGTCGCCGCCTCCTTTATGCTCGACCATCTTGACCGGCAACCTCTTGGGGACATGGGCCAAACGATGGTTACCCTGGTGGCGGGCAGTCCGGAGACGAATTTCATCTATCGCCACCTTCGTAACGGAGGCCAATACGTTATAGATACCGGTGAAATTAAAAAAGAACTGGGGAACATTCCGATAAATAACGCCCAGGTGCTCGGCCTCATTCGATCCGATATTGAAGAGGGCTTAAGAGAGATCGGGGCCATAGGTTAACGAAGAGAAAAAACGGGGATTCAGAGGAATAAACTTATTATACCGGCAGTTGCGGTAATAGCTATCACATTCATCAGACAGGGGAGCGATCTATGGCAAGAATTACAGTAGGGGATTTGAAAAAGATCAAGGAGAGGGTTCATAATGAAACAGCTTTAAGAGAGGGTGTCCATCGGGCCAAGGTGACGGTACACATGGGAACCTGCGGAATTGCCGCGGGAGCCAGAGGAGTCATGGATTCCCTGATGGGCGAAATTGCCGCAGCCGGGATATCGGATGTGGTGGTTACAACCTCCGGCTGTGCCGGTCTTTGCAGTCAGGAACCGATGCTTACGGTTGAGATGACCGGGGAGGAACCGATCGTCTACAGCAAAATCGACGGCAATAAAATGAGACAGATTTTTAAAGGGCATATCCTGGGTGGGGTAGTTCAGAGTCAGTTTGCCCTGGCGAAAGGCTGATTATAAACCGTGCGTAAATTCGATCAGGATATTAACAAGTCAAGGAGGATATTATCCACATGAAGGTGTTTCGATCTCATTTATTGCTCTGTGGAGGTACCGGTTGTCACGCTTCAGGGTCCCAAGCTGTAAAGGCTGCCCTCATCGACCAGATCAACAAGAAAGGGCTCGGGGAAGAGGTTAAGGTTGTAGAGACCGGTTGTAACGGCTTCTGTGCCCAGGGGCCTATCCTGGTAGTCTACCCGGAGGGCGTGGTTTACATGTCTTTGAAACCGGAGGATATGCCGGAGCTCGTGGAAGAGCATTTTATCAAGGGTAGGATAGTTCAAAGGCTGCTCTACCGTGAACCCCTCTCTAAAGAGGTGATCCCGGCGATGAAAGACATCCCCTTCTTCGCCCTTCAGGAACTGAGGGTTCTGCGTAATCGAGGGATTATCGATCCGGAGGTTATCGACGAAGCCATAGCTAGAGACGGTTATGCCGGCATGGCCAAGGCGTTGACCGAAATGACCCCGGAGGCGATCATAAAGGAAGTCCTCGATTCAGGACTCAGAGGACGGGGAGGGGCCGGCTTCCCCACGGGGCTCAAGTGGAGGTTCTGCTCCCAATCTCCGGGAAATATTAAATACGTCATCTGTAACGCCGACGAGGGCGATCCGGGCGCCTTCATGGATAGAAGCGTCCTGGAAGCCGATCCCCATGCGGTCATCGAAGGCATGGTAATCGCCGCCAAGGCCATCGGATCAAGCCACGGTTACATTTACTGCCGGGCTGAATACCCCCTGGCGATTCACCGCCTCAATATCGCCACCGCCCAGGCCAGAGAGTACGGCCTCCTGGGTCAAAACATCTTAGGAACGGGCTTCAATTTCGATCTGGATATCTACCAGGGCGCCGGGGCCTTTGTCTGCGGCGAAGAAACGGCCCTCATGACTTCCATCGAAGGCAAGCGGGGAATGCCGAGGCCAAGGCCCCCCTTCCCTGCCCTCTCCGGCCTCTGGCAGAAACCATCCATCTTGAATAACGTCGAGACCTTTGCCAATATCGGCCAGATAATCCATAAAGGCGCCTCGTGGTACAACTCGATCGGAACGGAAAAAAGTAAGGGGACCAAGGTATTTGCCTTAACGGGAGACGTCAACAATATCGGTCTTGTAGAAGTCCCCATGGGCATTCAGTTAGGGGAGATCATCTATGAGATCGGCGGCGGCATCCAGAAGGGAAAGAAATTCAAGGCCGCCCAGCTGGGCGGACCATCCGGCGGATGCATCCCGGCGGCCCATTTGAACACCCCGGTTGATTTTGAGAAGGTAACAGAGCTCGGAGCCATAATGGGTTCCGGAGGCCTGATTGTTCTTGACGAAGACAAATGCGCCGTCGATGTGGCCCGCTTCTTCATGGATTTCGTACAGGAAGAATCCTGCGGGAAATGCCCCCCCTGCCGGGTAGGCACCAAGCGGATGCTCGAGATGATTACCGACATCTGCAACGGCAAAGGTAAGGAAGGCGATATAGAGAAGCTCATCGAGCTTGGAAATAGCATCAAAGACACTGCCCTCTGCGGTCTCGGCCAGACTGCCCCAAACCCCGTCTTGTCAACCATCCGCTACTTCAGAGACGAGTACGAGGCCCACATTGTAGAGAAACGATGCCCTGCAGGAGTTTGTCCTGAGCTGGTACGCGCCCCCTGTCAGAATGCCTGTCCTGCAGGCGTTGACGTACCGGGGTTCGTTTCTCTCGTGGGAGAAGAGCGTTATTCTGAAGGTCTTAAGTTACATCGTGAAAGAAATCCCTTCGCTGAAATCTGTGGCCGAATATGTTTCCATCCCTGCGAGAGCAAGTGTCGCCGTTCAAGTCTCGATGAGCCTCTCGCCATCAGGCAGGTAAAGCGTTTCATGACGGGTATGGAGAAGGAACCTCTCCTGCCTGAATTCAGAGCAAGTGAAATAAACGCAACGAGAAAGATTGCTATCGTAGGCGCCGGTCCTGCCGGACTCTCCTGCGCCTACTTCCTGGCCCGCCTGGGTTACAAACCCCAGGTCTTCGAGGCCGCCCCCCGGGCAGGCGGGATGATGGTTCAGACCATCCCGGAATATCGTCTCCCCCGCCAGGCCATCGAGAAAGAGGTCAAGATGATCGAAAACACCGGGGTGAAGATCAATTACGGCTCCCGGCTGGGCCGCGACTTTACCCTCTTGAGCCTTAGAGATCAGGGCTATGAGGCGGTATTTCTCGGTGTCGGCGTTCCCTACGGCAGCAAAATGGGCATCCCCGGGGAGGACCTCATCGGGGTAACCGACGCAATCAGCTACCTAAGAGAATACAATCTCACCGGGAAGGCCCCGGCAGGCAACAACGTCGTCGTCATCGGCGGCGGCAATGCGGCAATCGACGCCGCCCGGACGGCCTTAAGGCTGGGCGCCAAGGAAGTAACCCTCCTCTACAGAAGGACAAGATTCGAAATGCCCGCCTGGGCCGAAGAGATTCACGAGGCGGAGATCGAAGGGGTAAAGCTGAATTTCCTTGTCGCTCCGATAGAAGCGGTTTCTCTAAACGGCAGGGTAAGCGCCCTGAAGTGCGCCAAAATGGAGCTGGGTGACTATGACCGCTCCGGCAGGAGACGCCCGGTTGCGGTGAAAGGAAAGGATTTCGAGGTCAAGGCGGATTTGGTTATCTCCGCCATCGGTCAATATCTTGATGAGAAGGAAATATTCGCCGGTCTCAATGTCGAAACGAACAAGAGCGGGTATGTCAAGGTGGATCCCCTCTGTGCTCGAACATCGATCGAGTGGCTCTACGCCGGCGGCGATGTCACCGTCGGCCCCTCTTCAGTGGTCGAGGCTATCGCCTGGGGTGAAAAGGCCGCGGTTGGAATAGATCAGGCCCTAACCGGGACCGACAACGCCTTCTGGCGAAAAGAAAAGGTTCTCGATACCTTCTTCGATCCCGACGCCGATCCGATCGATGCGAAGAGAGCTCCTCTTTTGAACCTTTCCCTTTCTGAGAGAATGGGCAACTTCAAAGAGGTCGAAAAGGCACTGCCCGCCGCTTCCGCGGTCTGCGAGGCCAAGCGGTGTCTCCGCTGCGATTACCGAGCCGAAAGCTAAGACAAAAGGAGATCATACCTATGCCAAAACTTACCGTAAACAACATTGAAGTAAACGTTCCCGCCGGAACGACCATCCTTGATGCGGCCCGGGAAATCGGGATCAAGATTCCCACCTTGTGCTACCTGAAGGATCTCCAGGCGATAGGCGCCTGCCGGATGTGTGTGGTTGAGGTGGAGGGAGCCAAGACACTGTCCGCCGCCTGCGTCACCCCGGTCGTCGAGGGAATGGTTGTCCAGACCAACAGCACCCGGGCCAGGGAAGCCAGAAAAACTGTATTGGAACTGATCCTCTCGGAGCACAACGGCGACTGTCAAATCTGCAGCCGCTCTGAGGATTGCGAGCTCAAATCAATGGCCAATGATCTGGGTATTAAAGAGGTGTTTTACGAAGGCGAGAAGACCAGATCAATCATCGATGATTCTACCCCGGCCCTCGTGCGGGATACGGGGAAGTGTATCAACTGTCAGCGCTGCGTCACCGTCTGCAGCGAGGTGCAAAGCGTCACCGCCCTGTTCCCTCAAAACCGGGGATTTGAAACTATCATCGGGCCCCCGGTAAACACCAACCTGGCGGGAGTCTCCTGCGTCCAGTGCGGTCAATGTTCCGCCGTCTGTCCCGTCGGGGCGATTACCGAGAAAAACGACATCGACCGGGTTTGGGCCGCCATCAACGATCCCGACACCTTGACCATCGCCCAGACCGCCCCGGCTATTCGGGCGGCGGTGGGTGAAGGTTTCGGCATGCCGGCGGGAACCCTGGCCACCGGCAAAATGGTCGTGGCCCTGCGCCGTTTGGGCTTTGACTACGTCTTCGATACGGAATTTACCGCCGACTTAACGATCCTCGAGGAAGGAACCGAACTCCTAACCAGGCTCAAAAACAAGCTAGTCGAGGGCGGCGATGCCAAATTGCCCCTCTTTACCAGCTGTTGTCCCGCCTGGATAAAATTTTCCGAATATAACTACCCGGAACTTCTTGATAACCTCTCCACCTGCAAGTCTCCCCAGCAGATGTGCGGGGCGGCGGTGAAGACTTACTACGCCAAGAAAATAGCGAAACATCCCAAAAACATCTTCGTCTGCTCGATCATGCCCTGTACGGCCAAGAAGTACGAGGCTCAGCGGCCGGAAATGGAAAGCAGCTGGACCAGAGATGTGGACGTTGTCCTTACCACAAGAGAGTTTGCCAAGATGGCCAAAGAGGCGGGGATTGACTTTGTCAACCTTCCCGACGATCAGATGGACGCCCCTCTTGGCCTGGCCACCGGCGCCGCCGATATCTTCGCCAACACCGGCGGGGTTATGGAGGCAGCCCTGCGCACCGCCTACGAACTGGTCACGGGAAGGGTTTTACCCTACGATAAGATGCATGTGCTGCCCATCCAGGGTTTGGAGGGGGTCAAGGAGGCCTCCATCAAGATCGAAGGCGCCGTTCCCGACTGGTCATTCCTCGAAGGGGCAACGCTCAACATCGCCGTAGTCCACGGCCTGGCCAATGCCCGCAAGGTGGTAGAGGCGGTAAAATCCGGCGAGAAGAACTACCACTTCATCGAGGTGATGACCTGTCCCGGCGGCTGCATAGGCGGCGGCGGCCAGCCTCGCTTCACCACTATGGAGATCAGAAAGGCGAGGATTCAGGCTATTTACAAGGAGGACGAGTTCAAGGAGCTCCGTAAATCCCACGAGAATCCCGACGTAATTAAGATCTACAAGGAATTCTTTACCAGCCCCCTGTCCCATAGATCCCACAGCTTCCTCCATACCCACTATAAACATAGGGGCCGGTACGAAAGTTAAGGGGAGCCAAAGAGGGGGTGCGGATATATAATTAGGGGCTTGAGCCTGCTGCGGATAGCTTAGGGAGGGATCTCATGTTGATTCTCACACTCGGGTTACATTACATCTCCCTTTCCTTGGGCGGCTGCTTTGCTGACGAATAATCTTCCTAACCGTCGCCGCTGGCTCACCCCTATTGTTTTCCCTTCGCTTAAGCGGAGGGTGGAACGTGACGGTCCGATACCTCTATGATCAGGCGCCCCCTTTTCAAGGAGGACAAAGGGGACAAATCAAAAAAATGAATGAGGAGCTAAAAAATGAAAGGGAAAAAGATTTTATTAGTTGACGACGATATCGATCTGATCTCCGCCATTACCCTGGTGCTTACCAATAGCGGATATGAGGTAACATCCGCCTATAACGGCAAGGAAGGCTTCAAAAAAGCCCAGGCCGAGCAGCCTGATCTGATTGTTCTTGATGTTATGATGTCCACCCATTCCGAGGGCTTCGATATAGCCAGGGATTTGAGAAAGGTTGAGGCAACGAAAAAGACGCCGATTATCTTGCTTACCTCGGTAAACACGACGGTGCCTTTCAAGTTCGAACCGGATGCAACATATCTTCCGGTTAATATTTTCCTCGAGAAGCCGGTAACTCCCGCTGATCTTCTTGTCCAGATCAAGAAGGTTCTGGGAGACTGATCCGGCCGGCTTTTTCGCGGGGAGTTTTTTCCGCTATCGGAAATCAGTTCATTTATTTTACCTCACCACCGGCCTGCCCCGCCGTCTTGGCGGGGCAGCCTTTAGTATCAATTCAAAACGAATGATGAATACAAATCCCGCGCCCCGGATACTTGTGGTCGATGACGAACTGGGCATCAGGGAAGGATGTCGAAGGATCCTTTGCGCGGAAGGTTTCGAGGTTGACCTGGCCGAAGACGGCCTCGGCGGTTACGAGAAGCTCAAGGCCAACCGGGATTACGCGGCGGCCCTGATAGATTTGAAATTGCCGGGAATGAACGGACTTGAGCTGATAGAAGAGATCCGCAAGATCGATAATGATATAACCCTTTTTATAATTACCGCCAACGCCACCATCGAAACCGCCGTAGAGGCGACTAAACGGGGCGCCTACAACTACATTCCCAAACCCTTCACCCCGGAGGAGTTGTTACTGGCCCTTCGCAACGGCCTGGAAAAAAGATCTCTTGCCCTGGAGGCAAGAAGGTCAAACGAACAGAGAGAAAAACAACTACTCGAGCTGGCCTTCGAGCGTTCCAAAAGCAAGTCGATCTTGAATTGTATGACCGACGGCGTGATCGTTGTCAATAGACAAAGGCAGATCGTCCTTAGAAATTCCGCCGCCTCGCGGATCATTACCGAACTGGCGGGATTCAACATGCCCGCTTCTCTGGATGAGGCAATCAAGAACCAGGATCTTAAGGAACTGCTCGTCGATATCCTTGAGACAACCACGGACAATGTAATCAGAACCAAAGAGATCACCCTTGATAAAAGCACCTACATGGCAAACGCGACCCCTCTTTATAGTCTTGACCGGGAGAATCTGGGTGTAGTCACCGTCCTTAGGGATATAACCGCTCTTAAGAAACTGGAGATCGCCAAATCGATGTTTGTCTCGATGGTGGCCCATGAGGTGAAGAGACCTCTTACCTTCATAGAGAACAAACTGGCCTCTGTTTTTGAGAACATCAAAGACAACGAATTGGCCGAGGAGAAGGAAATCCTCTGCGGGGCCGTAAACCGCCTCAACCTCTTAAATACCATGGTCGATGAGTTGATATCCCTTGCCGCCATAGAAACGGGACAGTTTGCCCTAAAGCGCTCCTCTGTAAACATCGAACAGATAATTGCCCAGGTATTGCAATCTGAAGAACATAATGCTAGGCTAAAAGATATCCACCTCTCGGTAAGGATTGATGAATCAATAAAAGGGGAGCAGGTCTTAGCCGACGGGAAGGCGATGGCGGTCGTCTTTGGGAATCTGGTCGATAACGCCATAAAGTATACCCCGACAGGAGGAAAGATTGAGGTAGGGATTGACAACGGGGGGATTTACATAACGGTCTCGGTAAAAGATAACGGGATCGGGATGTCGGAAGATGAAAAGGAAAGGGTTTTTGAGGATTTTTACCGGGTTAAGAATGAATACACCGTCAACGTTCCGGGCACCGGTCTAGGTCTTAGTCTCGTAAAGCGCTTCATTGATCTTCACAATGGTAGAATCTCCGTCCAGAGTCAGCCCGGACTGGGCTCGATTTTCAAGGTCAGTCTCCAGAAAATCTAAAAGTGAAACCCTTTAAAAAGCCGGGTTGATTTACCGGATATGTAATATCAAAAGGATTAATATGACCGCATATCAAGATTTTATAGATGACTCTTACATCGAAGGATTAATCCGGGCAAAACAGCCGGAACCCGGTGAATTGAAGGAGATTCTGGCGAAGGCAAAACTCAAGAGAGGTCTTTGTCCGGAAGATACGGCCAGGCTCTGCAATCTCCAGAGCCCCGATCTGCTCGAGGAGCTCTTTGAAACGGCAAGAAGCATAAAGAAAGATATCTACGGTAACCGGATCGTCTTTTTCGCCCCTCTCTACGTGAACAACTTTTGCGAAAATAACTGTTCTTATTGCGCCTTTCGGGAGTCCAATACGCTGGTGGCGCGCCATAGCCTCTCCGATTGCGAGCTCGTAGAGGAGGTAAAACTTATCCAGAAGCAGGGGCATAAACGGATCATCCTGGTTTTCGGAGAATCTCCCCTTTCCCCCGCCCAAGTCATTTCGGAGACCGTTAGGAAGGTTTACGAAATCAAGACCTATAACGAGACGGGAACGGAAATAGGAAGCATCAGGAGGATCAACATCAATGCGGCACCTCTGGATGTGGAGGATTACCGAATAGTCAAGTCTGCCGGGATCGGCACCTTTCAGGTATTCCAGGAAACATACCATAAAGAGACCTACAGAAAGGTTCATCCCAAAAACACCAGGAAAGGTGACTATCACCGCCGGCTTTTTTCCCTCCATACCGCTCAGGAGGGCGGAATCGACGATGTAGGGATCGGGGCACTTTTCGGCCTTTATGACTGGCGTTTTGAAGTGGTCTCGCTCATCTGCCATGCCAGGTCTTTGGAAGAACACTTCGGGGTCGGACCGCATACCATTTCCTTTCCCCGGATCGAGCCGGCCTTCAATACGGCCTTTGTCAACCACATGCCCTTCAAGGTAAGTGATGATGATTTCAAGAAGATCATCGCCATCATAAGGCTTGCCGTTCCTTACACCGGGCTTATCCTGACCTGCCGGGAAACCGCTGAGGTGAGAAACGAGGTGATCAAGCTCGGGGTATCCCAGATAGACGCCGGCTCCAGGATAGGGATCGGCGGTTACACCGAGGCGGCAAAGAGGCAGAGATCGGCCGATAAGGAACAGTTTCGGCTCGGAGACGACCGCTCTTTAAACGAGGTAATAGACGGCCTGCTTGCGGAAGAATATATCCCTTCTTTCTGTACCGCCTGCTACCGTCTGGGTCGAACGGGAGAACATTTCATGGAGCAGGCCAAACCGGGCTTCATCAAGAGCTTTTGCGAACCGAATGCGATGCTTACCTTTTATGAGTACCTGCTTGATTATGCCCCCGCCGAAACCGTAAGAAAAGGAGAGGAGTTGATTAATCGCCTGCTTCCCGGGCTCGAAGAACGGATCATGGAGACGACCAGACAAAGACTGGCCGAACTTAAAAACGGCCGCCGGGACCTGTATCTGTAAGGTGAGAACAAGGGCGGATACAGCATGGAGAGCCTTGAGGCTTCGCTTTGCGAAATGATAATATTTAAGGTTTTCGTATAATTGAGGGTTGTCGCCCGTTTCTTACCGCGGGCGCCTTCCTGGTCTTTTGGACCAGGCGCAATAAACGGGTCGTTCAAAAGCTTCGCTCTGAGGACGGGATATCGGGCAATAATTTGATCATCCTGTCCCTATGATTACCCAGATTACCGCTGTTCCCTAAACTCCCACCCCGCCTGCCGCCTAATTTATTATTGACACAAAATCCCGTCCGTGTTAGGTAACCGCACAATTCTGCAAGGGAAAATAACAATATCCACCCAAAGGAGCGAAATGTGTTCTTTCAGGAAATAATCTTCGCCCTACAGCGGTTCTGGGACGAAAGAGGCTGCGTCATCCAGCAGCCTTACGACCTCGAGGTAGGCGCGGGCACCTTCAACCCGGCCACCTTCCTCAGAGCTCTCGGTCCGGAGCCGTGGAACGTGGCCTACGTAGAGCCGTCCCGGCGGCCGACCGACGGCCGCTACGGGGACAATCCCAATCGCCTCCAGCATTACTACCAGTTTCAGGTAATCCTGAAACCATCGCCGGACAATGTCCAGGAGATCTATCTGGATTCCCTCAAGAGCCTCGGCATCGATGCGCTGGATCACGATATCCGCTTCGTCGAGGACGACTGGGAATCGCCGACCCTGGGGGCCTGGGGGCTGGGCTGGGAGGTGTGGCTCGACGGCATGGAGATCACCCAGTTCACCTATTTTCAGCAGGCAGGGGGCATGGACCTCTATCCCATAAGCTCCGAAATAACCTATGGAATTGAAAGGATAGCGATGTACATCCAGGGCATCGACAATGTTTATGACCTGAAGTGGAATCGGGATATCCTCTACGGCGACATCCACCATCTCACCGAGGTCCAGTTTTCCCGATACAATTTTGAAAGCGCCGGGATTGAGATGCAGAGGGAGCTCTTTGACCGGTACGAGGCGGAATCCCTCCGGCTGATCCGGGAGGGACTGCCCCTCCCGGCTTACGACTATTGCCTCAAATGCTCCCATACCTTCAATATCTTAAACGCCCGGGGGGCCATCGGCGTCGCCGAAAGAACCAGTTACATCGGCCGGGTGAGGAATCTTGCACGTCTTGCCGCCGAGGGATATCTTAAACTGCGGGAAGAGATGGGGTTCCCCCTCCTAGCCCGGCTGAAAAAGGAGACTTAATGGCTAAAGAACTGCTGATGGAAATCGGCACCGAAGAGATACCGGCGGCATTCCTCCCCCGGGTGATCGAAGACCTGGCCGATTTGGCGGCGAAGGAACTCTCCGAAGGCAGGCTTTCTTACGGGGAAATAAAAACCTTCGCTACCCCCAGAAGGCTGGCCCTCATCGTTACCGACCTAAACGAAAGGCAGGAAACCCAGATCGTAAAGAAGACCGGCCCGGCAACAAGGGTGGCCTGGGATAAAGAGGGGCATTTCACCCCCGCCGCCCTGGGTTTTGCCCGGAGTCAGGGCGTGGAACCTGCCGATCTTAAAGTGGTGAGCACCGATAAGGGGGACTATCTGGCCTTCGAAAAGGAAATCCCGGGGGAGGAAACCGCCAGACTGCTTCCGGCGCTTCTTCCCCGGCTCATACTGGCCCTTCCCTTTCGCAAATCAATGCGCTGGGGCTATTCGGAAATCCGTTTTGCCCGACCGATCCACTGGCTGCTCGCCCTTTACGGCGGGGAAACAATACCGTTTGTCATAGACGGAATCACAAGCGGCAGCTCCTCTCAGGGCCATCGCTTCCTGAGCCCGGCCCCTTTTTCCGTCCGGAACTTTGCCCACTATTTGAAAGAGACGAAAGCCAGATTCGTTGTTGTTGATCCGGAAGAAAGAAGGAAAATCATAAGCGACGGGGTAACGAAAGAGGCGGCGAAGGTAAACGGGAAGGCCCTGGTTGATCCTGATCTGCTTTCTCAGGTGGTCTTTCTCACCGAATATCCCGAGGTTCTCTGCGGCCAATTCGAGGAAGAATTCCTCGACCTTCCCCGGGAGGTCCTGGCCACGGTCATGATGTCTCACCAGAAGTATTTTCCCATCGTATCAGAGTCCGGGGACCTCCTGCCCTATTTTCTCACCGTCACCAATACGCCCGCCCGGGACCGGCAAGTGGTGAGAAGGGGAAACGAAAAGGTAATTCGGGCCAGGCTCGCCGATGCCCGGTTCTTTTTTAAGGAAGATCAGAAAATCCCTCTGGAGGCGCGCCTGCCCGGTCTTGGTCATGTGGTCTTTCACGCCCTCCTGGGATCGGTTGCCGATAAGGTCGCCCGCCTTCAGGCCCTCTCGTTATATCTTACGGAAATTCTAAATCCGGATTTAGCGCCGATCTGTGAGCGGGCCGCCGTTTTGGCCAAGGCCGATCTCCTCACCCAGATGGTCGGCGAGTTACCCGAACTTCAGGGGATCATGGGGCGGGAATACGCCCTGCGCTCAGGCGAGGATTCCCGGGTGGCAAGGGCCATTTACGAGCATTATCTCCCCGTCGCCTCGGGAGGCGAGCTTCCCGCAAGCGACGCCGGGGCGATCTTAAGCATCGCCGACAAGATAGACTCGATCGTCGGTTTTTTCTCCGTCAAGCTGCCCCCGACGGGCACCGCCGATCCCTATGCCTTAAGGAGACAGGCCCTGGGGATCATCAACATTATCCTCGAGAGGAAATATCCCCTCGACCTTGACGAACTGATCGACCGGACCCTTTCGAACCTGGCGGGCTGCCGCAAGGGCTCCCCGGAGGAGATAAAAGGGGAAGTACTCGAATTCTTCCGGGGCCGCCTCTCAAACCAGCTGATTGCCCAGGGGTACTCTGCCGACGGGGTGGAGGCGGTGGCCTGTTTGGGCATCCACCGGATCCTCTCCGCGGTAAATAAGATCGAAGCCCTGGCACAATTCAGGAGGCGGAACGATTTTGCCGACCTGGTGGCGACCTTCAAACGGGTAGAGAATATAATCAAAGGGATGAAGACGAATCAGGAGGCAGATCCAACCATTTTCCGTCAGTACGAGGAAAAGGAGTTGCACCGCTTGTTGCTTAGAATAAAAGGGAACATCGCCCGCCTCCTTGCGAAGGAGGAATATCTGTCCTGTCTGGTCGAGCTTGCCTCCCTGAAGAAGCCGGTGGATGCTTTTTTCGATGCCGTTTTGGTGATGGCCAAGGAGGAGGAGGTTAGGGGCAATAGGCTCGCCCTCCTTACGGAAATATCCTGTCTCATCTCCTCCTTAGCTGACTTCTCAAGAATCCAGACCTCCTAGACCGGGGTCGGAGGAAGGGGAAACCGGTCAATTCAAAGGGCTTTTCGGACGGCCTTGGCGTGGCCGGCAACATTGCGATCCCTGGGCGCAATGGTCAAAAATAAGACCACAAGCGGCTATGCAGGCTACGGCACCGCTTGTGGTCTTATGCCCTCCGGAGATCAATCCCCCTATTCCTCCATAATCCTCATCCGGTAGAAGGAGCGGTAAACGAAGAGCAAGGCAATGGCCAGGAAGATTACCCCCAGCCCCATCTTCAAGGTGGCGTTCTGCATGGTTACCGCTATCTCCACCGCCAGCAACCCGAACAAGGTGGTAAACTTGATGACCGGATTTAGCGAAACCGAAGAGGTGTCCTTATAGGGATCGCCTACCGTGTCACCCACCACCGTCGCTTCGTGCAGCGGGGTGTTCTTCTCTTTCAAATCGACCTCGACGATCTTCTTGGCGTTATCCCAGGCCCCGCCGGCATTGGCCATGAAGACGGCCTGGAAAAGGCCGAAGAAGGCGATGGCGATCAGATAACCGATGAAGAAATAGGGGTTGAAGAAGGAAAGGGCCAGGGCCAGGAAGAAAATCACCACAAATATATTGATCATCCCCTTCTGGGCATAGATGGTGCAAATCCTAACCACCTCTTTGCTGTCGGCGATGGAAGCCTCCCGGGAGGAGAGGTCGATGTTTTTCTTGATAAAGACCACCGCCCGGTAGGCGCCGGTAACAACAGCCTGGATGGAGGCGCCGGAGAACCAGTAGATGACACAGCCGCCCATCATCAGACCCAGGATCACCTCCGGCTGAACGAGGCTCAGCTTGCCGATGACATCTCCATAGATATGCTCAAGGAGCATGATGATCCCGAACACCATCGTCGTCGCCCCGACTACCGCGGTGCCGATCAAAACCGGCTTGGCGGTCGCCTTGAAAGTGTTTCCCGCCCCGTCGGCTGCCTCGAGGTAGTGCTTCGAGGTTTCGAAATCAGGGATAAAACCGAATCCTTTCTTGATGTCTTCCTTTATCCCGGAGATCTTTTCGATGAGCGAAAGTTCGTAAATCGATTGGGCGTTGTCCGAAACCGGTCCGAAGCTGTCCACGGCGATGGTAACCGGCCCCATACCGAGAAAACCGAAGGCCACCAGCCCAAAGGCGAAAACCGGGGTGGCAAAGACATATTCCTCAGGCATAATCGCCAGGATCGCGGGATTTTTCGAGACCAGATAGGCCACGAGCATGAGGAAAAGGATGGCAAGTCCCTGCCAGAAGGCGGAAAAGTTGCCGGCGACCAGACCTGAAAGGATATTCAGCGAGGCCCCACCCTGACGGGAAGAATTGACCACCTCACTTACGTGTCTGGAATTGGTGCTGGTAAATACCTTCGTAAATTCCGGGATCAAGGCCCCGGCAATGGTTCCGCAACTGATGATAATCGAAAGGGCCCACCAGAGAGAACCGAAAACCTCCGTCGGCTCGAGTCCGGCAAGCAGGAGATAGCTGGCGCCAAAGGTCACCAGGATTGATATGGTCGAGGTCAGCCAGATGAGGCTGGTCAAGGGATGTTCAAAATTGAAGTCCTTGGCCTCTCCATAGAGCCTGGTGCTGGCGGCGTGATTGACGAAATAGGAGATGATGGCCGTCACTATCATCAGGATCCTCATGACGAAGAGCCAGATGATCAAGGTTGCGCACATCGCCGGGGTGGTAAACAGGGCCAGGGCGAGAAAGGCGATCAGCGCTACCCCGGTTACTCCGTAGGTTTCAAATCCGTCCGCCGTCGGTCCTACGCTGTCACCGGCATTGTCCCCGGTGCAGTCGGCGATGACCCCGGGATTTCGGGGATCGTCCTCAGGCAGTTTAAATACGATCTTCATGAGATCCGACCCGATGTCGGCGATCTTGGTAAAGATCCCGCCGCAGATTCTAAGGGCGCTCGCCCCGAGAGATTCGCCGATGGCAAAACCGATGAAGGACGGCCCCACCAGATCCTGGGGGAGAAATACCAGGATGCAGATCATGAAGAAGAGCTCGACGCTGACCAGAAGCAGGCCCACGCTCATGCCCGATCTCAGGCAGATATCCACTATACCCAGCGGCCTGGCCCTGAGCGAAGCGAAGGCCGCCCGGGAATTCGCCACCGTATTTATACGGATGCCGAACCAGGCAACGCCGTAGGATCCTAAAATCCCCAGGACCGAAGACAGGAGGATAATAGAAACGCTCCCTAAGGATTTGCTCTGAAGGCCGTAGAAGTAATAAATGATACAAACGGCGATGAGCACCCATAAGGCGAAGAGAAATTTCCCCTGCTGGAGGAGATAGGTTTTACACGTCTCCCAGATGGTGTTGGAGACGTTCAACATTGAAGAATGGGCGGGCAGGTTTTTGGTCTGATAATACTGGATCATTCCGAAGCCCATGCCGATGGCGCAGATCACAAGTCCCCAGTACATCAGCGAAAGCCCGCTTACCGCGCTTCCTAATACAATAAAGGAGACACCCGCAAGATCGGGAACCTTGATATCCGCCTCCCCGGCCAGTGCACCTGCGGCCAGGATTGACGGTACTACAACCGAGACAAAAAATAACAACCCAACACGCCTAATTAGTTTTTCCATTCATACCTCCTTCAGGTTCTATTGCACGTTTGCCTTGGTGATGTCTGGCCATCGATTTACCAATTCCTAAAGTGAGCAGGTCGGCAATCACTTCACCTGCCCGCTTCAGCAGTCCCGGCAACGACTCCCTCTCTGCAGACGTGAAAGGCGAAAGGACATAATCTTCCGCCCTGGTACCGGCCTGAGGCCGGCCAATTCCGATCCTCACCCGGGGAAAATCTGATGTGCCCAAGGATTCGGCAAGGGAAAGGAGTCCCTTATGGCCGCCGTGTCCACCGCTTTTTTTAAGCCGGATGGCATTGAAGGGAATATCCAGGTCATCATGGACGACTATCATGTCTCCGGGAGGAATGTCGAAATATCGAGCTATTTCACCTACCGAAGCCCCGCTTAGATTCATATAGGTTTGGGGTTTGGCCAAGACGACCCTGATTGCCTCGATCGACCCGCCTCCGGTGAGGGAATCAAATAACATCTTCTTAAGCGGGATATTGAATCTGGTCGAAACCTCGTCGATCACCAGGAAACCCGCATTGTGCCGGCTGAGACGGTAACGTTCTCCCGGATTCCCCAGCCCCACTACCAGTTTCAAAAATACCTCATCATTATTACAGCATTACAGCAATCGATTTATTGGCAGCATCTCATCCTAGCTCAGACAAAAAGGGAGCTTACCGAGTCGTTGTAGTAAATCCTCTTCACCGCCTCGCTCAAAAGACCGGCAACGGAAAGAACCTTGATCCGGCCGCACCGGGCGGCCTTTTCGCCTAAGGGAATGGTGTCGGCGACAATGACCTCAAGGAGATTGGAATTCTCTATCCTCTCCACCGCCGGCCCCGAAAGCACCGGATGGGTACAGCAGGCGGAGACCTCTTTCGCCCCCGCCGCCTTCAGGGCATCCGCCGCCTGAACTATGGTTCCCGCGGTGTCGATCATGTCGTCAAGGAGGATGACGCTCTTATCCTTCACGTTGCCGATGATGTTCATCACCTGGGCCTCGTTGGGCTTCAATCTCCTTTTATCTATAATGGCAAGCCCGGCCCCGAGCCGACTGGCAAAGGCCCTGGCCCTCTCTACGCCTCCGGTATCCGGGGACACTATGACCAGGTTATCCCGGTAATGGCTCTTTAGGTACTCCATCAAAACCGGCGTGGCAAAGAGGTTATCCACGGGGATATTGAAGAACCCCTGGATCTGGCCGGCATGGAGATCCATGGAAAGGACCCGGCTCGCCCCGGCGGTGGTGATGAGATCGGCGAGAAGTTTGGCGGTGATCGGCGCCCGGGGGGTCACTTTCCTGTCCTGCCTCGCGTAGCCGTAATAGGGTATCACCGCGGTAATCCGATCGGCGGAGGCCCTCTTTAAGGCGTCTATCATGATGAGAAGTTCCATCACCGTGACATTGACCGGAGTACAGGTGGACTGGATAATGAAGACGTCCATCCCCCGGACATTCTCATTTATCTCCACCCGGGTTTCCCCGTCGCTGAAGGCGGTCACGTTTGCCCTTCCCAGGGGAATCCCCAGCTTGTCGCAGATATTCTTGGCCAGGACAGCGCTGGCATTCCCTGAAAAGATCCTTATCCTCTCCAGCATAACCTCACCGTGCTTCTGGCTGGGGCGGGAGGATTCGAACCTCCGCATGCAAGAACCAAAATCTTGTGTCTTACCGCTTGACGACGCCCCAGTTTAATTATGACATTGTGAACTTTGAAAAACTGCTGATTTTGTCATTCAGACCGTTCTTAAAGTATCCTGTCCCCCTAACAAAGGGAGCGAGCGACATGCACTGTCCGGCCGGCCCAACCGCTTCCCAGGAGGGCTTTTGAGGCCAGGCGGGCCTTTCCCTCGTCCTCAAAAAGCCCGAATACCGTGGGCCCGCTTCCGGACATCAGGGCCCCTTCGGCGCCCTCCCTAAGCAGGCCTTGTTTAATTTCCCCGATCTCCCGATGGCGGCCGGCGGTGACCTCTTCCAGATCGTTTTGCAGCAAGGTCAGCCAATCCCCCCTCTGAGCGGTGCGAATCCTATAATTTATGTTTTTTTTTGTCAATCCTAAATTCAGGTTTTCATAGACCTCTTTGGTAGAGACGGAAAAACCGGGATTAACCAGAACAAACCAGAAGGATGGGACATGTTGGGCCTCGGTAAGGATATCGCCGATACCTTCGGCCCAGGCGGTCTTTTCGAAGATAAAGAAAGGGACATCGGCTCCGAGCCCCGAGGCCAGTCTCATCAACCGTTCCTTACCGAGGCAAAAATCGAACATTTCGTCTAAAGCGACCAGGGTGCAGGCCGCATTCGAACTGCCGCCGCCCAGGCCGGCGGCAACGGGGATATTTTTTTCTATCCCGATCTCGACGCCCCCCCGATAACCGGTTGCGTGAAACAGTTTCTCCACGGAGCGATAGACAATATTTTCCTTCCCCAGGGGGATCTTATCCTCATCGCCCCGGATCACGATCCCCGTAGGAAGTGGCCGGAAGGTCAACTCGTCAAAGAGGCTGATCCTCTGGAGCAGGGTTTTAAGATCATGATACCCATCCGGGCGCTTCCTGAGCACCGACAGGTGAAGATTGACCTTTGCCGGGGATAATCTCTTGAGGGTCATTATCCCTTCTCTCGGACGTACCTCACCCGCAATTCATAAAGGATGCCATCTAACAGCCTGTTCTCATAGTCTTCGAGGTTTCCTTTCGTCTTTTCCTTAAGCATACTCAAAATATCTATCGTATGCTTGGCGGCGGGGAGGTTTTTCTCCGTCCTGTTCGTCTGCGGATCCGGGAAGTCGCCGAAATGAAACATCGCGGTAGTACTGAGGGACAGGACGAAGTTGTAGAAATTTACCTCGGTTAAGAAATCATCCCTCCCTGTCTCCTCCGCTGGCCCTTCGGTCTGATTCCTCTCATCTGCCTCAGGGGAAGGTTTCCGGGGTTCGGTCTCTTTCATCTCCTCGGGGCGCGCCTCTCCCCCCTCCTCGAACAACCGCTTATCTTTCACCACAAATCCCCTTTGTTTCTTCTCCTCCATCGTGCCTCCTGGCCTCCTGGGCCCTGCTTTGGAATCTCAAGATTCAAGTCATATTACCCTTATCCTTCTCAACCGGGCAACCCTTTCCTCAACCGGGGGATGAGTAGAGAAGAGGGTTCGTAAAGATCCGCCGAGCAAGGGATTGATTATGAACATATGGGCTGTTGCGGGCTTGGCCGCCATCGGCACCGCTTGGGCCGCCCGGGATATCTTTTCCAGGGCCGAGGCCAATCCGTAAGGGTTTCTGGAATATCTGGCGCCGGACTCATCGGCCAGATACTCTCGAGACCTGGAGACGGCCATCTGAATGACCGTTGCCGCGAGCGGGGCGAGGATGGCCATCAGGATCAAGCCGAGGAATCCCCCTCCCCCCTCTTCTTCATTATCGCCCCGGCCGGCCCCGAAAATAGCCGCCCACTGGGCCATATTGGCGATCATTACGATAGCGCCGGCCAGGGTCGCGGCAATCGACCCGATAAGCATATCTTTGTTCTTTATATGGGCAAGTTCGTGGGCGATGACCCCCTCCAGTTCCTCCCGGT
>JBBIJM010000008.1:0-46410 GCA_037445955.1 Syntrophobacterales bacterium
TCTATTTTCTCTTCACCGAATTTGTCACCCCCCAAACCAACGAAAGGGCCGACCGGCTGATCCGGGTAGAAATCCAGAAACAGGAAATCCGGGGTTCTTTCGGCCAGAATGAACTCTGGTACCGGGGACGGATGGGGCTCTATAATTTCCGGCTGTTTGATCAGAAAACAAACAGTCTCTTCGGAATCACGATCAATCAGTTCGACGGGGACTTCCGCCCGGTGAGGCGGTATGATGCGGAAAAGGCCGTCTTTAAGGACGGCCTCTGGCAGTTCCACAATCTGATGACAACGAGCTTTTCCCGGAAAGGGGAACCCATCCTGGAATGGGTCGCAACCAAGACCCTCCCCCTGCCCGAGGTCCCCGACGATTTCGGGGGCCTTCAGAAAGGCGCCGACAAGATGGGTTATTTCGAGCTTAGGCGATATATCGGGAAACTTCGTTCCGAAGGCTACGACGTCACTTCCTACGAAACCGATCTCCAGGGCAAGATGGCCTTCAGCCTGGTCATGGTGATCCTGGCGGCGATAGGCGTCGCCTTCTCTCTGAAATCCCAGCAAAGCGGTGCCCTGGCCAGAAGTATCGGCGCGGGACTGGTGGTAGGTTTTTCCTACTGGATCCTCTTTACCTTCTTTCTTTCTCTTGGCCGAAGCGGCGCCCTGCCCCCATATCCCGCCGCCTGGCTCGCCAACCTCATTTTCGCCTCAGGCGCCCTCTACCTCTTTTACCGGATCAAAACTTAAGGCTCAGTAGCGATAATAATCCGGCTTATAAGGCCCGTCAGCCGGCACCCCGAGGTAGGCGGCCTGGGATTCGGTCAGTCTGGTCAGATTCGCCCCCAATCGTTCCAAATGAAGACGGGCCACCTCCTCATCGAGATGCTTAGGCAGGGTATAGACCCCCGGGGCCAGCTTCTTTTCGGCCAGTTCGATCTGGGCCAGACATTGATTCGTAAAACTGTTGCTCATGACAAAACTGGGATGGCCCGTGGCGCATCCCAGATTAACCAGGCGCCCTTCCGCAAGCAGGAGAATGGAACGGCCTGATTTGACGGTCCACTTATCGACCTGGGGTTTGATGTTTTCCCTTTTGAAATCGCCCCGCAGGAGATAATCGACGGATATTTCGCTGTCAAAGTGACCTATGTTGCAGATGATCGCCTCGTGCTTCATCCGTTCCATATGGTCTCCGGTGATGACATCGCAACATCCCGTTGCGGTGATAAAAATATCCCCCAGGCCAACCACCTCATCCAGGGTCTTGACCTCGTAACCTTCCATCGCCGCCTGAAGGGCGCAGATCGGATCGATCTCGGTGATGATGACCCTGGCCCCCAGCCCCCGCATAGACTGAGCGGAGCCCTTCCCCACATCCCCGTAGCCGCAGACTACAACCACCTTTCCCGCGATCATGATGTCCGTCGCTCGTTTGATCCCGTCGGCCAGGGATTCGCGGCAGCCGTAGAGGTTGTCGAACTTCGATTTCGTCACCGAATCGTTGACGTTGATCGCCGCCACGAGGAGCTCCCCGCTTCTTTCCATCTGGCAGAGCCTGCTTACGCCGGTTGTCGTCTCTTCGGAGATTCCCCTGAGGTTCGCCATTACCCGCTGAAAGCGGGTTTTATCCGACCTGACGGATTCTCTCAGGCGCTCCCCGACGATCTCCATCTCCCGGTTCGGGGCCGGTTTATCAAGCAACCCGGGGTCCTTCTCCACCTTTACCCCCTGGTGAAGAAAAAGGGTCGCATCGCCTCCGTCGTCAACAACAAGATCCGGGCCGGTGCCGTCCGGCCAGGTCAGGGCCTGTTCGGTGCACCACCAGTATTCTTCGAGAGTTTCTCCCTTCCAGGCAAATACCGCCGCCGAACCGGACGCGGCAATCGCCGCGGCGGCATGGTCCTGGGTGGAAAAGATGTTGCAAGACGCCCAGCGGAGAGACGCGCCTAATTCTTTAAGGGTCTCAATCAACATCGCCGTCTGGATTGTCATGTGCAGACTGCCCATCACCTTGAGCCCCCGGAGGGGTTTCGCCGAACCGTATTTTTTCCTTATGGCCATGAGCCCGGGCATTTCATTCTCCGCCAGGACCATCTCCTTTCTCCCCCACTCGGCCAAGGAAATGTCCTTAACCTTATACTTCAGTTCCCGGTTGTTCTCCAAAAAAGCCATCCTTTTCCTCCTCAATCGTTACTTCAAGGCACAACGCAAAAGATCGACCTTATCCGTCTTCTCCCAGGCATAATCATCGAGAAAGAAGGTCTTGGGCAGTCTTCGGTAGATATCCCCTTCCAGCAGGCCGAACCCTTCGATCATGCCCCTGGGGGTAAGATCAAAGACATCTTTTACCGCCGCGGCAATCTTGCTGTCCCCGGTTTTGCCCGTTCCGAAGGAGTTCACGTAGATCGAAATCGGCCGGGCAATCCCTATCGCATAGGCGAGCTGCACCGAACATCTCGCCGCCAGACCTGAGGCGACGATATTTTTCGCCACGTACCGGGCCCCGAAGGCCGCCGAGCAGTCAACCTTTTCCGGGGTCTTGTTCACAACGGCCCCTCCCCCCAGCTGGGCCCCGGGATAGCCGCCGTAGAACTGGACCACGAGTTTCCTCCCGGTCACCCCGGAATCGGCGGCGCTGCAGGAATTGACCGCCCTCCATTCACCGGTGGGGTTGAAGAGGAAAACGGTCTTCTCGTCCATCCATTTTCCCAGGCAGCCAACGGCTATTTTACGGGCCTTATCTTCGATCTGCCCCTTGTCTGCCGATGCGACCTGGCGATAGTCCACGGCATTGGAGATAAGCACCGTATCGACCCTTACGGGTTTGCCCAGCTCATCGTATTCCACTGTCACCTGCCCCTTCCCGTCCGGGGCGAAGATCTTATTGCCGCTTTCCTCCAGGCCCCTCATCAGCCGGTTGACAAGGACATAGGTCAGGGGCAGGAGCTCTTCGGTCTCGTCGCAGGCGAAACCGTAAATGATCCCCTGATCCCCGGCGCCCATTTCATCATACTTCCCCATCCCGGCCCTGCTGCCGATGTTGATGTCCGGCGACTGGGGGATTATTGCGTTGATGACCCCCATGGAATTTCCGTTCAAGCCGACATTGCAGTCATTATAGCCCAGGCCGACCACGGTCTCCCGGACGATCCTTTCAATATCCACATAAATCCGGGTGGCCACCTCCCCGCCCACTACGCAGAGCCCCTTCCCCAAAAACACCTCCAGCCCGCAATGGGGCATATTATCGGCGGTAAGGCCGATCTTTTTCTCTTCGTCTAGAATCGCGGCGATAATGTTGGCCGCAATCGAATCGGCCACAATATCGGGATGTCCCAACTTGACACTTTCTGCGGTAATTTGCATAGAAACACTCTCCTTGCTGAAATATTTAAATATTTTTACTTGACCTGGGTAAAGCCCTGCCCCCCGCTTCTCTTATAGGAATTTACTATGCCTACGGACATGATCATTACAAAGGCCTCCTCCACAGTGATGGAAACCGGGATCAGTTCTTCCTCCGGGATGAGCAAAAAAAATCCGCTGGTAGGATTCGGCGTCGTCGGGATAAAGACACTCAGACATCCTCTACCGACCTTATCGGCAATCTCACTTCCCGCAACCCCCGTAATGAACCCGAGGGAATAGAGGCCCCGGCGGGGATACTCGACCAGAACCACCCGCTGGAAAGAGTGGGTCTTGCCGATAATAAAACTGTCCACAACATGCTTGCTTGCCTGATGAATCGTCCTGATCACCGGAATCCTGCCGACCAGATACTCCCCCAGGCTCACCGCCTTCTTCCCGAGGTAACTCTTCGTCAGCAGACCGCAGAGAAGAATCAAAAGAACCGTGAAGATTATTCCCAGACCGGGGATGTGGACGCCTAAGACCTTATCGGGCTGATACTCCTCGGGGATGACAAGGAGGAGGTTATCCATTATCTGGATGAGAAAGAAGAGCACATACACAGAAATGCCTATCGGCACGATAACGGCAAGTCCCGTCAAAAACAGATTTTTAATTTTTCTCTTCAACTACCGCTCCCTCTTTAGAATGATCGGACATAGCAGATATTTATTATCCTATCAACGTAATTTGTCGGTTTTCCCTGCCGGTCATCGGGCATTTTCTGCTTGCATCGCCGGGACAAAACGTCTAAAGAGTCTCGCAATTGTCTCTGGTTTCCCGGACCGCTTTTGGCAAGCCTTGAAAAATGTCGAAAGGAGTTAATTATAGATGGAGTGGTATCATCTGTTTGATCCGTCGGCCGAAAAGATCATCACCTTAGCTACCCTGATTGTCGTTTTCGGCCTGATCCTCCACCGGAAGATCAATATCGCCTATATCTCCCTGACCGGGGCGGCCCTGTTGATCGGGCTGGGAATCATGGCCCCGGATTTCGCCCTCTGGGACAGCATGGAATGGAAGGTGCTCACCATCTACTGGGGCTACGGAATGCTCGCCTTTGCCTTCGAGGAGAGCCGGCTCCCCGCCTGGCTGGGGATCTATATCTTGAAACACGTCAAGAAAGAGCGATATGTGCTTACCCTCCTTTGTTCCCTGGCGGCAATCCTCTCGGCGTTCATGGCCAACCCGGTCGTGGTTATCATGCTTGCCCCGATCTTCATCCACATCGCGGAAAGATTGAAGTCTTCGTTATTCTTATATCTCGTCGGACTCGCCATTTCTTCGAACGTGGTCACTACGGTAACCATGGTGGCCGATCCCCCCGCCCTCATCATGGCGGCAAAGACCGGAATGCAGTTCATGGATTTCTACTGGTTCCAGAACAAGCTCGGCCTGGGAACGATCTCCGTCTTCGGTCTCATAGCGGCGATGCTTGTCCTCCTTTATAAATTCCGCCATCTCACAAAGACCGTTGAGGGGGCCGATGGGGAAGAGCGGATCACCAGTTTCATCCCCCTTAACATCTTTCTTTTGAGCGTGGTCCTTCTTTCGCTTCCCATTATGAATAAAGGGATTCCCCTGGTCAATGTGGGGACCGTAGGCTTTCTCGTCGGGGTAGCCTCGCTTTTCTACAACTGGAAGAACGCGAAAACCATGCACAACGAGTTCGATTGGAACTCGATCTTCTTTCTCGTGGGGATATTCATCGTTGTTGCCGCCGTGGAAAAGGTTGGATTGCTGAAGGATTTCGCCGACTTTATGGCGGGAACCGGCCTTACCAGCCCGACCCTTTACCTCTTTCTCTTTGTCTGGCTTTCGGTGTTAATGTCCGGGGTGATCGACAATGTCCCCTATACGGTGCTCATGCTGCCCGTCTGCTCCCACGTAGCGGATAATCTCGGCGTCAATCCCTTCATTTTCTACTACGGGATGCTCGTCGGGACGGGAATCGGGGGCAATCTGACTCCGGTGGGAGCGACGGCCAATGTGCTGGCCTGTGGGATGCTGGAAAAGAGGGGTTACAAGATCGAACTGCCGAAATTCATGGCCCTTTCGGTGCCCTTTTCCGTGGTCGCCGTGGCCATCCCTCACCTCTTGATTCAACTGATCTGGCTGTAAGAAATACCTGATTTAAGATTCAGGCCGGGGGAATTACCCCCGGCCTGAATCTTACGCCGGCCACCAGGCAAGACCGAGCCGCCGCAGGACATTTCCCGCCCCAAAGACAACGAGGGTGTCCGTCCGCCCGATCCCGTCGAGAAAACACTGGATTTCGTAAGCCCTGGTCGCGGAATTACACATAAGGATCAAGGTCCGATCCAGGGGCAACCCTTCATATCCCGACCTTACCGAATCGTATGGGAGCGCCGTCCAGCGATCCGGAAACGCCCGGAGAAACGGTTCCGCCTCTTTGGGATAGCGCAAATCCAAGGTGAGCCAGTCACCCCTTTCGATCACCCCCTCCATCCAGTCGATAAAGGTCTCGGGGCTTATCCCCCTTAACCTTCCCGCAAGGATATTGTCGGCGACGTTAGCCGCGCTGTTTAAGATATCTACGGCATTGGAAAAGGGCGGCGCATAGGCAAGTTCGAGATTGCTGAAATCTTCGATAACAGCCTTCCTCTCTACGAGTCCCGCGGCGGCGTTGATCCGGGCGAGCAGGCCATCCCCCCTGGAGGCGATTCCCTGGAGGCCGAGCACCCTTCTGGTCTTTTTGTCCACCACCATATTCATGAACATCAATTCCGCCTCCGGGTAGAAATGGGCCCGGTCTGTTTGAATGGCGCAGGCCTCAGCCACAGAGAAACCCTCCCGCAGAGCCGCCTCGGCGCTCAGGCCCGTCGAGCCTACGACCAGATCAAAGATCTTCATAATGAATGTCCCGATCCAGCCGTCGAAGGTGGAGGGGAGGCCGGCCAGATTGTCCCCGACCACCCTTCCCTGGCGGTTGGCAAGGGATCCCAGAGGGGCGACGGTTCTTTTGCCGGTAACGAGCTGCATGATCTCAACGCAATCCCCCGCGGCATAGATATCCGGATCGGAGGTCTGCATCCGCCGGTTCACGACGACTCCCCCCCTTTGTCCCATCTCGAGCCCCGCCGCCGCGGCAAGCTCACCCCTCGGTCTTACCCCCGCCGCCACGATAACCAAGTCCGCGGCCAGTTCCCTCCGAGTGGTTATGACCCTGCTCACCCGGGAATCTTCCCCGGGAAGAATCTCCTTTACCGATTCCCCGAGGTAAACCTCGACCCCCTTCGTCCTCAAGTGATTCGTGATCATCCGGGCAAAAACCGGCGTGATGAGTCCGGGAAGTATCTGGGGCATGAATTCGACCAGGGAAACCGGGATCTGCCACATGTCCGCCAGGGCCTCGGCCATTTCGAGACCGATCCCCCCGGCGCCGATAATAACGGCCCGGGTCACCCTTCCCCGGGCCAGGTCTTCTTTGATGGCAATGGCCTTCTCCAGGGAAGCGAGGGCGTACACCCCGTCAAGATCGATTCCCGCTAGGGGAAGACTCAAAGGGGCGCTCCCGGTCGCCAGGACGAGTTTGTCGTAGGCCAGATATCCCCTTTCGTTGTTCCGGAGATCCTCGATCTCGAGAACCTTCCTTATCCGGTCGATCGCCACCGCCCTCGTTAAGGAGAGGACCCGAACCCCCTTGGCCTCCCGGAAGAATCTCTCGTCCCGGAGCATGTTGTAGCTGGTCGAGCGCAGGTGCTTTTCGCTTTCCACCTCCCCGGAGATGAAATAGGGAATCCCGCAACCTCCGTAAGAAATAAGGCGATCCTGATCAACGACGGTTATCTCGGCATCCGGGAGAAGTCGCCTCGCCCGGCAGGCGGTCTTGGTACCCGCCGCCACCGCCCCTACGATAACGATCTTCATCTGTTGTCTCCTTTTTGATTTGAGGGAAAAATAAAGATTAAGGAGGAGACCTCGGGTCTCCTCCTTATCCGGTTGATCAAGCATTAAAAAAGACGTCGCTAAAGACGGTCTGGAGTATTATCCGTTCAGGTTTGCGTTTATCTTCTCCCCGCCGCCTTGTAGGTAGCCTTGTCCAGCTCCGGCACCAGCTTGACCAGAGGCAGTCCGCCCGCTACCCAGGCCTCGATATTGAAATACTGAACCCGCTCGTGGGCCAGATAACCGAGAACCCATAAGGCGGTCAAGGCCGAGGACATGTTGGGCGTATCCCCATAGACGATAATGTTGCTCTCTTCGCTGGCCCCGGCGTTGCCCAGGATCCGTTCCAATTCCGCCGTGGGCTTCGGTTTCAAATCGGCGCCCAGCAGCACCCGGATACAGGTATCGCCCAAGCTTATCGAATGGGGGATATGACCTTCGTCATAGGCCTTCTTCGGCCGGCAGTCGATGATCACCCAGTCCTCGTCTCCGATTATCATTTCCAGCAGCCGCAGATCCGCCAGCCGCGAGGGGTTCGCCACCACCTGGGAAAAGGCGACCGAGCCCGCCGCCAAAACGAGCAGGGCGGCCAATATCACTGCGATAAAGTTTCTTTTCATACTTATCCGCCACCTCCTTGAAGGATCTTTCCAAAAACCGGGGGGAGAATGACTCTCCCCCCGGTGTCCGCCGTCACTTCGTCGGTTTAACCGGAACCAGTTTCGCCCTCTCGACTATGGTCTGACCTTCCGGCCCCATGACAAAGTCGATGAAGCTCTTCACGGCCCCCTTGGGTTCGCCGCTCGTCGCCAGATAGAAGGAAACGGTAAGGGTATAGGCCCCGGCCTTCACGTTTTCGATGGTGGGGACCTTATCGTCCAGGTTAAGGGCCTTGAGGCTCTTATCCACCGAACCGATCACCACGTATCCGATGGCCGCGGGATCCCCGGCGATCATTCTTCTCACCTCGCCGGTGGAGCTGCCGATCTTGGACTTGCCGGTTACCCTGTCCTTGCCTAAAACGGCCTCCTCAAAGGCAACCCTCGTTCCCGAGCCCCTTTCCCTGATCACCACGGTTATCGCCCCGGGTTTGCCGCCGACATCCTTCCAGTCGGTAACCTTGCCGGTAAAGATATCTTTGAGCTGGGCGGAGGTAAGCCCGGTTACCGGATTCGACGGATGCGTTACTACCGCGGCCCCGTCCTTGGCAAAGGTGAAGAGCTTCATGTCGGGAAATACCTTGGCCTCCGCCGGGGTAAGGGGCCGCGCGGGCATGCCGATTTCCACCGCCCCTTCGCCCGCCGAGGTAATAGCTACGGTGCTGCCGCCTCCGGCGGTTCGGACGGTTATTCCGGGATTCTTTTCGCTGAAGGCCTTGGCCAGTTTATCCACCTCCGCCTGAACAATGGTCGCCCCGGCCGCCTTTATCGTCTGGGCCTGGGCAAACCCGGCCAAAGAAAAGAGAAAACCTAAGATACTAAACGATATCAAAACCTTTCTAATCATAATTTTCCTCCTGACCTTAATTCTCTTGTTCCATTCCAGTCTTTCCTGTAAAAATCCTCGTCCCCGCAGTCAGGCCGCGGTCTTCCCCGGCAAATCAGACCGGGGACGGGAAGAAGGTTCCGCTGAAGAGGATCCAGGCAATGAGCAACACCAAAAGAACATTAAACAACTGGGCAGTGATAAACACGAAGGCCGGTTTTCCGCCGCCAATCTTGACGAGCTCCATGAACCGGGTGTCAAGACCGATGGAGACGAAGGCCATGGTGAAGAACCACTCCCGATAAACCTTTGTCACATCGAGGATCGCATTGGTTCCCGCTTCGCCCAGGTTCGGGATCAGAACCAGGGAGAAGAAGATTGAGGCGACAAGGAACCCGACGATGAATTTGGGGAAGCGGGTCCAAATCTCAATGAGACTCGGAGTCTCTTCCGGTTTCCGCTCCACCTTCACTACCCAGAACGAGGCCAGGGCGAAGGCCAGAAGTCCTATCATGACATTCTGGGTCATCTTGATGATCGAGGCGATCTCCATGGCGGTCTGACCGTATATGGCTCCGGCGGCTACCACGGCCCCGGTGGTGTCGATCGTTCCACCCAGCCAGGCCCCGGTTACAACCTCGGACATGCCGAAGAGTTTGGCCACGATAGGCATGAAGATCAGCATGGGCATAGCGCAGAGAAGGACGATGGAGACGGTATAGCTGATCTCCGACGGCTTCCCCTTCACCGCGCCGCCCGCGGCGATGGCCGCGGATACGCCGCAGACGGAAACCGCCGCGGCGAGCACGTGGTTGAAGGAGCGCTCAAGACCTGCCTTGTTCCCCAGCCAGACGGCAAACCAATAAACTATCACGATTACCAGCGCGGCCTGGATCATCCCGAAGGAGCCGGCTTTTAAAAGGATGCTGAAGAGGATCTCCGCCCCGAGGAGAACGAGCCCGGTCTTGATGAACATTTCCGTCTTTGTTCCGCCGCTTAAGGCCCTAACATTCAAGACGTTGCTTAAGAACAGGCCTATGAAGAGCGCCCAGAGAACCGGCGCAAACCCCCATTCCCGGGAAATGGTCTGCTGCTGCCCCAGGATAAAGGCCAACACCGTCAGGAAAAAGATGCCTGCAAAACCGACGAGGTATTTCTTGAGGTCAACCTTCATCGCGGCGCAGGCAATAGAGGTAAGTACGGCCATTCCCACCAAGGCTCCCAGGAGGATAGGCAATACGGTGTCATAGGGCTGAAGGGCCTTGAAGGGGTCGTAAATCCAGGTCCTCAAGCTGGGCGCCACCGTAAGAATCCCCAGAGAGGCAATGATTAAAATAAAAAAAGCCATCCAAACCGCCCACCAGTCTTCGGTTTTCCAAAGGGTGGACCACTCGCTACCTTTAGCTGCCATTAAATGTCTCCTTTCTCTATTATTCCCTCAAAGAACGACGGAAAGCACATAAGGATAAGCCGGCGGGTCTCGGCTTTATCTTGACTGCTTGCCCCACCTCCTTTCAGTTTTCCTAATTTGAATCTGTTTTTGTGAGATTGAAACGCCCGCTGACAACAGACTTAACGTGGCTGACGCTATCATAGCCTGATTCGTTATGTCAATATCATTATTTACGACGAGACCCACCTTTAATCTGCTTGACATTAAAGCTAGATACGCTTTATTTAACCACGTGCGGGCCGGGTTAGGGAGCATTTGCGCAAGAGAGATTCATCTAGCCTTTCGGCCCTGCCACCGACAAAAGGACATCCGATGATAAAGGTCTTGATTGTAGATGATTCCGCCACAACCAGAGAACTCCTCAAGCATATCCTGGAGACTGACCCCAAGCTTGCCGTTATCGGGAGCGCCGCCAGCGGAGAGGAGGCCGTCGAGTTCGTCGCCAAGCACAATCCCGACGTGATCACCATGGATATCCATATGCCGAAATTAAACGGTCTGGAGGCGACCAGACGGATCATGGCCCAAAACCCCAAACCCGTCGTCATCGTAAGCAGTCTCTGGGAGCCCTGTGACAGCCAGATGACCTTTGCCGCCATAGAGGCCGGAGCCCTGGCGGTATTGAAGACCCCGCCGGGCATCGGCCATCAGGACCATCCGGCCGGGGCGGCAGAGCTGATCCGGACGGTAAAGCTCATGTCCGAGGTAAAGGTAGTCAAGAGATGGAACAGCAGCCCCCGAGTCGCAACAAGCGGCAGCTCAGGTACCTCCACCACGCGGCGGGGAAACCGGCCGGCCCCGGCGGGAAACATCGAACTTGTCGCCATCGGGGCCTCGACCGGCGGACCGGTGGTTATTCAGACCATCCTCGCCGGATTAGGGAAGGATTTTCCCCTGCCTATCGTGATAGTTCAACACATGAGCGCAGGTTTTATCGAAGGCTTCGCCCAGTGGCTCGCTCAAACCACCCAGACCAGGGTCCACCTGGCCCGACAGGGCGAAGTCCTTCTTCCCGGACAGGTATATCTCGCGCCTGACGACAGGCATCTTGTCGTTACAAGAGAAAAGACCGTCGTCCTTTCCGATGATCCCCCGGACGCCGGGCTCAAACCTTCCATCACCCACCTTTTCCGTTCGGTGGCAGTCGCCCTGGGAGAGAAGGCCGTCGGGGTCCTGCTGACCGGCATGGGCAGTGACGGGGCAAGGGATCTCCTCCTGATGAGGCGAGCCGGCGCCATAACCATTGTCCAGGACAAGGAAAGCTGCGTAATTTACGGCATGCCCGGGGAGGCCGTCGCCCTCGGGGCTGCATCTTATGTGCTGCCGGCGGACAGGATCGCCGAAACCATCGGCGGTATCATTAAATCATAGGGGTGTTTATGGAGAAGGGAAAACGGGAGATACTAATTGCGGAAGATAGTCCCACCCAGGCACAACACCTGAGCTATCTCCTGGAAAAGAACGGCTTCTTCGTCCGCAAGGCGGCAAACGGCCGGGAGGCGCTGGATCTTGCCAGAGGAAACAGGCCGGACCTGATCATAAGCGATATCGTGATGCCCCAGCTTACGGGATACGAATTGGCCGCCGCCGTCAAGCAGGACGAGGCCTTGAGGAAAACCCCCGTCCTGCTGGTGAGCTCTCTTTCGGACACCCGGGACCTCCTTCTGGGGATGCAGTCCGGGGCCGACGGATTTATTGTCAAACCCTATGAGGAAGACGCCCTTATCGTCCGGGTGCAAAGCATTCTCTCCCCGGACGAAACGGATGCGGGGGACCCCGAAGAGGACAATCCGCAAGTTCATTTCGAGGGGCAGACCTACCTGATCAAGACCTCCCGGAGAGGGATGCTGAACTTCCTTATCAACACCTATGAAACCGCCGTGAAGAACAATATCCTTCTGCGGGACACGAAGGAAAAGCTCAGTGAGCTAAACGAATCTCTGGAGCGGAAGGTCGACGACAGGACGAAATCGTTAAATAACGAAATAACCGAACGTTGCCATGCGGAAGAGGAATTGAAGAAGAGCTTTGCCCGGATCAAAAAAACGTTAAGCGGCATCGTCAAGGCCCTGGCCATCACCGTGGAGAAGCGGGACCCCTATACCGCCGGCCATGAGCAGCGGGTCGCCCAGCTGGCCCTGGCCATCGCTCAGGAGATGGGCCTTGGGGAAGGCAAGATAGAATCCCTCAACATCGCGGCGATTCTCCACGATATCGGCAAGATCGCCGTTCCCATCGAGATATTGAGCAAACCGGGGACGATCAACGATCCCGAGTTCACCCTGATCAGATTTCATCCCCAAACCGGACACGACATTCTCAAACAGATCGATTTTGAGGGGCCGGTCGCCCAGATCGTGTTACAGCATCACGAACGTTATAACGGCAGCGGCTACCCGGCCGGCCTGACCGCGGAGGACATCCTTCTTGAGGCGAGAATTCTTTCCGTTGCCGATACCTTCGAGGCCATGTTCTCCCACCGGCCCTACCGGGCCTCCCGGGGAATGGACAAGGCGCTGCTTGAGATCATGAAATACCGGGGAACCCACTACGATCCCGCCGTAGTCGATGCGTGCATCAAGGTTTTCACCGGCAAGGGATTCGATTTCAACGACCAGGGATAACCATACGGTTTCACGGCCATCTCGAGGGAGGGACAGGATGACTCTTAAAGAAGGATCTCCCGGGAAAGCATAAAGTGAGCAGCCTCAGCGGTTAGTCTTCTCGCTTCAAATTATCGATGGCAAGGGCCATTTCTTCCCACCTGCCGTAGAGACCAGGAAGCTCCGCCTCAACCGTTTTGAGCTCCAGGGTGAGTTTCTTTGCCTCAAGGGGACTCTTGTGGGTCGCCGGGTCGGAAAGAAGCTCTTCATTCCTGGATTTTATCTCCTCCCGGGCGCCGATCGCCGCTTCCAAGCCGGCAAGATCCCTTTTCAGCCCCGAGACGAGCCGGTAATGACGATTCCTCTCTTCGGCCTCGGAGCGTTTGTTCTCCCTTCTTTGCCCCTTGTCGCCCGGAGTCAATTTATCAGTCTCTGACCCATTCTTCAGGGGCATCCCTGAAAAAGCCCTTTCCTCCTCGGCCCTCTTCTCGATAAAGTAGGAGTAATTGCCCCTATATTCCCTGATCTTGCCCTCTTTCAACTCTATGACCCGGTTTATCAGATGATCGAGAAAATATCGGTCATGTGAGACAACGAGCACCGTTCCCCGGTATTTGAGCAGGGCCTCCTGAAAGAGATCCTTCGTCTTTAGGTCCAGGTGGTTTGTCGGCTCATCGAGGATGAGCAGGTTGGCGTCGGTAAGCAGGATCTTAAGGAGGGCTAGCCGGGACTTCTCGCCGCCGGAGAGGACGGCGATCTCCTTGTCAATATCCTCCCCGGAAAAAAGGAATGCCCCAAGGAGGTTTCTTCTTTCCTGATCGTTGAAGGTGCTCGGGGTATTTTGCACCTCAAGCCGGATGGTGTTTCGGTAACAGAGATTTCCCGCGGATTCCTGGGAAAAGTAGGCCGTCTTCACCCGGAGGCCCAATCTGATGAAGCCCGAAGACGGCTCTTCAACCCCGGAGATCAGCCGGAGCAAGGTAGATTTTCCGGCCCCGTTGATTCCCACCAAGGCGATCTTATCCCCCCGGGAAACGGTCAGGTCGATCCCTCTTAAAACCATATGCCCGCCGTAATTCTTCCCGAGATCCGCCGCTACGAGGACCTCCTTCCCGCTTGCCGGATATTCCGGGAAGCGAATCGCCACCGTTTTTTCCGATTCAACCTCCGGGGCAAGATCTATCTTCGCCAGCATTCCGATCCGGCTCTGAACCTGTTTCGCCTTGGTCGCCTTGTAGCGGAAACGCTCGATGAAGCCCTCGATCCGTTTGATTTCCGCCTTTTGAGCAAGTCTCCTTTTCTTGAGCGCCTCTTTGATCCGCTCCTTTTCCTTCAGATAGGCCAAGTAACGTCCCTTGTAGATCGTAAGTCCCCGGCCTTCGCCTCCCAGATCCCCGATCTCCCGGGCAAGCCTCTGGAGAAAGAACCGGTCATGGGATACGGCGATAATGGTGCCCCGATGGTCTTTGAGATAGGCCTCAAGCCACTCCATGCTCTCGGTGTCCAAGTGGTTGGTGGGTTCGTCAAGAAGGAGGATATCGGGCTTTTTGAGCAAAAGGAGCGCAAGGCGGATGCGCATTTTCCAGCCGCCGGAAAATTCGGCGCAATTCCTGGCCAGGTCCTCCTCCTTAAAGCCTAGCCCCTTTAATATCTGACCTGCCCGGGCGGCAAAGGCATAACCTTCGAGACTGTTGTAGCGATTCAGGGCCTCGTCGTACCCCTTGAGCACGGCCTCGGTAAGGGAGGCCGGCCCTTCACCCTGGGAGATTTCCCATTCAAAACGCCTCATCGCCTCTTCGAGGGCCTCGATCCCGCATGATCTCCTGAGGAAAGACAGGAGGTCCACATCTTCCAGGTCGATCAGGTCTTGCGGAAGGTATCCGAAGGAGAGGTTCTTCCGGTCGGTTGCGATGAAACCGGAATCCGGCTCCAGATCGCCGTTGAGGAGCTTAAGGAGGGTTGTTTTACCGGTCCCGTTATCGCCGATAAGACCGATTCTGCTGCCAGGGGCAATACTCCAGTTGAGATTTTTGAACAGCTCCTTTTCCCCGTAGGATAAACTTACGTCTTTTAAATGAATCAACAGATCCTCGTATAGGGATATCAAGGGCCTTGATATATTTCATTTCGGGCAGCGATCCCCTCCCCGGGTTAATCGAGGGAAGAAACAACTCGCTTTTCTGTTGTTTCTTAAAATCGCAAAGCCCTCCATTTTTTGATGCAAGGCAGCCTGAGGCGAGGGTTTCAGCCATGATCCAACTTGAAGACCGGCGCGCGTACGGCCAATCTCAAGCAGTCACCGGTCTATTATCTTCTTTAGAGAAAGCAGGCGGCGCTTCACCTCGACCAGGCGTCGGTAATAGCTGTCGGCCCGGTTATTCTCCTTTTCGCCCCTCTTTACCGCCAACTGCTTTTTTGCCCCGCGGATCGTAAAGTTCTTTTCGTAAAGCAGGCTTCTGATGTCAACCAGGGCCTCCACATCTTTTCTCCGGTACAGGCGCTGGTCGGATTTGGTTCTAATCGGCCGGACGGTCTTGAACTCCGCCTCCCAATAACGGATTACATAAGGCTCTACCCCTAATATCCTGCTGACTTCGCCGATACGAAAATATGACTTATTCGGGATATCGGAATTCATAAAGCCAAGGTTTTAATGAACAAGATCAGTAAAACCGACCGGAGGCGACGGGAACAGTCGCAGCCTCGCTTCAGCTATTGATGGCCTTGCGGAGAACCTGACTCGATTTGAAGGTCAATACCTTCCGGGCCTCGATAATTATCTCCTCTCCGGTCTGGGGGTTTCTGCCCCTTCTGGTTTTCTTCTCTTTTATCATAAAGTTCCCGAATCCGGAAATCTTAATCTTTTCCCCTTCGGCGAGGGTATCCTTCAGGATATCAAAAACCTGATCCACCAGTTCCATGGAATATTTCTTCGTGTAACCGAGCGCCTCATTAATCTTTTGTGCCAGATCTATCTTCGTCATCGCCAAGCTCCTTTCTTTATCTATGTTTCCCCTCTTACCTTTACCCCTGTTTCCCCGGTTATTCTTCGGATCAATCTGAAATGGATCTCGTTGACCTCTTCATCGGTCAAGGTTCTCTCAAAAGAACGATAGGTAAACCTCAAACCTAAACTCTTACTGTTCTCAGGGATCCCGGGCCCCTCGTACAAATCAAAAATAGCGATTTCTTCAACCAGCTCCTCCTTCATCGCTAAAACAGAATCAATGAGACTGCCCGCTTCCTGCTGCTTTTTCAGGATGAAGGCGGCATCTCTGATACTGGACGGAAAGCGGGAAATATCCCGGCCGCCGATCTCTCCGGGAACCGCTTGTGCAACCAGGTCCAAATCCATCTCCAGAAGGAGCGGGCAGTCCTTAAAATCAAAGGTCTGGCCTACCTCGGGGATCAGCTCTCCCAAACGGCCGGCCTGTCTATTGTTGATGAGGATACCGCAGGATTTACCCGGATGGAGAAAAGGCTCCCGAAAAGCAGAAGAAAAGCTCAAGCCGCTGATCTTCAGTTCCGAGAAAATCGTTTCAACCACACCTTTTAAGTCATAGAAATCGGCCTTCTCACCGCTAAAGGGCCAGCGGTTTTCAAAACGCGCCCCGGCCAGGAGAACCCCAAGGCTATTCTTTTCCCGGGGCAGCAAACCATCTTCGGTTTTGAAAAAAACCCTTCCCATCTCGAAGATCTTCAAATCCCGGATACCGGTATTGATATTTCTCCGGTAATTGGAAAGGAGGCTGTGAACAAGCGTCGATCTCATCACCGACTGCTCTTCGGTCAGGGGATTGCTTATCTCGACCAGCCGGCGCCGGGGATCGTCTCGATCAACCTTGAGGTCGTCCAGGGCCCCGGCTGGAATAAAGCTGTAATTAATCACCTCGGTATAGCCGCAACCGAGAAGGACCTCCCGGATTTTCTTCAACGCCCTGGCCAATGGGTCTTTATCTTCCGTCTTAACCGCTATCTCAGGAAGGGTGGTGGGGATTCGATCATAGCCGAAAACCCGGGCAATCTCCTCGATGAGATCGATCTCCCGGGTAAGATCGAGCCGGAAAGAGGGAGGGGTCACCAGGAAGCAGCCAGATTTTTCCTCGTCTTCCCGCACGTCTATCTCAAGACGTCGCAGGATGTCGGCAATCTCCTGCCCGTCAATCCCTATCCCCAGGGTTTCCCTCACCTTTTTCAAGCGAAGAGGGATGGCCAATGGCCCACTTGGTTTGCCGGGATAGGAGTCCAGGTAGTTTCGCCTGATCCTGCCCTCTCCCAGCTCGGCGATCATTTGGGCCGCCCGGTTGAGAGCGCCGGCAACACCTTCTATATCCACCCCTCGCTCGAAACGAAACGAGGCGTCGGTATTCATCCCCAGATATTTGGCGCTTCTTCTTATCGAGCGGGGATTGAAGCAGGCGCTCTCCAGAAGCACCGTCTCGGTCTCCGGAAAAACCTCGGAATTCATCCCGCCCATGATCCCGGCGATGGCCACAGGTTTTTCGGCGTCACAGATCAGCAAGGTTTCCGGTTTAAGCGGTCTTTCCTTGCCGTCGAGGGTCTGAAAGACCTCGCCCGCCCGGGCTCTCCTCACCACGATCCTTCCTGCGGAGATAAGGTTGAAGTCGAAGGCGTGAAGGGGCTGACCCAGCTCGAGCATCACATAGTTGGTTACATCTACGATATTGTTGATCGCCCGGAGCCCGGCCGCCTCAAGCCGCCTTCTTAGCCATAGCGGCGAGGGTCCCACCTTCAAGCCGGTAATCAGTCGGGCGCAATAACGGGGGCAGAGCTCGGGATCGTGTATTTCCACCGCCGCCGTTTCTCCAATGTCCTTTTCGTCTTCTTCGAGGAGAAAGGCGGGATAACGAAGCTTCTTTCCGGTCAAGGCCGCCACTTCCCGGGCCAAGCCCAAAACGGACAAACAGTCCGGCCGATTCGGGGTTACGTTTACTTCGAATATTTCGTCTTCGAGCCCCAGATAATCCTCCAGGGGAAGACCCGGGGGTGTGTCATCAGGCAGGATAAGAATCCCGGAGGCATCCCCGCCGATCCCCAATTCCGCCTCCGAACAGAGCATCCCTTGAGATAAAACCTCTCTGATCTTCTGGGATGAGATAACGGAGGAACCAAGCCTGGCCCCTTCCCCGGCCAAGGGAACCCTTGCCCCGGCAAAGATGTTCTTCGCCCCGCAAACGACCCGCCAGGACGACTTCCCCGTTGATACCTCGCAGAGGCTCAAATTATCCGCCCGGGGATGAGGGGAGATGGCCAGAATTTCCGCGGTGACAATGCCTGTAAACGAAGGTCTCCGGGGGGAAAGGGCCTCCACCTCAAAACCGGCCATGGTCAAAAGACCCGCCAATTCCTGAGGGGTTACATCTATATCTACATAATCCTTAAGCCATTTGACACTTGCTTGCATTTTTTCCACATCCCGGATCAACCGACAGGGCCGCTTCCCCTAAAACTGCTGCAAGAAACGGAGGTCGTTCTCGAAGAAAAGCCTGATGTTGCCGAGGCCGTACTTGAGCATCGCCACCCTCTCCACCCCCAGGCCAAAGGCAAAGCCGGTCACCTCCTCGGGATCATAACCGACATATTTGAACACCTCCGGGTCTACCATCCCTGAACCTAGAATCTCCAGCCAACCGCTTGAGCCACAGACCCGGCAGCCCCCTCCCTTACAGATCACGCAGCGGATATCCACCTCGGCGGAAGGCTCGGTAAAGGGGAAGAAACTGGGACGGAACCTCAAGACCGTGTCCTCACCAAATATCTCCCTTAAAAAGACCGTCAGGATTCCCTTGAGATCACTAAAGCCAATGCCCTTGTCCACCAGAAGGCCTTCGATTTGATGAAACATGGGGGAATGGGTTATATCCGAGTCCCGGCGATAGACCCGCCCGGGAGACAGGATTCTCACCGGGGGTTTCTGCCTTTCCATCACCCGGATCTGCACCGGCGAGGTATGGGTCCTAAGGACGATGTTCTCTTCGATATAGAAGGTGTCCTGCATGTCCCGGGCAGGGTGATCTTTGGGAATGTTCAGGGCCTCGAAATTATAATAGTCAAGCTCCACCTCCGGTCCCGAAACGACCGAGAAGCCGAGCCCCGCGAAGATATCACAGATCTCGTTGAAGACCAAACTCAAGGGGTGCCCGTGACCCCTGGCCGGAGCGCGGCCCGGCAGGGTCACATCTATCTTCCCCTGCCTCAAGAGTTCGTTTCTCCTCTCCTGGATGAGCTTGGTTAAGGCGTCGTCTAATCTTTCCTCCAGCCGCTCCTTAATCTCGTTACCCAACCTGCCGAACCGGGGTCTCTCCTCAGGGGAAACCTCGGCTATCCGGCGCAACATACCCGTAAGGAGCCCCTTTCTTCCCAAATACTTTACCCTGATCTGGAGGAGGTCCTGCTCTTCTTTGGCAAAGGCGGTCTCAGTAAGGGCCCTGCCCTCCAGATCCTTAAGTTCTTCCAACATAATCGGGGCTAGCCTTTGGCTACGACAACCAGACTCTTGAAGGCCTCGGGGTTATGAATAGCCAACTCGGAGAGCATTTTACGGTCGATATCCACCTCCGCCTTCTTGAGACCGTCGATAAACCGGCTGTAAGACAGGTCATGGTTCCGGGAGGCGGCATTGATCCGGGCGATCCAGAGCTTCCGAAAATCTCTCTTTCTCACCCGACGATCCCGGTAGGCATATTTCATCGAACGCTCCACCGCTTCGGTGGCGGTGCGCAAGAGTCTGCTTCTGGCGCCAAAAAATCCCTTGGCCAGTTTAAATATCTTTCTTCTCTTCTTCTTTGCGGTTATACTTCTTTTAACGCGAGACATGGTTCTCTCCCCTCTTCTTAGGCGTACGGCAAAAGTTTCCTTGTGGGACCCCAGTCCCGATTGTCTATCAGAGCCGATTTACGCAGGTTTCTTTTGCGCTTCGCCGTCTTCTTCGTAAGGATATGGCTTGCATAGGCCTTGCTTCTCTTTATCTTTCCTGTCCCGGTCAGGGAAAAGCGTTTGGCAGCACCCCGGTGGGTCTTCAATTTCGGCATAATCATCCTTTCTCCATTCTCCGATCATTACCCGGCAAATGTTATTTTTTGGGCGCCAGGATCATGATCATATTTCTTCCCTCGAGTTTTGGTTGCTGGTCGATGATGCATAAATCCCCCAGCTCCTCCCTTACCTTCTCCATTATCTTTCGGCCTATTTCGGTAAAGGCGATCTCCCTTCCCCGGAACATCATCTGAACCTTCACCTTGTCCTGCTGGCCAAGAAACTTCCGGATATGTTTTATCTTTACCTGCAGATCATGTTCGTCGGTCTTGGGCCTGATCCGGATCTCCTTCACCTGGATTATGGTCTGGCTCTTTTTGGCATCCTGGAGCTTCTTGCTCTGCTGATACCGGAACTTACCGTAGTCCATGATCTTGCAAACCGGGGGGTCGGCGCCGGGGGCAATCTCTACCAGATCAAGCCCCGCCTTTCCCGCCTCGGCCAGGGCATCGGCCAGGGACATTATCCCCAGCTGCCCTCCCTCCGATACCACCCGAACGGTGACGGCCTTGACCTCACTGTTTATCCTCACATCCTTTACTATAAAACACCTCCCTTGGTGAAATCTTCACTGATTAAGAAGGGTCTTCTCCCGGATCAGGCCGATGAATTCCTCTATCCCCAGGGCCCCCAGATTACCGCCGGACCTCTCCCGGGGAGAAACCTTCCCCGAGAGGACCTCTTTATCGCCTATGACCAGCATGTAGGGAATCTTCTGCATCTGGGCTTCCCTGATCTTATAGGAGAGCTTCTCGTTACGGAAATCGCCCTCCGCCCGGATGCCCTCTGCGATTAGTCTCCGGCACACCTCCCGGGCGTAAGGGATCTGGCCGTCGGTCACGGTTAAGAGAACCGTCTGAACCGGAGAGAGCCAGACCGGAAAAGCCCCTCCGTAATGTTCGATCAGAATCCCCATAAACCTCTCGATGGCCCCCAGGATCACCCGGTGAAGCATGACCGGCCGATGCCTTTCCCCGTCCGGGCCGACATAGGTCAGATCAAAACGCTCCGGCAGGGTGAAATCGCATTGAATGGTGGCGCACTGCCATTTCCTCTTCAGGGCATCGCTTACCTTAAAATCTATTTTGGGTCCATAGAACGCCCCGTCACCGGCGTTTATCTGATAAGAAAATCCCCCCTCTTTCAAAACCCCTTCGAGGGCCCCGGTGGCCATTTCCCAAGCCTCGTCGGAACCGATGGATCTCTCGGGTCTCGTGCTCAGTTCGACTTCATAGGAAAAACCGAAGACCTTCATCGCCGTGTTTACGAAATCGGCAATCCCTCTGATTTCCTCATGAAGCTGATCCGGGGTGCACAAGATATGGGCATCGTCCTGGGTGAACTGACGGACCCGGACCAGACCGTGCAGAACGCCGGTCTTCTCGTGCCGGTGCACCGTCCCCAGCTCGAAATACCTGAGTGGCAGATCCCGGTAACTGCGGATCTTCGATTTATAGATCAACATGTGGGAGAGACAGTTCATCGGCTTTATCCCGTAGGACTGGCCTTCGACTTCGGTGAAATACATGTTCTCCCGATAATGGTCATAATGGCCCGACCTCTTCCACATCTCCGCCTTCAGCAGCTGGGGCCCAACCACCATTTCATAGCCCCTTTTCAAATGCTCCCTCTTCTCCCAGTCTTCGATGAGATACCTGAGCATCGCCCCTTTGGGATGAAAGATGACCAGACCCGCCCCGGCCTCTTCGCTTATCTGAAAGAGGTCGAGCTCCCTGCCCAGCTTTCGATGATCCCTTCTTTTGGCCTCTTCCAGGATTCTCAAATATTCCTGCAGGGCCTCCTGGCTGTTGAAGGCGGTCCCGTAAATCCTCTGGAGCATCTTGTTTTTTTCGTCGCCCCGCCAGTAAGCCCCGGCCAGACTGAGGAGCTTTACGGCCTTGACCATGCCCGTTGTCGGCACATGGGGACCCCGGCAGAGATCGAGATAGCCGTTTTGGCGATAGATGCTTACCTTCTCGACCTCCTGAGGGAGGTCATTGATCAGTTCCACCTTGTATTTTTCATCTTGTCTCCGGAAAAGATCCAGAGCCTCCTGCCTGGGGAGATCCTCGCGAAAAAACGGGGAATCACAGGCGATGATGGCCTTCATCTTCCCTTCGATTCTCTCGAGATCCTCCGGAACAAAGGCCTCGGGGTAATCAAAATCGTAATAGAAGCCGTCTTCCGTCGCCGGACCGATGGCGACCTGGACCCCGGGAAAGAGTTCCCGCACCGCCTGGGCCATAATGTGGGCGGCGCTGTGCCTCAAGATTTCAATCCCGGCGGCAGAATCGGCGCTTATCCCTTCAACCTTCGCATCCTCGTTGATAACAAAGCCAAGATCCGTAGGCTTGCCGTTCACCCGCGCCGCAACCGCCCGGGCGAGCTCATCGTCTCTGAGGCTGGCAAGAATCTCCCCGGCGGTTTTCCCGCAGGGGAAAAAACACCTTGTTCCATCCTGATAGTTTACTGTTATCATGAGACTTATTCTATCCGGGCCTTCGCAAAGGGCAAGAAGGCGTCAATTACATCCTGGATGAGCTTTGAAGTATTGCGGATTTTGTCATTTCGAACGAAGTGAGAAATCTCAAACCGGTGCTGTTTAAAGATTTCTCGTCGCTTTCACTCCTCGAAATTACCGGGTGGTTGCCGGCGCTTATCGAAATGACATTATTCAAAGCCTTCTCCTGATAAAAAAATGGTAGGCACGCAGGGATTTGAACCCTGGACATCCACCGCGTCAGGATGGCGCTCTCCCCCTGAGCTACGTGCCTACAAGAAGCTGCATATCAAAAGCCGGTGTTTTCTAACAATTTAATCAAGCCCTGTCAAGGTTAATTTAACCCGCCGATCAGTCGCACCCCTCTTATCATATAACTGAGACCGGAGATTACCGTAAGGGCTCCGGTAAACCAGAAGAAGGGGATGACCAGAGGGGAAATGCCGCTTGCCGGGAAAGACTGGGCAAAGAGAACCAGGATAACGGTCACCACCTGGAATACCGTCGTTATCTTGCTCACCCGGGATGGATTTATTTCCACCGGGACGGACAGAAGAAAGAGGACCAGGATGCCCAACAGGATGATAACATCCCTGCTTATGATAATCACCGCCAGCCAGGAAGGGATTATCCCGGTAATTGCCAAGGCGATATAGCAACTGGAGATCAGGGCCTTGTCGGCGATCGGGTCCATGTAGGCCCCCAGGATCGTTTGCATATTGAGCCGGCGGGCAAGAAAGCCGTCGAGGACATCGGTCAGGCCGGAAATCGTCAGAACGACCAGGGACTGGAAGTAGGATTCATCGATCAAGAGGATGACGATTACCGGTACGAGAATGACCCTAAGCAGGGTTAAAATATTCGGTATATTCATCGCCGCCACCCTACTTGATCAGGGCGTCTCTTTCCCTGTTCCAGATAACCCACGGATCAAGATCCTCCTTCTCATCAAAGGTCTCCGGCTTCTCCGGAACGCCATCGGCCCTTATTGTTATCTGCTGGTTGGCCTTGATAAGGTAGGTCCATTCCTCCATCGTCACCTTTTTCGGGCCGGCCACAGGCTTGGGACCGGCGATCCTCCCGGGCGGACCGACAACCTTGGGCGGCTCAAGGGGCGTGATCCCGCCGCTTACCTGAACAATCCCGTCATAAACCCTGACAATCAAGGACTTATCCTCGTTGACGTTCATCCTGAAGATCGTCCCCCTAACCCCGGCCACCGCATTGTCGGCGGTAAGCCGGAAGTTGGTTTTTCCCGCCGCCTTGCTCACGTTAGCCCAGGAGCGTCCGAGGGCCACGTTTATGTTCACCTGAGACCTGCCCCCGGCGTCGGGACCGGAGATCTGGAGGATCTTGAAGCGGGAACCGTCGGAGAAACGGGCAAAGGATCTGTCGGGCAGCATGATTTCTACCTTCGCCTCCTCCCCCACCGACACCTCGTCGCCGTTTTGAAGCAGGTCCTTTTCCCGAAGCGAAGTTGCCGTCTTACCTTGTTTTGAGACCTGGGCGGCCCCCTTAAGGAGGCTCACCAGGGCCTGGTCTCCGGTTATCCTTACCTCCGCCACCCTTTGTGCCTCAGCCCCTTGCGGACTTAAGGCAATAACGCCAAACGCGATGAGTGCAAAGATATTCACTGGCACATCCCCCTCTTTAGAACCTCTAAATCAGGTTTCGTTATCCTAAGGAACCTGTCTCCCGGAATCATCGTCAGTGTCTCCCCTTGCGGTCCTCCGTCCGCTCCCTGTCCCCGGAGGATCCGGAAACGGCCCGATCGGGGAGGTGGGCCAGGGCCTTCCGGGCCAATTCCTCAATGGTTTCCTCGAAGATCAGGGAGACATTCATCTCCCGGCCCTTTTCCGACAGGCCCGGACAAATCCGCAAGGCCCTTTGCCGGGAGCGCCAAAGCAGCTCTCCCGTATCCAGTTTTATCAGTTCGAAAAGGGCGGCCACCTCCATTTTCGTATGGAGAAAGCCTTGTTCCTTATTCGCCGCCAGGAGGGTTATTCTCATGGCGGCCTCCGCCTTCAGCAAATCTTTAAGCAATGGAGCGTTCCCGCCTTTTCCTTCCACGCCCCTTTCGGCCTTGAGGTATCTTCCGTAAGCCTCAGATACCTGAGCCAGGGGAAGCCTGCCGTAGCCTTTGAAATATAGCTCTCTCCAGACCCTCTCCCTGATTATTCTCTGGATCAAATCGTCTTTCGGCTGATCCTCCACTGGCAAAACGGCAATACTCTCGATCCCTGCCCGGGGAAAGTCCTCTACTATCGAATAGGGCGCCTTTACGCTGCAGGAGGCAAGAAACATGCAGACAAGGAGGATTATCTTTCTCATCTTTGGGTTCTCCGAAGTTTTTTAATTGCCCGCCTTCAATTTTTCAATCTCCTCCCTCAAGATCCTCTCGACGATCTCCGGGATCATTTCTCTGGCTATTCCCTGGGCAATGGTGGTTATGGACCGCATGATTTCCTCATGAAGATCGTCGCCGATTACCGGAGAAGAGAATCCTTCTTCAACGACCTCGGTTAAATCGATGATGTTTTCCTTGGCACCGAGCTTCCCGTCATACAACCGCCCATCAACTACGATAATCTCCTGGTTGACCTTTTTTTCTTCAAACCTCCCCACCTCAACAACGTCCGAAAGATCATATATCCTCTCGCCGGGTTTCCCCGGCCCGTCATCGATTGCCACCGGCCCGGGTGATGGTCTCCTCTGATCATCCCTTGGGGAGGGTTCTTGAATGGAAACAGCCTTATTCAATTCGCCTCCCGCCTCTTGCCCCCTGTATAAATCTTCCACGGAAACCCTCCCTTACCCTTCCTTCGGCTAGCTATCACACCGCTTGCGTTCCATCAAGAGGATAGTTCCCCCTGCCCCGGCCGGATTACCGCCTCGTAAACCTCTTTTCTGGGCAGGCCATGCTCCCTTGCGACCAAGGTGATGAGATCTCTCCGGGAGAGATCAGACCGGTTTTCCATCTCTTTAAACAGGGCCCGGATCTCGTCGCCGGTCTTCTTCTTGATCCCGGAAGACTCAAATTGCGGGGGGATAACGATGGTAATCTCCCCTTTGATCCGCTGCTTTTCCAATGTCTTCTCAAGGTCAACCGCCCTCCCTCTCAAAAATTCTTCATAGATCTTCGTAACTTCCCGGCAGATTATGATCTCCGATTCAGGAAGGACCTCCCCGATATCTTTCAGGGTTCTCCTGAGCCGGTGCGGGGATTCATAAACCACCACCGGCCTTCCCTCCCCTTTAAGGGAAGAGAGGTAAAGCCTTCTTTTGGGAGAGGTGGAAGGAAGGAAACCATCAAAAATAAATTTATCCGCGGGCAGTCCGGACACGCTCAAGACCGCAACCACCGCAGAGGCGCCGGGAATGGGGATTACCGGTAAATCCCGCTCTCTGGCCATCGCCACCAGGAGAAAGCCGGGATCGGAAATCCCCGGGGTTCCCGCATTGCTGATGCAGGCGATATCCCGGCCCTTCTCCAGGAGCCCGATCAAATGAGGGCCCTTTTTGTATTCATTATGCTCATGAAGACTGGTCGTCGGGGTCCTGATGTCGTAGGCCTCAAGGAGGATCCGGGCCCGTCTCGTATCCTCCGCGGCGATCAGGCTGACCTGCCTGAGGATCTCGCAGGCCCGGAAGGTCAGATCCTTAAGATTGCCGATCGGGGTGGCAACAATGTATAGTCTGCCCGCTTTCCTCTCTTGAATCATTTTATCTCCGACTTGAGTTTATGGCTGAATTATGCTGCACGGTAACAAAGAAGGCTTGAAAAAGCTATAGAAAAAGTTTAAGAAGCTTCCCGGTAATGGGCGATAATCTTAAAGAATCTGCAGTTTCGCTTAATTCTTTCCGTCAGAGAAGAGGGGTCAGGGAAAGTTGTGAGGCCGTTTCAAATGAACATAATCGGGTCTTTCGAAGCAGTCGTCATCGGCGCGGGGGTGGTGGGCCTGGCCATTGCCGGGGAGGCGGCCGGGGTAGCGGAAAACATCCTGGTTTTAGAGAAGAACGAAAACTTCGGGATGGAAACCAGCAGCCGCTCAAGTGAGGTAATCCATGCGGGCATCTACTACCCGACCGGTTTTCTCAAGGCCAGACTCTGCACCGAGGGCAAGGCCCTTCTTTATGACTATTGCCTGCGGAAGGATATCCCCCACCGCAGACTGGGGAAACTGATCGTAGCCACCAACCCGGACGAGTCCGCTGAGCTTGACCGGCTCTATACCCAGGCGGAAAACAACGGGGTGACCGATCTGGTCAGGATCGGGAAAAGGGAGCTCTCCCGTCTTGAGCCCGAGGTCGAAGGGAGAGAGGCCCTCTTCTCCCCCTCCACCGGGATAATCGATTCCCACCGGCTGATGCGGGCCCTATATCTCGGCGCCTGCGAGAAAGGGGCGACGATCGCCTTCCGGACCCCGGTTACCGCGATCGCCTATGACGGCCGGAGCTACCGACTGGAGATCAATCACGGCGAGTATCAGGTCGAAACGAGGGTGCTCATCAACGCCGCCGGCCTCTATGCCGATCGGATCGCCGCAATGGCGGGCCTCGACTTAATAGAAAAGGGGTATAAGCAATACTACTGCAAAGGGTCCTACTTCTCCGTTTCGCCCGCCCCTCGGCTTAAACATCTCGTCTACCCGGCGCCGCCGAAGAATACCGAAGGGCTGGGGATTCATGCCACCCTCGATCTGTCCGGCCGAATCCGGTTCGGGCCGGATGTGGAATATACCGACACCCTGGACTACAGAGTCGATCCATCCAGGCGCGGCCTGTTTTACGAATCGATCAAGACCTACCTGCCTGAAATCGCCCTGGAAGACCTGCAGCCGGAGATGAGCGGGATCCGCCCCAAACTTCAGGGTCCAGGCGAACCCTACCGGGATTTTCTCATCCGGGAAGAGAAGGAGGCGGGCCTGCCCGGTCTCATCAACCTAATAGGCATCGAGTCTCCGGGACTGACCTCCTGCCTGGCCATCGGCAGGATGGTTTCCTCCCTGATGAAGGCATCGGTACCGTGACCGGCGAGAGCCGAAAACGGCCATCCCCCATGGCCGAACCGAGCCGGGGGTTTCGCCCGATCACTTTTCCTTACTCCAAAACGGTAACGGTAACCTGGAAATCGTAAAGAGGTTGTATCCCCGTCTCCCAGGGCCGGCGATAGACAAGCCTGATTTTCGTCGAACCGGCCGCTCCGGCAATGAGCCGGAAGATGAATCTCCCCCCGGCCCCGGTCAGGGAAGAATCGGGGACAAAGGAGGCCTCTCCCCGCAGGATGAGAACCGTCCGGTCCAGGCGGTCAAGCTCCCAGAGATATCCTGTGGACGGATTCCCTCTGAGTACGATTTTCAATTCCTCTCCCGGACTCAGGGAAATCTCGCCCCGGTTATCCGCTGAGGTCAGGACCGCGGACCCGTTTGCCGAAGGGCGGAGAAGAAAAAGCGAGGCCAGCAGGATAACTAAACCTGCCTTCGTCAGAATAGAGGGAGAGGCAACGTTAAATCTCAACATCGAAGGCGTCTTTAATGTGGCGGATCTCGAGGCCAGAGTCGTTCTTCTTGATTGCAACAACATCAAACCGGGCATTTTCCTCAAGCCCCTTGATGCCCTGCAGATAACAGAGCGACGCCCTGGCCATCCTTTTCTGTTTGGCCGGTCCTACCGCCGTCTCCGGCTCTCCGAATCGGGCGGTTCCCCGGGTTTTAACCTCTACAAAAACGATGCTCCCCCGGTCCCGGGCAATCACGTCTATCTCTCCGAACCTGTTTCGGTAATTTCTCTCGATGATCACGTAGCCCATCTTTTTCAGATAGCCGACCGCCAGTTCTTCCCCCTCCCGGCCCGTGGCCTTCCGCCCCCGATCTCCCCGGGCCTCTCGTTTCATAGCTCAAACAGAGCCCCTTCGGTTCTCAAAGCCAAGGCTCCCTGCCATCGGAAGGAACGGCGGTGGATTTTACATTCCCCGTATCTCGCCAGGGACGCCAGATGTTCGGCGGTCGGATAACCTTTGTTTTTAAGGAAGTTATATTGAGGATACTGGCGATGATACATATCCATGATGATATCCCGGGAGACCTTGGCGATGATCGAGGCCGCGGCAATGGAGATGCTCAGGGAATCGCCTTTCACGATGGCCTGCTGGGGAAGGGGGAGGGCAAGCCGGTTTATCCCGTCGATCAGGAGATAGTCCGCCGCCGGTCTCAGCAAGGAAACCGCCTCGATCATCGCCTTGAGGGTTGCCTGAAGCACGTTCATCCGGTCGATTTCGTCGGCCTCCACAACCCCGATGCCTACCGACCGGGCATCCTGCATGATGACCTCGTAGAGCCGCTTCCGTCTCCCCGGGGATAGCTTTTTGGAATCCTTGATCTCTGTGTTTTCGTAGTCCGGGGGGAAAATGACCGCCGCCGCAAGGAGAGGCCCGGCCAGAGGACCTCTTCCAGCCTCATCTATCCCGGCTACCTTCCGGAAACCTCGGCCGTAAGCAATCTTTTCAAAACTATTCATCTGCTCTTTTAAAAAACGGTCAACGAATAGTCTATGTCAACGGGAGCAACTCCGGTCGGCAAAGGTCTTACGGCCTTCGAGCCTCTACAGGTAGGCCTCTTGTTTGACCCGGGCCTTCTTGCCGGTGAGTTTGCGCAGATAATAGAGCCGGGAGCGCCTTACCCGTCCCCGGGAGACAACCTCGATCTTTTCGATGACCGGCGAATGGATAGGGAATGTCCTTTCCACCCCGATCCCGTAGGAGATCTTCCTCACGGTAACGTTCGACCTGCAATTGCCGCTTTTTCTTCTTATTACTATCCCCTCGAAGGCCTGGATTCTCTGTTTTAGTCCCTCGATTATCCGCACATGAACCCGAACGGTATCGCCGGTCCTGAAACCCGGGATATCGCCCCTCATCTGTTCCTTTTCCAGGATTTCCATTACATTCATTTCCTGCCACTCCTTGTCAATATCAAGTATGGAGCTTCATTCAAGCCCAGTTTTTACCTTCTTATCGAATTATTCCTAAACCCTTCCCTCCCCCGAAAACGATCCCTCGCCCTCGAGCAGATCGGGACGCCTGGCGCGGGTGACCCGCAGAGATTCGCTCCTCCGCCAGGCGTTGATTTCGGCGTGATTGCCGGTTAAAAGCACCTCGGGAACCTTCCAGCCCCGGTATTCCGCCGGACGGGTATAATGGTGATGTTCCAGCAGGCCACGGGAAAAAGAATCACAGGCAGCGGATTGGGGATTCCCTAAAACCCCGGGGATCAGGCGGGTAACGGCATCCACCATGACCATCGCCGAAAGCTCTCCCCCGGTTAAAACATAATCTCCGATCGAAATCTCCCGATCCACAAGGTTCTCCCTTACCCTTTCATCGACCCCTTCGTAATGGCCGCAGATGATGAGAATATGCTTGAGTTTCGACAACTCCTCCGCCATCTTCTGATTGAACCGCTCTCCCCGGGGGCTCATAAGCACCACCAGGGCCTCGCTCCTTAAGGGCAGGACAGCCTCGAGGGCCCGGTCGATCGGCTCCACCTTCATCACCATCCCGCCGCCCCCGCCGTAGGGCTCATCGTCGGTAATCCTTTGCTTCCCCGGGGCGTAATCTCTGATGTTTTCGACATTGACCGCAATCAATCCCCGCCCGATGGCCTTGCCGATAACGCTTGCCTTAAGCGTCGAGACGAACATTTCCGGAAAAATGGTTAAGATGTCAAACCTCATTCAAGCCCCGGAAGCAGCCGGACCAATATCTGTTTATTCTTGACATCGATCTTTTTTATTACCTCGCTTATCCCGGGCAGAAGGATCTCCTTCTCCTCGTCCCGGCATACATAGACGTCGTTGCTACCGGTCGGAAAGATGCGCTCTACCCGACCGAGCCTGCGTCCGTCTTGCGTTTCTACCTCCGATCCTATTATGTCCCGCCAGTAATATTCGTCCTCGGCCAGCGGCTGCCCCTCCCAGGCTGTTCTAACCATTGCCCCGACCATCCCCCGGGCTTCCTCTACCGTATCTATTCCTTCCAGCCCCAGAATGACGCCGCCTTTCCTGATCTCTGCCTCTTTCACAAGAAAAAATCTCAAGACCGCCCCCCGGTCGAGGGCGATCTCACCGCCCGGCTCGGGACAGAAGGATCCTCCTGGAAGAAGGGCCATCTTAAGCCTTCCCTTTAGCCCATGAACCTTCGTGATTCTACCGACTTCAAATAGGTCATCCGTCTTATTCAATTATCTCCAGAACCGCCCTTTTGCGCATCTTCGTTGAGGCGGCAGAGAGGATGGTTCTCATCGCCTTCGCCGTTCTCCCCTGCTTACCGATTACCTTTCCCAGATCCCCCTTGGCCACCCGCAATTCAATCACCGAGGTTTGCTCCCCCAAAATCTCAGTGACATCGACGGCATCAGGATTATCAACCAAAGCTTGGGCGATGTATTTGATCAATTCTTTCATCGTCGAATACCTCCAGTGAAGTCTAAGTTCAAGAAAGGAAAGCAGGGGGTCTTATCTAACCTCTAGCTCTTCCTGGCGATCCCTTTCTTTTCCAGCAACTGGGATACGGTTGCCGTAGGAATTGCCCCTTTGGAGAGCCAATCGGAGATCCTTCCTTCTTTCAGAACGGCCTCGGAGGTCTTTGGATCATAGTGACCCAAAACCTCCAGGAACCTGCCGTCCCGCGGGGAAAGGGAATTAGCCGCTATCACCCGATAAAACGGCTTATTTTTTCCACCCATCCGGGTAAGTCTGATTTTTACAGCCATGAGAATCTCTGTTCACCTCCTTCTTAAGATTTTTATAAAGATGGCACGATTATCACAAAAAAACAAGGATTAAAAGGGGAAATTACCCCTTCTCATCGCCTTCATCCCATCCCGGGAAGACATTTTCTTCATCAACCTTTTCATTTCCCCATAATTCTTAAGCAGCCTGTTGACCTCCTGAACGGTCGTTCCGCTTCCCCGGGCAATCCTCATCCTTCTTCGCCCATCTATGATCAGATAGTTCTCCCTTTCCTGACGGGTCATCGAGTCTATGATCGCGGCGATCCTCCTTAGCTCCTTCTCCTCGGGAACCATGCCGCTTAAGGCCTTGTTTTTGCCTATCCCGGGAATCATATTAACCAGATCCTTAAGGGGACCCATCTTGGTCACCTGGACAAGTTGATCCCTGAAATCCCCTAAAGTAAATTGTCCTTTTTTTAGTTTTCTCCCCAACTCCGCCACCGCCTTTTCGTCGGCGGCCGCCTGAGCCTTCTCTACGAGAGACAGAATATCTCCCATACCCAGAATACGGGAGGCCATCCTCTCCGGGTGAAAGACCTCCAGGGCCTCAGTCTTCTCTCCGACCCCGAGGTATTTTATCGGCCTGCCGACTACCGCCTTGAGGGAAAGGGCCGCCCCGCCCCGGGCGTCGCCGTCCATCTTGGTTAAGATAATCCCGTCGATTCCCAGGGCTTCGTTGAATCTTGCGGCGACATTTACCGCGTCCTGACCGGTCATCGCATCGGCCACGAAGATGATTTCGGCGGGATTTGTCAGGGCCTTGATCTTCTGCAATTCCAACATCATCTCCCGGTCGATGTGGAGCCTTCCTGCGGTATCCAGGATTAACGCCTCGTAGCCGCCTTTTTTGGCCTCCGCCAAGGCCTGGCTGCAGATATTGAGTGGTTCTTCCAAGCCCATCCCCTCAAAGACGGCCAAGCCGTTTTTCTGACCCAGCAGGGCAAGCTGCTCCCGCGCAGCCGGCCGATACACATCGCTTGAGGCCAGATATACCCTTCTGCCTCCCCCGGCAAGGAGGCGTCCAAGCTTGACGGCCGTCGTGGTTTTACCACTTCCCTGGAGGCCTACCAGCATGATCGGGGCGGGATAGCGATTCCCGAGAACCAGACGGCTGCTCGATCCCCCCATCAATTCCACCAGCCGGTCGTGGACGATCTTTACTACCTGCTGGCCCGGGGTAATACTGTCGAGAACCTCCCTGCCTACGGCCCTTGCGCGGACATCTTCAATAAAATCCCGGGCCACCTTGAAATTAACGTCCGCCTCGAGAAGGACCATTCGGATCTCCTTCATTGCCTCCCGGACGCTTTCTTCATCAAGCCGGCCACGATTTCGTAATTTTTTGAAAATACCATTAAATTTTTCAGTTAAAATCTCAAACATGCCATCGTCTCTCTTTTTAAAAAAACTAGTTGTTCTTCGTCCCGTTGCTTCTTATCACCCCTTTCACCCCCTGAAGGTGACGGGAGAGCATATCAATCGCCTCCTGGGCCTCTCGGCGGGTCACATAGCCTTTGATTATCACCCGGTGCCACAGGCCTGAGGTTGGATGATTAAGCAATTCGATCTGGGGCTCAAAACCCAATTTAATGATCTTTTCACAAACCTCCTCCGCCTTGCCTCTATCTCGAAAAGAAACCAGCTGGATGAGATATTTCGCCGGGGGGCCAGGTGGCCGAGCATTGCCATTGAGAGAAGACTCCTTTACCTTGGAATCCTGGGCGATACTTTTTTCCGCCCCCTCTTCTCCCTCTTTCCGTCGCTCTTCAGGAATGACCGTCTCCTGCCTCGTCGCCTGACCTTCGTCTCCCGTCTTCTCCCCGGAGGCTGCCGGCAGAATCGGCTCGGGGGTTATCTCCACTTCCAGCCTCCCCGTAGCGGCCGGTGGTTCCCGGAGAAAACCGAACCCCTCGACCAGCCTCCCGGGGAGGGAGGCGATTTTTTCCGGATAGGTATCAAGATGTCTCCCGACTAAAACCCCCAAGAGGAAGGAGATAAACAGAAAAAGGCCCATCCCCAGCAGAAAAAGAACGAGTCCCGACTTCCCCATCTTCAGTTCAAAAGACCTTGTATTTTTTGACATCTGAAGAATATCCCCGGTTGCCTGCCCGTCAGATTTGCTCGTCTATGTTCGTAACTTCGCCCGCCTCTTTATCCATTCTCTCCGGGGCGGATACCCCGAGGATGGCAAGTCCGTTCTTGATTACGGTGCGAATGGCCGCCACGAGATAAAGCCTCGCCCCAACCAGAGGCAAATCGGAGGAAATAACCCGGTTCCTGTTGTAATAACTGTGAAATTCACCTGCCAGCTCATTCATGTAGAAGGTCAACCGGTGAGGTTCCAGGGTTCTGACCGCCCCCTCCAGGACCTCGGGAAAACGAACTATCGCCTTGATGAGCCTCATCTCCTCGGGCAGGGAGAGTTTGCTTAAATCGACTTCCGCATAGGGGGGAAGCGCCAGCCCCCTTTCTTCCGCCAGCCTGAGGATACTGGAAATCCTCGCATGGGCGTACTGAACGTAATAGACCGGGTTTTCGTTGGACTGGGACTTGGCCACCTCGAGATCAAAATCCAGATGGCTGTCCGAGCGCCGCATGAGAAAATTATAGCGGGAGGCGTCCCTTCCCACCTCTTCTATGACCTCTCTCATCGTTACAAACTCCCCGCTCCTGGTGGACATGGCCACGGGGATTCCTTCCCTCAACAGGTTTACCAGTTGAACAAGAACGATCTTAAGGGAATTTTTATCCTTTCCCAGCGCCTGAATCCCGGCGGTCATCCGGGGGATATAGCCGTGATGATCCGCCCCCCAGACATCGATGATCAGATCAAAGCCCCGGTCGAGCTTATCCTTGTGGTAGGCGATATCCGCGGCAAAGTAGGTGGGTTCACCGGATCTTCTCACCACCACCCGATCCTTCTGGTCGCCTAAGGCGGTGCTTTTAAACCAGAGGGTTTCTCCGTCGGAGTAAACGAACCCTTCCTTCTCGAGCGCCTTAAGCAGCAGGGATACCTTGTCGGCCTCATAGAGCTCCCGTTCGCTGAAGTAACGGTCGAAGATCACTCCAAACTCGGCCAGATCCCCCTTGATACCCGCCAGGATAATCCGGCCTGCGTAATCGGTAAAATAAGGGACCGCGTCGTTTCGATCCAGATGGATATTCCCCTCCTCCGCAAGGATCTCCCGGGCGATTTCTCTTATGTAATCACCCTGGTAACAGGTTTCAGGAAAATCGACCTCCCGGCCCAATAATTCGGCATAACGAAGATATACCGATTTTCCCAGGTTTTGCATCTGGTTTCCCGCATCGTTTATATAATACTCCCTAAAGACGCTATAGCCTGATTTTTCCAGGATTCTCGCGATTACGTCTCCCACCACCGCTCCCCGGGCATGACCGATATGGAGAGGACCGGTGGGATTGGCGCTCACGAATTCCACCTGAACCCGTCGGCCTTCCCCGATCAGGGAACTTCCGTAAGCTTCTCCCTGGGCCTCGATTTCAGCAAGGCCGGAGCGCCAGGATTCATCGGCCACAAAGAAATTGATAAATCCGGGCCCGGCAATCTCCACCTTCCGGATAACATGTCCGGCGTTTTCGATCCCCTCCACCAGGATCTGGGCCAGGTGACGGGGATTCTGTTTCAGGCTCGAAGCCAAAACCAGGGCCAAGTTGGAAGCATAATCTCCATGGGCTTGATCCTTCGTGGTTTCCACCTCGATTACAGGCACGCCTACCCTTGTGAGCGCACCCCGACTGAAGCACGCCTCAAGGGCATCCCTGATTATTCCGGTTATTTTGTCCCTCATCTGATCCTTCTCTTTCTCTTGGTGAGAGCTTTGAAGTATTGCTGATTTTGTCATTTCGACGGTAATGACATGATTCAAAGCTTTCTCAGATATGAAAAAGAGCTGGTCTTAAGACCAGCTCTTTTTGTTCCCTTGATGCCCGTCCTGGTCGGCGGGACTACGGCACCGCCTCTTGCCAGACGGCTTCCGCGGAATCTATCTCCTCGTCTTTAATGGCGACATCTCTCGTAAAGTCTGCGCAATGGACATTTCCCAGGGTATCGGTGCAGACGATAAACCTCTTCTGGCAGTTTCCCCGCCAGGCGCAGATCGAACAGAATCTCTTATCCATAATGCGTCCCTGCCTTGGTGAATCGTCTCTTTCGCTCTAGTATCTCATTTTCCCGCTTGAAGTCAAGAACTAACACCCCGGCGGGATATCCCGTTGCGCTGATGAAGACACATTAAGCGGGAATGGCCCGCCCGGGAATCCTATCCCCCTATCTGCTCCTCCAGGAGAGGACCTCGTAGGGTCTCTTGTCTTCCAGGGTCGTTTTGACCAGGTTCAGGGCCTGCTGGGAATACATGAATTTGATGTTTCCCCGGATGTCGAACTCTCGTCCTGCATCCTGGGCCTTTTCGCAGACGATCAGCCCCCCCATGATATTGTTTGCCCCGCCGCCGCCTACCTGGGTGAAACTGATATTGTTCCCCAGGATGATAACGAGGCCCTTCCAGTCGATATTTCCGGCGAACTCGAAATCAAATCCGTTTCCCTCGACTACAAGAATCCCGACGCCCGAGGTATTGCCGGCGATCTTGATATTTTGACTGGCGGTGACATATACGATCTTGGGGTTGGCAACGGTACCGGTGATGGTCGCAGGCAGACTGGAAGGATTGGTCAGGTTGGTATCGGCCATGGATTTAATGAGCGAGGCAAATTCGGTGACGTTCGCTTTGGTAAGATCGGAGCTCGTCCCTACGGAAGGAACTCCCCCCAAACCCAGGATATTGTCCCCCTGGTTTCCGGAAAGCCCGTTTATGATCGCCGTTCTCTGGGCCAAGTTATTCACCGTGTCATTCACCGAGATCCCCGTTCTCGCCGGCGATCCCCCGGAAGGCTTTCCTTCGACATCATTTATCCGGTAATCCCTCCCGTCCACCAGGAAGCTGTTGCCGCTGAAGTTGGTTTGGGCCTCGCCCACCAGACTCACCGACCCCGGGATCGGGGGGAGAGAATTTTTCTTGATTAGCATCTCCGTTACCGCCGTGGCCCCGGCGATGGTTCCGGTAGATTCGACGAATATCTTGTCCGCGTTTCCCGAAATGTTTCTCAATCTGATGCCAAAGGTGCCCGTTGTGTTGCCCACGTTTAATATCCTGACGGCAGCCGGCAGGTTTAAGGAATAGTAAGAGGTGCTGTTTGCCACCGTCATCGTTCCCGTGGGGGCGGGAAAGTAGAAGGAACTGTTTCCCCAGGGGTGATTTGTCGAACTGTCCGGATCGTAGGCGGCATCGTATTTCAGATAGTACTTCATCAGCTCGATCCCCGCTTCCGCCACGTGAAAGGCTTGTTTAGTCGAACGGTAATTCGCCGCGAGCCATCCCTCGACAATGGAAAGGTTACTCGCCCCGATTCCCATGGCGGTGAAAACCAGGAGCATGAGCAAAACCACAATCAAGGCGATCCCCCGCTCGTCTCTCATAAGGCGCCTCTTTATCCCTGGGATAAATCTCATTAATTTCTCAAATCCACCGCGGACCGGACGGTAAAGGTCCCCTTGGTTCTGGTATCGGGTCGGGGGGTCGGCGTCTCCGCGGAGATGGTTATATCTATCCGGGCCGTACCGACCCTCTGCACGTTAAAGCCTGTTATGTTGGGGACGAGGGGCTGAATCGTCCCGGTTATCGCGGGACATCCTGTTGCATAACCAAGGGTGCCTGCCCCGTCGGAAGCGGAGGTGTAAAGGGAAAACCGGTGGCTGCAGAGCTCGCCCCCGAAGGCCGTCTCGTCGGTGGTAAAGATGATGCTGCTTGCGGCGGTTCCCTCTCCGGTCAGCGTGGTTATGGTTTTTAGCCCTTTCATCGTTCTGGTTACAAAGTCCATCGCCCCCCGGGTGTTGCCCTGCATGGTTACGACCATGTTCTGAGCGGTAAAGTTCTCGCTTGACGCGGTAAAAAGACTCACCGCCGCGGTCATGACAAGCCCCAAAAGAAGCATCGCAATCAAAAGTTCGATCAAGGAAAACCCTTTGTTGTCAAATATCTTCTTCATTTCGCTACATAGGTGGACAGATCCACCTGTCTTGCCAGACCGTACCGGGCGGTAAAATTAACCCGGACCCGAATCAATTTGAGATTGCCCGCCGCCGGTTCGGTTACCTGCCAGGCCCTGGTAAAGGCGGCGGCCCCGGTTACCCCGGTGATATTCTCGGGAGAACTCCAGCCGCCGGTGACCGCCAAATTGTCATAACCCCGGCCTGCCAGATCTTCGATCCTTTCTTCGGCCAAAGCCATCGCGATGGTCACCCGGCTGGCCAGGGCATTGGCCTGAATCGCCGTTACCTGCAGACCCGCCAGGGCCATAAGCCCTACAGCCATGATCAGCATGGCAACAAGCAGTTCGACCAGGGTGAAACCCCTCTGGCCGGATGAATTTCTAGAGGTCACCGATGTTTCCTATCCTCCCGGACCAGACAATGGTGAAGATCTTGGTTCTCCCGGCCAGGGCGACCCGGACCGTCCCTACCGAGCTCACCGGAACAAGACCGCGATTGCTAAAACTCACTGTGGAACCGCCGGTATAACTTACCGTTGCCCCGGGATACTCGTCGTTTAGGTTCCTGATAAAGTTCCCCTGGGGATCGCTCGGCCGGGGATAATTATAGGTGGTGCTGTTGACAAAGGATACGGCAACGGTCTGGTTAGTTTTAATTGCCGTAATTTTCGCATTCTGAATATCATTCCAGACCACCCTGACGGCGCTTGTCAACCGGTAAGAATTAATAATCCGGCCCAACTGGGGAACGGCGATCAGGGCGAGCGCCCCCAGGATCGCCATCACTATGAGCAACTCGACTAAGGTAAAACCCCTCTTCCCTGAAAACATCCCTTTTCCTTGAATCTTCATCTGGAGATCATAAAGCAAAGATCATACCGAGAGCTTTGAAAAACCGCTGATTTTGTCATTTCGACCGCGGGGAGAAATCGAGAGCTTTGCACAACCATGTAAATCGTCATGCCGACGAAAGCCGGCATCCAGTATTTTCAAATAGTTTCTGGATGCCGGATCGCCTCCGGCATGACCAAAGGGGGGTTGTGCTAAGGTCTCTGATCTTAAAAGAGCAAGTTTCTTATGTTAATAACCGCGCTGCAGCTCATCGGGGTCGGCGGCTCGAAATGACATTATGCAAAGCTCTCATACCATGAGCATGTCCGAACATCCCGGTTGATAAGGCGCCCCTTCCTTTCAACTGAAAGATTCATCTGCGAAACGGCCAATCATCCCCTCCGAATCGCCCGCCCCGCCCGGTGAAATCTCCGGATATCCGGTGATTTTCACTAAAAACCCTCAGAAGCTCCGGTGAAGCAAAAGGAGGCCGGCGAGAAGATGGTCGCCCAGGAAGATATACCCCACCGCCCCGACCGCGAGAAACGGCCCGAAGGGCACCGCATACCTGAGATCCTTTCCCCGGGAAAGGATCAGGGCGACCCCAACCGCGGCGCCAAGGAAGGAGCTGACCAAAACGACAAACAGCAGGGACTGCCAGCCCAAAAAGGCTCCGATCATGGCCAGAAGCTTGATGTCCCCTCCCCCCATCCCCTCCCGGCCGGTGATTAACCCATGGAAAAGACCCAGGAGATAGAGGCTTCCCCCGCCTGCGACCAACCCGAAAAACGAATCCCAGAAGGTCAGATCCAAAAACAATACCGCCGCCAGGAAAAAAAAAGGTATCCCCGGCAGGGTGACCAGATCCGGAATGATCTGGTGGTCATAGTCGATAAAGGTCGTAAGCAGGAGGGCGGAAACAAAGATGAAGTGAAAGATGAACGGGGCGCCAGGGCCGAAGTGCCGCCAGAGGAGAACCGCCAGTCCTCCGGTGAGGAATTCCACCAGCGGGTAACGCCGGGAGATCCTTCCGCCGCAATCCCGGCACCGGCCTCGTAAGACAAAAAAGCTCACCAGAGGGATATTGTCATAGAACCGGATAGGCCGGCGGCATTGGGGACAGGACGAAGAAGGCGAGACTAGAGAGGCCTGCCCGGGGAGCCTGGCGATGCAGACGTTCAAAAAGCTCCCGATCGCCGCGCCTGAGATAAAGATAAACACATCAAACGATAGCATAGCCGCTCCTGCAATCTTAAACATTGAAAACCCGATTATCTATGCCCGACTCCCCTCCCAAAAACAACAAAATAGTTGACGAATCTAAAGATTTGTTATCAAGGACCCCTCATGAACGACGAATACTTCATGAAAAGGGCCATCGCCCTCGCCCGCAGAGGAAAAGGGCGGACAAGTCCCAATCCCCTGGTAGGGGCGGTTATCGTTAAGGGAGGGAGGATCATCGGGGAGGGATATCACCAGACCGCAGGCGGCCCTCATGCCGAGATCAACGCCCTGGCCCGGACTGGGGAATCGGCGGAAGGGGCAACGGTTTACGTCAATCTGGAGCCCTGCTGCCACTACGGGAAAACCCCTCCCTGCGTCCCCGGCCTGGCGGCGGCCGCCCCGGCCCGGGTGGTGATCGGGATGATGGATCCCAACCCCCTGGTCGCCGGCCGGGGCATCGAGGAACTGAAGGCCCTGGGCATCGAAACAACCGTAGGGGTTCTCGAGAAAGAATGTCGGGCTCTCAACGAGGTTTTCCTAAAATATATCACAACCGGGCTTCCGTTTGTCACGTTGAAGTTTGCCCAGACACTCGACGGCCGCATCGCCGCCCAAAACGGCGATTCCCGCTGGGTCAGTTCGCCTGGGGCAAGGCGTTACGTCCACCGCCTCCGCAGCCTTCACGACGGGATCCTCGTCGGCAGCGGCACCGTCCGCCAAGACGACCCGGAACTTACCGTCAGGTTAGTCCGGGGGAAGAATCCCTTGAGGATTGTAACCGCCTCACGCCTGTCGCTTCCCCGGGAAGCCAGGGTCCTAAAAGGCCAGGATCAGGCAAAGACCTTAATCGCCACAACGGACCGGGCAGAGGGGAATAGAGAGGCCCTGGCGGATCAGGGGATAGAAATCCTGACCCTCCCCGCAACGGAAGAAGGGAAAGTAGACCTGTTTGCCCTTCTTCAGGCCCTTGGAAAAAGGGGGATATCCTCGCTACTGGTGGAGGGGGGGGCCGGAATCATCACCTCTTTTCTGGCGGCCGGGCTGGTTGACCGAATCGTGGCGATTATCGCCCCGAAGATCCTGGGCAACGGGATCTCGGCGGTGGGAAATCTGGGCATGGACAGGATGGGAAACGCGCTGCCGCTGCAAATCAGTCAGGTCAAGAGGATCGGGGGCGATCTCATCGTGCTGGCCTGGCCTGAGAGAGTTTAAGGGCCCCGTTGATCCCGTCGATTGCCGAACTGATGATCCCTCCGGCATACCCGGCCCCTTCGCCGCAGGGGTAGATTCCCGGCCGGGCAAGACAGCAGCCGTCGTCGCCCCGCAAGATCCTCACCGGCGAAGAGGTCCTCGTCTCGACCCCGAATAGGTTGGCCTCTTCGGTCTCAAAACCGGGCATCTGCCGGGAGAAGGCCCTGATTCCCCCTTTTAGGGCCTCATACACAAAAGGCGGCAGGGTCTCTTTAAGGGCGGCGGGACGAGCCTTCGGCCAAACGGTGTTATCCCCCAGAGAAGGGCTGAGATCTTTCATGAATTCCCCCAGCCGCTGACCCGGGGCCGAATAGTCCCCTCCCCCCAGAATAAAGGCCCTTCTTTCCCAGTGGCGTCTGAACGAGAGTCCTCTTAACGGGTCGGCTCCGGGGATATCGTCGGCCCTCACATTTACCACGAGGGCGCTGTTTGCCCGGGAGCCGTCCCTCAAGTAATCGCTCATTCCATTGGTCGCCACCTCGCCGCTTGCGGAGCCGGTGCCGATTATCCGGCCGCCGGGACACATGCAGAAGCTGTAGACATGGCGGCCAAAAGCGCCGGGGGTTGATTTCAAATAATATTCCGCCGGCGGCAGTTCTTTCCTTCCGCTCCATTTGCCGTATTGGATCCGGTTGATCAACTCCTGAGGATGCTCAACCCTCAACCCCAGGGCAAAGGGTTTGGCGGCCAGGACAAAGCCGAAATGGGCAAGCCTTTCATAGATGTCGCCTGCGCTCTGCCCTGCTGCCAGAATCAAGCCTCCCGCCTCGATCTCCTGTTGATCGTTTACCACCACTGCGGAAAACCGCCCCCGAGAAAAAATGAAATCGGTAACCCGGGAACCGAAGCGGACCTCGCACCCTGAATCCAGAAGCATTTGTCGAAATACAGGCAGAATCTTACGCAATCGGTCTGTTCCGATATGGGCCCGGGCGTCGATTGAAATGCTTTCGGGCGCCCCGCATTCTACTAGAATCTTCTTCACCCAGGCGCTGTACGGGTGATCGGTCCGGCTGGTGAGTTTGCCGTCGGAAAAGGTTCCCGCCCCCCCTTCCCCGAATTGGGCGTTGCTTTCCGGATTGAGCCGGCCTCTTCGCCAGAAATCTTCGACGTCGCCCACCCTCTCCTCAACGGGTTTCCCCCTCTCCAGAAGAAGCGGGCAGAGCCCTGACTTAGCCAGGACAAGGGCGGCAAAAAGCCCCGCCGGACCCGAACCGACGACTATCGGCCGCCTCGTTTTACCAGCGAGGCGGGATTTCCTTGGATGGACAGATGCAGGAAACGACGGGAGCGGTTTTCCCTCTGTCTTAATCGAGATTCCCGCGGGGCAATCAGACGGGAACCTGATTTCCCCGGAGAGAGAAACCGCCAGGGTATAGACGAACAAAGGTTCTCTCCTGCGGCGGGCATCGAGGGATTTCCTGACGATAAGGCAGGAGCGGACCTCATTTTCCGCCAGACCCAGCACCCTGGATACCCTTTGGGGAAGGAGCCCCTCGCCTTCATCCAAAGCCAGCTTTATTCCGCGTACGATTACCTCCAAATGGGTCCTCCCCTTTTAAACTGAGACAGCCTCGATCACCCCCAGGCCATTTCGAAGCCCCCCCTTGTCCTTATGCAAAGCTTTCATAACATTTTTTTGAAAAATTATACTTGACTTTTAGCTTAAGGTTAGACAGAAAAGTCTGTCCATCGGCCGGATAGGGGGGAGACATGGCAAGAAGCGGGAGTCAGCGCAAGGGACAAGTCAGGATCATTTCCGAATACTGCAAGGAATGTCACTATTGTCTCCAGGTTTGCCGCCAGGAGCATCTCGCCCCGTCGGAGAGCTTCAACGCCCGGGGATACCGGCCTGTCCAGGCGAGCCCCACCGGCGGGGAATGCACGGCCTGCGGTCTTTGCGCCCTGGTTTGTCCCGACATTGCCATCGAGGTTTACCGTGAATAAAGTACTCATCCCAGGCAACCACGTCATTGCCGAGGCGGCAATCCGCGCCGGTCTGAATTTTTTCGCCGGATATCCGATTACCCCCCAAAACGAGATCCCCGAATACCTGTCGGAGCACCTGGAAAAGGCCGGGGGTATCTTCATTCAGGCCGAAAGCGAAGTCTCCGCGGTGAACATGGTGGCCGGCGCCAGCGCCGCCGGGGCCAGGGCAATGACCTCTTCTTCTTCCCCGGGGATCTCGCTCAAACAGGAAGGGATCTCGTCCCTTGCGGCCCATGAACTCCCGTCGCTCATCGTCAATATCATGCGGGGCGGTCCGGGGCTGGGAAACATCAGGCCCTCCCAGGGGGATTATTTCCAGGCCACCAAAGGGGGAGGTCACGGCGACTACCGGATCATCGTTCTGGCCCCGGCGACCTGCCAGGAAATGGCCGATTTAACCATGGAGGCCTTTGATCTTGCCGACCGCTACCGGGGTCCGGTCATGATCCTTGCCGACGGGATGATGGGCCAGATGATGGAGCCGGTGGTATTTAAAGAGTCCCGGCCGAGGCGCTACGATGAAAAATATGTTCTCAAAGGGGCCGGCCGGGGCAGGAGCAAGGTCATCAAGGCACTGATCCTCGATCCCTTCGAGATGGAGGAAAACAACTGGCGGCTGGCGCGAAAGTACGCCGCCATCGAGAGAACCGAAACCAGGTGCGAGACCTATCTCGCAGACGATGCCGAAATAGTAATCATCGCGTACGGCACCGCGGCCCGGGTCGCCAAGGGGGCCATCAAGAGGCTGAGGCAAGAGGGTTTGAAGGTGGGGCTTTTCCGTCCCATCACCCTTTGGCCGTATCCGGCCCCGGCCCTTGCCCGGCTTGCCGGGTCTTGCCGGAAATTCCTCGTCTTCGAGATGAGCACCGGTCAGATGGTCGAGGATGTAAATCTCGCCCTTCAGGGGCGGGCGGAGGTCAAATTCTACGGGCGGCCGGGAGGGGTTGTTCCCACCCCGGCGGAACTTACCAGCTTTATCCTTCACACCTATCAGGCTGCCTGAGCTCTGTTCGAAATGACCCCTTCTTAGGGAAAGAGGTGAATGAATGAAAAAGGTGGCAGGCAGACCAGGATGCATTAAGGAAAACATATTTCACTACTGTCCCGGCTGCGGGCACGGTATTGCCCACAGGCTCGTAGGCGAGGTCTTCGATGAACTCGATATCCGGGGGATCGCCATCGGTGTCCCGCCGACGGGCTGTGCCGTCCTTGCCTACAACTACCTCGACATCGACATGATCGAAGCCCCTCACGGCCGGGGGCCGGCGATGGCGACGGCGATCAAAAGGGTCCTCCCGGACCGGGTGGTCTTCACCTATCAGGGGGATGGAGATCTGGCCGCCATCGGGATTGCCGAAAGTTTCCACGCCGCCAACCGGGGGGAAAACATCACCGTGATCTTCATCAATAACGGCGTTTACGGGATGACCGGAGGCCAGATGGCCCCTACCACCATCAGCGACCAGAAAACCACTACCTCGCCTTTCGGAAGGAAGACTAAAGATACGGGCTACCCGGTAAAGGTGAGCGAAATCCTGGCCGCCCTGGGCAGGACGGCCTATGTGGAGCGATGTTCGGTAACCTCACCCGCCGGGATCGTAAAGACGAAAAAGGCTCTAAAAAAGGCCTTTACGTATCAGATCGAAGGTGTCGGCTACTCGCTGGTCGAGATCTTGAGTCCCTGCCCGACCAACTGGAAGATGACCCCGCTTGAATCGTTGAAATGGGTTGATGATATCATGACCAGAGAGTTTCCCCTGGGGGTGTTTAAAGATATCCGGGGAAGGAAGGGTAAAGACGATGCTGCTTAAGACGGTCTTTTCCGGGTTCGGCGGTCAGGGGGTCCTGATGATGGGTTATGTGCTTGCCAGAAGCGCCATGGACGCCGGCCTTCAGGTAACCTACATGCCTACCTACGGCGCGGAAATAAGGGGCGGAACGGCCCATTGCACCGTCTCGATAGGCGATGAGGAAATCGCCTCCCCAATCGCCTCCCGGCCGGAATTTCTTGTCGCCATGAACGCCCCGTCCCTGGCGGCCTTCGAGAGCAATGTAGCCCCGGACGGCGCCGTTTTCCTCAACTCCTCCATAGTAAAGGACTCCCCCCGGCGCCGGGATGTAACGGTCTTCCCGATCCCCGCTGCGGAAATAGCTTACGATCTGGGAAATACCCGGGCAGCCAATATCGTCATTATGGGGGCCTTCATCCGGGCGACTGCGCTTGTTTCACCGGACTATTTCATTGGGAGCATTGAGGCGGTCCTGGGGGGGAAAAAGAAGGCGGCCATCGAACTTAACCGTAAGGCCTTTTCCGCGGGTTACGAATTCGTGAAAACCCCACTCCATAAAGAAGGATAGATAAGTGGCAATCAAGCAGGTATCAGTCAATCTCGGCAACCTACCCGGCGCCATCTCCCGGCTTTCCACCCTCCTCTATCGGGAGGATCTGCCCTATCAGGCGCTTCATATCTCCAGTCATCCGGAGGGGATCAAGGCCCATCTTGTATCCAGATCAACGGATAGATTGATCTCTTTCTTTACGAGCTATAATTTTTCCTTCACCGAAGAGCCGGTGATCGCCGCCCTGATCCCCGCTCATCCGGGAGGACTGCATGCCATCCTGCGGCTCCTGGACCGGGCCGACCTGATCATTCATCGGCTCTATCCGGCCAGGATCGGGGAAGGCACCGCAGAGGCTGTCATCATCGAGACGGATAACCCTGCCCTGGCCGAGACGGTCCTGAAAGAATCGTGGATTGAGATAATTTCTTAAGGAAAGCCCTGAGGCGCCACCCCCGGTCATGGCGGTATCACCGGAAAAATTGAAGGAACTGACGGAGCGGATGGCCCGCCTGGGGGTAAGGGAGGACGATCTTAAGGAAACCTTTATCCGTTCCTCAGGACCCGGCGGCCAGAAGGTAAACAAGACTTCCTCCTGCGTCTATCTCGTTCACCTCCCCTCGGGCGTTGCGGTCAAATGCCAGAAGGACCGCTCCCAGACGGTAAACCGTTTTCTGGCAAGGAGAGAGCTGCTGGATCGGCTAAGCGAGGCTCAAGGGGGGGCAAGGAAATCCTTGGAAAGGGAAAAACAGCGAAAAAATAAAGATCGACGCCTGCGACGGCGGAGACAAAAGAATACCCGAGATGATCACCCGATCCCGGGGGAGCCCACTTGAACCTGTTATTTGAAGGCAAGAAAATGGAGAAGGGCGAATCCCGCCCCTCTCCTTATTAATATTTAAATCTCAGCCAAAGATATATTTAAGCAGCGGATTGGCATAGAGCAGCACCAGAGTGATGACCAGGGCATAGATAGCGAGGGACTCGATCATCGCCATACCGACCATCATGGTCAGCATGATCTTTCCCTGGGCTTCGGGATTTCTTCCCACGGCGGTGGTTGCCCCGTTAAGTCCGTTTCCCATGGCAATACCCGTCGAGATGGTTCCTACGGCCATGGTCAACCCGGCGGTGAAGATACAGACTGCAATCACAATCACCTTGCCGTAATCGCCGCCCGATGCCTCCGGGGCAGCCAGGGCGGCGGTCGACCAGAGAGCAATGATCCCCATGACCAGGGCGCCACATAGAAATATCCTCTTCATACCTTCCTCCTAACAGATTTTTACGCTCACTCTAAAGATGAAAGCCTTGAATAATGTCATTTCGAGGAGCTTAGGCGACGAGAAATCTTAATGTATTTAGGCTGTTTAAGATTTCTCCCTGCGGTCGAAATGACAAAATCGGCAGTTTTTTAAAGCTCTCGATCCAGGTGCCTACGTAGCTGCGGGCTTTTTTAACGAGGCCGCGGGTTATTGTCAAGGAGTATTTATTCTCTCCCGTT